>DASWXO010000160.1:0-60911 GCA_036405455.1 Thermomonas sp. | reverse complement strand
CTGCATGCGGCCGGCGCGCGCTGGGGGCTGGATGCCGGCCACCGCGCCCGCCACGGCGCGCCGGCCGATGCCGCCTACACCTGGCAGTTCGCGCTGGACCGCCTGCTGCTGGGCCATGCAACCGGCAGCGACGACGACGTGGCGGGCGTGGCGCCGTGGCCGCAGCTGGAAGGCGGCGCGCTGTCGGCACTGGACGCGCTGCTGCGGCTGCTGCGGGTGCTGGCGCGGCACGAACGCCTGCTGGCCGAAGCGATGCCGCCGGCCCAGTGGCGCGAACGCCTGCTGCAGCTGCTCGACGCGCTGCTGCCGCGGCCGCCGTCCGCCGCGACCACGCAGCGCGCGCTGGACCGCCTGCGCACGCTGGTGGACGGCTTCGCCCGCGATGCCGCCCGCGCCGGCGTGGACGCCCCGGTGCCGGCGGAGGTGGTGCGCGCGCACTTCGCGCAAGTACTGGGCGATGCCGACACCCGCGCGCCGCTGCTCACCGGCGGCGTCAGCTTCGCGCGGATGGTGCCGATGCGGCTGCTGCCGTTCCGGGTCATCTGCCTGCTGGGCATGAACGACGGCGACTTCCCGCGCCGCGACCCCGCCGCCGGGCTCAACCGCCTCACCGCCGAGCTGGGCACCGACCGCCGCCGCCGCGGCGATCGCTCCAACCGCGACGACGACCGCTACCTGCTGCTGCAATTGCTGACGTCCGCGCAGGACGTGTTCCATGTCAGCTGGCTGGGCGCCGACCCGCGCGACGGCAGCCCGCGCGAGCCGTCCACGCTGGTGACGGACCTGCTGGCCGCCGCCGCCGCGCAACACGCGGACGCGGATGCCGCGCGCAAGGCGCTGGTGCTGGCGCATCCGCTGCAGCCGTTCTCGCCGAACGCGTTCGGCGCCGTCGATGCCGACGGCCAGCCCGATCCGCGCGTCTTCAGCTACCGCGCCCCTTGGCATCCCGCCGCCGGCCGCCTGGCGGGCGCACGCCGCGCGCTGCCGCCGTGGATGGACGCCACGGTGGCACTGGCACCGCCCGCGCAGGCCGAGGACGACCTCCCGCTCGACGCGCTGCGCCGGTTCCTGCTGGATCCCGCCGGCCAGTTCCTGCGCCAGCGCCTGCAGCTGCGGCTGCCGGACGCGGACGAGGCGGTGGAGGACATCGAGCCGCTGCAGGCGCCGGATCGCGGGCGGGCGCGCACGCAACTGCAGCGCACGGTGTTCGAGCGCCTGCTGGCCGGCGCGCCGGCCGAGGCGCTGTACGCGCCGCTGCGCGCCCGTGGGCTGGTGCCGTCCGGGCCGCTGGGTCGGCGCGTGCTCGATGCCATCGTCGCCGAGGTGGCCCCGTACGCCGACGCGTTCGGGCGCTGGCGCGGCGGTGCGGCGGCGCAGGCGTTGGCGCTGGCGGTCGAGATCGACGGCGTGCGCGTGCACGGCCGCCTGGAGGGCGTCCATGCGGACCGCATCGCGCGCCTGCGCTTCGGCACGCCGAATGGCCCGTCCGCGATCCGCCACGGCCTGGACTGGCTGCTGCTGCGCGCGGCTGGCGCGGATCTTCCGTTCGACGAATTCCACGAAACGGATGCGGCGGGCATCGGGCCACACCCGCGCCCGCCCCTATCGCAGGCAGCGGCCATCGACGCCCTGCGCACGCTGCTGGCGCTGCGCCGCAAAGGCTTGCAGCAGCCGTTGCCGTTTGCGCCGTACAGCGCGTGGGAGTTGTTCTCTCAGCGCGATGACGTCGCGGGCGGTTTGCGAGACGCCCTCAAGAAGTGGCGAGGCCGCGACAACGGCGGCTGGGCCGAAGGCAACGGCGACGCCGTGCGGCTGGCGTTGCGGGGTCGCGATCCATTTGCGGACGCCGCTGCCCTGCGCGCGTTCGCGCACACCGCGGGCCTGGTCTTCGGCGCCGTGGTGCACGGCCATCCGGCACCCATCGAGATTGGCGACGCGGCGCTGCCGGACGACGACGCGGAGGATGCCGCGTGAGCACGCGCGATCCGTACCTCGCCGTTCCGCTGCAGGGCGTGCAGCGCATCGAGGCCAGCGCCGGCACCGGCAAAACCTACACATTGGCCACGCTGGTCACCCGGCTGGTGGTGGAGCGCGGCCTGCGCGTCGGCCAGATCCTCGCCGTCACCTTCACCGAGGCAGCCACGCAGGAACTGCGCAAGCGCATCCGCGAGCGCCTGCAGCTGACGCTGGCCCTGCTGGACGCGCCGCCCGCCGAGGAGGCCCCGCCCGAGGCCGTGCTGACCCACCAGCTGCTGGCGCAACAGCGCGCCCGTGGCGTCGAGTCCGACGACGCGCTGCGCCGCCGCCTGCGCCAGGCCACGGTGGACATCGATCTGGCCGCCATCTTCACCATCCACGGCTTCTGCGCACGGGTGCTGCGCGAGCACGCGCTGGATGCCGGGCAGGGCTTCGACGTGCCGGAGCTGCTGGCCAACGACCGCGACCTGCGTGAGCAGGTGGCCGCCGACCTCTGGCGCGTGCATGCGCAGGACGCCGCTGGCGTCGACGATCTGCTGGCGCTGTGGCGGCAGGGCCATGTCGAGCTGGCGAAGGACTTGCGCGATCTGCTGGAGGTGCCGGTGCTGCGGCCGCCGGCGGGGCCGCTGGCGGAGGATCCCCTGTCGCGCGTCCTCGCGGCGGGCCGGGTGCTGGCCGAGGCCTTTCGCGCGCACGGTGCGGATTTCCTCGAGGCGCTGCGTGCTGCCCTCGATGGCAAGGTGCTCAACGGCCAGAGCTACAAGCTCGACTGGATCGAACCCCTGTGGTCGGCGTGGACGGCGTGGTGCGAGGCGGGCGCGTTCGACGCGCCACTGGATTCGAAGATCGAGCGCCTCACCGCCGCCGCCATGCGCGCCAAGGCGAACAAGGGCAAGGAAGCGATGCTGCCGGACTCGCCGCTGTGCGACGCCATCGTGACTTACGTCGAGGCCGTGCAGGCGTACGAGGGGTATGTGGCCCGCCGCCGCGCCGCCCTCCTGCACCGCCTCCGCGACGATGCGCGCGACCGCATGGCGCTGCTCAAGCGGCAGCGCCGCGTGCAGGGCTACGACGACCTGATCCGCGGTGTCGCCGACGCATTGGAAGGGCCGCAGGCTGACGCGCTGACCCGCCAGCTGCGCACGCAGTACGCGGTGGCGCTGGTGGACGAATTCCAGGACACCGACGCGCGCCAGTGGCGCATCTTCGACCGCGTGTTCGGCAGCGGCAGCGACGCCCCCGCGCTGTTCCTGATCGGCGATCCCAAGCAGGCCATCTACGGCTTCCGCGGTGGCGACGTGTACACCTACCTGGCCGCCGGCAAGGAGGCCACCGACGCGCCGGCGCTGGCGCACAACTTCCGCTCGCGGCCGGCGGTGCTGGACGCGGTGGCGGCGCTGTACCGGCAGGCCGGCGAAGCGGCTTTCATCGATGACAACATCGTCTTCCACCCCGTCGAACCCGGCGGCAAGCGCGGCGACGACGACTACCTGCACGACGGCGCACCCGCGCCGGCCTTGACCGTGTGGCAGGCGCCGCCGCCCGACGGCGTGGACGCCAAGGGCAAGGCGAAGACCACCTGGCGCGCGGCGGACGCGCGCGACCTCGCCACCCGCGCCTGCGTCGCCGCCATCCATCGCGTGCTGACGGATGCGCGCGCCGGCCGCGCGCTGCTGAAAGACAAGGACGCGCTGCGCCCGGTGCAGCCGGGCGACATCGCCGTGCTGGTGCGCACCCACCGCGAGGCCACGCAGGTGCAACGCGCGCTGGCGCTGGCCGGCATCCCGGCAGTGGCAGCCGGCAAGCAGAGCCTGTTCGCCACCGACGAGGCGCGCGAGCTGCACGTGCTGCTGCTGGCGCTGCTGCACGGGGGCGACGACGGCCGCCTGCGCGCCGCGCTGGCCACGGTGCTGGTGGGCGAGGACGCCGCCGCCATTGACGCGCTGGACCGCGACGGCGAGGTGCACCGCCGCTGGCAACTGCAGGCGCAACACTGGCGCGACCGCCTGCGCGTCGGCGGCCCGCTGGCGCTGGTGACAGAGTTGTGTACCGCCCAGGCCGACCGCCTGCTGGGCCTGCTGGACGGCGAGCGCCGCGTCAGCAATTTCCAGCAGTTGGCCGAAGCGCTGCAGGAGGCGCAGCGCACCGCGCTGGGCCTGCACGGGCTGGTGGACTGGCTGGCGCGTCGCATCGCCGAGGCCGATCCCAACGACGAGACGCAGCTGCTGCGGCTGGAGTCGGATGCCCGCCGCGTGCAGATCGTCACCCTGCACAAGAGCAAAGGTCTGGAATACCCGCTGGTGTTCCTGCCCTTCGTCGGCATCGGCGGCAAAGCGCCCGATCCCGGCCGCCATTGCACCGTGCACGACGCCGACGCCGGCCGTCGCCTGCACTGGAAGCTGGAGGCGCTGCCCGAGGCCGGCTGGCCGGAAGCGAAGACCGCCTGGCTGCAAGAACGGCAGGCCGAGGACGCGCGCCTGCTCTACGTCGGCCTGACCCGCGCCGAACACGCGCTGTGGCTGGCAACCGGCCCGTTCTACAACGCGGGCAAGACCCCGCTGGCGCCGATGCTGGGCGATGTCGAGGCGCTGCGTGCGGCCGGCGTCGCGTTCGATGGCGCGGTGCCGCCCGCGGACCTGCCGCGCCTGCCGGCTGCGCAGGACAGCGCGGTGCCGCCCGCGCGCATCCCGTCGCGCGTGCTGCGCAACGACTGGTGGGTGTACAGCTTCAGCCAGTTGGCGAAGGCGGAAGGTGGCGATGCCAGCAGCGCCGCCACCCTGCCCGCGCCCGGCGGCACGGACGAGCCCGAGGCGGGCGAGGCCACCGATGACGTGTCGGCCGAAGCGGAGGTGTTCGACGCACGCTTCGCCGGCAACCGCTACGGCGTGGCGCTGCACGCCGCGCTGGAACACGCCGACTTCGCCGCCTGGCGCGCTTGGCGGGACGGCGCGCCCGCGCCCGCCGACGAGGCCCGCGTCATCGCCGAGGCGCTGGGTGCGGAAGGCTACGGCGAAGACGCGCTGGCCGACGGCGTGGCGCTGACCACGCGGCTGGTGGGCCACACGCTGACCGTCGCGCTGCCGGAGGGCGTGCGCCTGTGCGACGTCCCCGCCGACGACCGCCGCGCGGAGCTGGAATTCCAGTTCGCCCTGCAGCCCACGCGCGTGGACGCGCTGCTGGCGCTGCTGCATGCGCACGGCGTGGTGCGCGAGCGCGACCGCTTCGGCCTGCGCCACCAGCTGGAAGGCCTGATGACCGGCCTGATCGACCTCACCTACCGCCACGACGGCCGCTGGTACGTGCTGGACTACAAGTCCAACCGCCTGCCGGGCTACGACGCCGCGGCCCTGCAGCGCGCCATGGCGCACAGCGAATACGACCTGCAGGCCCTGATCTACACGCTGGCGCTGCACCGCTGGCTGCGCTTCCGCCTGGGCGATGCCGCGGCCGGTGGCGGCTACGACTACGCGCGCGACTTCGGCGGCATCCGCTACGTGTTCTGCCGCGGCCTCGACGCCGCCAGCGACGCCTCGCCCGGCATCCACGCGCAGCGCTTCGCGCCCGAGCTGGTGCACGCGCTGGACGCGCTGTTCGGCCACGCGGGAGGCACGCCATGAGCCTGCTGCGGGAACTCCACCGCCTCGGCGCATTGCGCCCGCTGGACGACGCGCTGGCGAACACCCTGCGCCGGCTGGAGCCGGCCACGCCGGACGCCGTGCTGGCCGCCGCCGCGCTGGCCTCGCTGGCGGTGTCGCAGGGCCACGCCGGTTTCGACCCCGCGCGTCCGCGGCGGGTGGTGGATGCCGACCTGCCATGGCCCGCTGTCGACGCATGGGTGGCGCAGCTCATCGCCTCGCCGCTCGTCGCCACGCCCGACGCCCCCGATGCGCCGGCCGCCGCCGCGCCGCTGGTGTTCGAACGCCTGGCCGACGGCGAAAGCCTGCTGTACCTGCGCCGCTACCGCGAATACGAGCGCCGCCTCGCGCAGCGCCTGCGGCAGCTCGCAAGCGACGTGCCCTGCGGCCCGGCTGACGATGATCTGGCTTCTGCCCGTCATTCCCGCGCAGGCGGGGATCGCTCTCCCACGACGGCGCCATGCGTCGCACAACGCGACGCCAGCCCGCCCGGCGACGAAGGTCCAGGCGCCATCGCCCACCTCGCCCCGCTGTTCGCCCGGCTCTTCCCCGACGCCGCCGCCGGCGACGCCCAGGCCCGCGCCGCCGCGTTGGCCCTGCGTCGCGCGCTGCTGCTGGTCACCGGCGGGCCCGGCACCGGCAAGACCACCACCATCGCGCGGCTGCTGGCGCTGCGGGTGGCGCAGGCGATGCAGGCCGGCCATGCGCCGCCGCGGATTGCCTTGGCCGCGCCCACCGGCCGCGCCGCCGACCGCATGGCCGAAAGCCTGCGCGCCGCCGTGCAGCGCATGGCCGCGCTGGCCGTGGACGCCGCCGTACTGGCCGCGCTGCCCGCCACCGCCAGCACCCTGCACCGCCTGCTGGGCGTGCTGCCGGACCGCCCGGACTTCCGCCACCACGCCGGCCATCCGCTGCCATTCGACATCGTGGTGGTGGACGAAGCCTCCATGGTGGACCTGCCGCTGATGTGCAAGCTGGCCGAAGCCGTGCCCGACGGCGCGCAGCTGCTCCTGCTGGGCGACCCGGACCAGCTGCCCTCGGTGGAAGCCGGCGACGTGCTGGCCGGCATCCTGCGCGCCGCCGGCGACGGCACCGCGCTGCGTGCGGACGATGCCGCCGCGCTGGCGCCGCTGCTGGGCGAACCACCGCCGTCCACGGCGGAGGACACGCCGCAGGCCACGCTGCCGCTGTTCCCCGCGCCGTCCGCAACGCCCGCCCTGCACGGCCACCGCGTCCACCTCACCCGCGGCTGGCGGCAGAGCGACACCCTGGCGCTGGCCCCGCTGGCCGACGCCGTGCGCCGTGGCGATGCCGCCGAAACCCTCGCCCTGCTGCGTGGCGGCGGGCTCAGCAACGTCCACTTCAACGACGCCGCCGCCGACCCGCTGGCCGCGCCCGGCGTGGACCTGCTGGCGCATTTCCGCGCGCTGGCCGCCACCACCGACCCGGCCGAGGCCCTGGCCCGCGCCCCCCGCCTGCGCCTGCTCACCGCGCTGCGCAACGGCCCGCAGGGCGCGCGCGGCCTCAACGCCCGCATCGAGGCGCAGCTTTCCGGCCGCCGCATCGGCAGCCCGCCCGCGTGGTTCCCCGGCCGCCTGCTGCTGGTCACCGAGAACAGCTACCGCCACGGCCTGTTCAACGGCGACGTGGGCGTCTGCCTGCCCGACGCCGACGGCACGCTGCTGGCCTGGTTCCCCGGCGCCGACGGCCCGCGCGCCTTCCACCCTGCCGCGCTGCCCGCGCACGAATCCGCCTTCGCCATGACCGTCCACAAGGCGCAGGGCAGCGAATTCGACGACGTATGGCTGCAATTGCCCCGCCGCGACGCCCGCGTGCTCAGCCGCGAACTGCTCTACACCGGCCTGACCCGCGCCCGGACTGCGTTGCATCTGGCAGGGAGCGCGGAGGTGATTGCCGCGGCGTTGGCACGGCACGCGGGGCGGGTGTCGGGGTTGGGGGGCAGGTTGGGATAGTTTCCGAAGCGGAGCTGTTTTCGATTGCTATGCTCCGAAAATCAGGACTAATTACTAGTTAGGCCTACGAGGCGCAGCATGCGAAGCACGATGAAAGCATTTGCACTTTCGATTTTTATCCTGCTCAGCGGCTGTACGGCTCACGGGGATCTCAGAGAATCGGAGACAAAGTCTCAAGACGAAGATTCGTTGGCGATCTTCCGCGCTGTGCTGCAGAACTGGCTCGATAGGAACGAAAGAGGAAATTCAATCTACGTTTCTAAAAAGACGCACTCACTCCCAGAGATGGAGCTGAAGAAGCTTGAGGATTGCGCCAACAGCCAAGAAGCTAAGACCTCATCATTAGCCTTTGCACCACGATCTAAAGTTGTCGGGGCCATCTCCAACCCAAGATTGCACTTCATCAACTCTCGCTTCTGGCTCACGTCAGATCCGAAGATGATCAACGGAATGATTGAAGAGGGCCGCCCTGTTGGTCTCATCAGCCTCTCTTCCATAGCTTTTGATCAGACAAAAACAGTTGCTGCCCTGAATTTTTCTATGGTTTGCGGCTCTTTGTGCGGCTACGGTGAAACACTTGTTTTTGATAGAACAGCGACAGGGTGGGTGCAGAGGCCGGCGACCTGTGAGGCATGGATTTCATGAATCGTAGGCCTAACAATTCATTCAAGCCGACACCGCTTCGCGGCGCGGCTTGACTCAGGCGTTAGGGGGCACTGGAGACTATCGTGATCGACTGGCTCAACCCAGTAGCAACATTGATCGCTTCTTTCGGCGGCGCGTGGGCAGCTTTTAAGCTACAAGCCGTAGAAAAGAGCAACGATTCTCGTCGGGCAAATATCGCCGCTGCAAATCAAGCTCTTTTTGTAATGATGCAGCAAGCGAACACGCTTCGACTGTATCAACACGACCATGTGAACCCACATCGTGACCATCCAGGCAGGCATCTAGCTATTCAAGCTTCGCTGCCATATGAGACAGGATCTCTCAGGTTTGACTTCGGTTCTCTGAACTTTCTAGACAATCCAAATGAGCAACAGCTGCTGTTTGATTTGTCCATCGAGGAGCGCCGTTACATTGAAGCTATCCGTGCAATCAATGCCCGCTCTGAGATCATTCTCAATGAGGTACAACCGCGCTTGAGCAGTGCGGGCTTTCTCGATGGGGCGAGCTACGGAGGCTCCGAACTGCTGGAAGCCCTAGGCCAGCCCCTGTTCAAGAAGTTGGAACGCCTCACAAGCGACATGATCTGGCACGTAGACAGAACATCTGATTCTATTGTTTCAATGAAGGACAAGCTTCTTGTCGTTCTTCGCGCAAGGTATCCGGGCGTGAAGTTTGTGGATTTCGTCTTACAAGATCCGGCGCCTGCCCCCTAACAATTCGTCCCAAAGAAAACGGGGTCAGGTTCACTTATCAGTTGAGAGGGGGGATAGGGGTCTGAAAGCAATTCATCGCCACGCTCGATGTGCGACCGTTCCGGTCGGAATGCTGATGGCTGCGCTGTTGGCACTGCCATCCACCGCCGCCGCGCAGGCCAAGCGCTACGGCGATGTGTCCTATGCGCAGCCGAGTGACTGTAGCCTCATCACCCGGATGAACCCCTACAACCCGTATGCGTACCTGCTGCGCGATCACTGCGAGCAGAGCGACGCACGGCTCAAACAGAGTTTCGCCCGCCTCCAGGGTCGGCCGCAGCCGTCCGCCAAAGTCCTTAGCGTGCCGGCCCATGGCACCGAGGAGGCCAAGCGCTACGGCGTTGCTTGCATGGGCGGGTTGGTGATGCTGCGGATTGCGAACGGGTGGCAGCAGGCGTTGGATGGCGATCATCGCTACTACACGTGCCGGGCCAATTAGGTTCTTTTCATTTCAGATGCCAAGGCTTGGCTGCGATCAGTCTTGCCGTTGACTGAGGGGCACATGATCTACATCGTTGGCTTTGACCCTGGCGGCCACGGGAACTTCGGTTGGTGTATCACTCCCGACTCCGCGACGATGCCGTTGAAACCTGTGGCATCCGGTCTTTCAAATAGCGCCCATGCTGCCGTTCAAGCTGCGCTCTCCGCGATTCCTTCTAACGGCGTTCTAGCGGCAGCAGGAATCGATGCGCCACTGTTTTGGTCGCGGACTGGTGCTAGGAATGCCGATCTTGTCGTGCGGGCCGCAATTGGCCGTGCTGGTGCGCCGCACCCTGCAGGCACCGTCCAAGACATGAATTCATTGCGGGGTGCATGTCTGGCCCAAGGGCTGCTTGCAGCGGTCATGCTTCGAGAGATCTACCCGGGGTTGCCGTTGACGGAAGCTCATCCCAAAGCGCTGCGCTGGATGTGTTCTTCGACACAAGCCGTTGCCGCAAATTCTGAGCACGAGCGCGATGCCATGCTTGCTTCCATCGCTGCTTGGGCGCTTCTTCATGAGTTGCCGGACTGGCAAGACCTCTATCCGGAAGAGCCGAGTCCTTTCACGCCTCTCGCGGCGCCGATCCATTATGTCGTCCCGCGATGACGTCTGATGCCGTTTCCGGGTGGCGTCAGGAAGCGATCTAGATCGGCGTCTGATCGTTTGGCTCGATCCCTGTCGAAATCCCACCCCGCCAACCGTCGTCACCAGCATCGCCCCCAGTCCCGGAGCCCGCCATGCAGCCGACGCCCTCGCCCGACACGCCCCCCGCCGCGCCGCCCGACTCGCTCTGGGCCGGCCTGCGCGATGCCGTCCGCGGCACCAGCGCCGACTACACGCGCATCCCGCTGCGGCGGGCGGTGTTCCTGCTGGCGGTGCCGATGGTGCTGGAGCTGGTGCTGGAGTCCACCTTCGCGGTGGTGGACATCTTCTTCGTGGGCCAGTTGGGGCCGTCGGCGGTGGCCACGGTGGGCCTGACCGAGAGCTACCTGTTCCTGCTCTATTCCATCGCGATGGGCCTGGCGATGGGCATCACCGCGTTGGTGGCGCGACGGGTGGGCGAGGGCGCGTCGGAGGAAGCCTCGGTCACCGCGGCGCAAGCGCTGTGGATCGCGGTGCTGGCGTCGGTGCCGTTCGCCGTCGCCGGCATCGTGTGGGCGCGCGAGCTGCTGGCGCTGATGGGCGCGGACGCGTGGACGCTGCAACACGGCGTGGGCTACATGCAGTGGATGCTGGGCGGCAACGTGGTGATCCTGCTGCTGTTCGTGATCAATGCGATCTTCCGCGGCGCCGGCGACGCCGCCATCGCCATGCGCGTGCTGTGGGTGGCCAATGGGCTGAACATCCTGCTGGACCCGCTGCTGATCTTCGGCTGGGGCCCGGTGCCGGGCTTCGGCGTGGAGGGCGCGGCCATCGCCACCACCATCGGCCGTGGCGCCGGCGTGCTGCTGCAGCTGTGGCTCCTGTTCCACGGCGGCAAGCACATCCGCCTGCAAGCGGCGCAGCTGGCGTGGCGCGCGGGCGTGGCGTGGCGGATCGTGCGCACCTCGCTGGGCGGCGTGGGCCAGATGATCGTGGCGATGACCTCGTGGATCTTCCTGATGCGCATCCTGGCCAGCATCGGCAGCGAGGCGGTGGCCGGCGCCACGATTGCCATCCGCGTGATGATGTTCACCATGATGCCGGCCTGGGGCATGTCCAATGCCGCCGCCACGCTGGTGGGGCAGAACCTGGGCGCGCAACAGCCGGAGCGCGCCGAGGCGTCGGTGTGGCAGATCGGCCGCTACAACATGGGCTACCTGCTGTGCATCGCGCTGGTGTTCTTCCTGCTGCCGCGCGAGCTGGTGGGCGTGTTCAGCAGCGATGCGCAGGTGGTGGCGATCGGTGCCGAGTGGTTGCGCATCCTGTCGTACTCGCTGTTCGTGTACGGCTGGTGGATGGTCAGCGTGCAGGCCTTCAACGGCGCCGGTGATACCGCCACGCCCACGTGGATCAACGTGGTGTTCTTCTGGCTGATCCAGATCCCGCTGGCCTGGCTGCTGGCGCTGCACCTGCAGTTGGGGCATTCGGGCGTGTTCTGGGCGGTGTTCGTGTCCGAAACCGCGGTGGGCCTGTTCACCCTGTGGCTGTTCAGCCGCGGGCGCTGGAAGACGGTGCAGGTGTAGCGCCGCGCGCTTCCCAGCGGGCGGGCGGATACCGCAGGATGCGCGCTTCCGCCTGCCTGAAGGAACACGCCTTGGCCCATCCCGACCGTTCCCACCTGCTGGCGCCCGCCCTGCTGGCGCTGCTGCTGCCGCTGACGTCGGCGATGGCGGGTCCCGCCGACCGCGCGGGGCCGCCCATGGCCACGCCGGACGACATCGCGCAGGACGTGCTGGCGGTGCCCTGCGACAACGCGCAGCGGCAGGCCGCGGTGCGCGCGCTGTACGAGCGCATGGGCGCCAACCCGGCGGACCTGCGCGTGGAGCGTTTCAGCGACCGCGGCGGCGTGGAGAACCTGGTGCTGGTGAAGCCGGGCCGGTCGCCGGACACCATCGTCATCGGCGCCCACTACGACAAGACCGGCGACGGCTGCGGCGCGGTGGACAACTGGACCGGCCAGGTGGCGGCGGCGCGGCTGTACCAGACGCTGCGCGACGTGGCGCTGGAGAAGACGCTGGTGTTCGTGGCGTTCGGCCGCGAGGAGGAGGGCTTGGTGGGCTCCCGCGCGATGGCCAACGCCATCCCGGAAGACCGCCTGCCCACCTACTGCGGCATGGTGAACATCGACAGCCTGGGCCTGGCCCGGCCGCAGGTGGCCGACAACATGTCCACCCGCCCGCTGCTGAAGCTGGCGGTCGACGTGGCGAAGGAGATGGACATTCCGTTCCAGCATGCCGCGCTGGGGCGCGCCAATTCGGATTCCAGCGCCTTCGTTGCACGGACCATCCCCGCGGTGACCATCCACGGGCTGGACCGGCACTGGATGCGCGTCTTGCACCGCCGCGAAGACCAGGCGGCCAGGATCAATCCGGCCAGCGTCTACCTGGGGTATCGCATGGCGCTGGCCATGGTGGCGCGCCTCAACCAGGCGCCCTGCAACGCCTACCGCTGATCGAACGCCATCGCGCACAGGTGCGTGGCGCGTGGTAAATCGCCATGGGCGGGGACCATCGGGACTTGCCCTGTCCCGGCTAGGCCGCGAGACTCCAAGGCTTCCAATCAGGCAAATCGAAAGGGGACGTATGAAGCTTGTGGGTCCGACGCTGGCGCTGGCGGCGCTGTCCTTGCTGTGCACACCGCGCGCGCTGGCGGGCGAACACCAGACCCAGCTGGCCTCTTGCCTGGTCCAGTCGACCACGCCGCAGGACCGCGAGGCGCTGGTGCAGTGGATCTTCGTGGCGATGGCCTCGCACCCGATGGCCCGCGAGCTGGCCACCGTGCCCGACGACAAGCGCAAGGCCACCACCGCGCGTGCCACCGCGGTCTTCGAGAAGCTGATGACGGACGCCTGTGGCACCGAGACGTTCAACACGGTGAAGTACGAAGGCACGGAGTCGCTGGGCAAGGCCTTCGAGACCCTGGGCGGCGTGGCGATGGAAGGCCTGATGAGCCATCCCGACGTGCAGAAGGCCGTGACCGACATGACCTCCGGCCTCGACCAGAAGAAATTCGAGACGCTGTTCAACCCGCAGCGGAAGTAAGCCCCGATGGAGCCATCGGCGCAGCGCCTGCCATGCCTCGGCGTCGATGGCGCCAAGAGCGGCTGGATCGCGGTGTGGCGGGATGGCGCCGCGCTGGCCTACCGGCTGTATCCGGGTGCGCAGGCGCTGTTCGATGCCCATGCGGATGCGGGTGTGATCGCGGTGGATATGCCCATCGGCCTTCCGCCGTCCGGGCGGCGGAAGGCCGATGTCGAGGCGCGCCGCTTCGTGGGTGGCCGGCGCGCCAGCAGCATCTTTTCCTCGCCGGTGCGCGGCGTGCTGCACACCGCCTCGCAGCCGGAGGCCTCGCGCCTGCACCGGGCCATCGACGGCCGGGGCTTCGGCGCGCAGTCGTTCGCCCTCCTGCCGAAGATCCGCGCGTGGGACGCGCTGCTGCAGGCGGACCCGCGGGCCCGCGCGCGTGTCCGCGAAATCCATCCGGAAGTGGCGTTCGCCGCGCTGGCCGGTGGCCCCGGCTATGGGTTGGTTGCCGGGAAGAAGACCGGGGATGGCCACGCCCGGCGCATCGCGCTGCTCGCGCCGCTGTTCGGTGAGGGCGCGGTGCAGGCGCTGCTGCAGGCCGTGCCGCGCAGCGAGGCCGCGCCGGATGACGTGCTGGACGCCACGGTGGCGCTGCACGTGGCGGAGCGCATTGCGGCCGGCGAGGCCGCGACGCTGCCTACCCCGCCGGAACGGGACGGGACCGGGCTGCCGATGGCGATCTGGTATTGACCCGTCGCATCCGCGCGGGCCGTGGTCTCAGGCGCCGCTGTCCACCGGTACTTCCCGATGCTTGCGCGCGCGCTCCGCGGCGTCGTTCCATGCCTGCCGCTGCGCCGGGTCCGCGTGCATCTGCAGCCAGTCGTGCAGGGCCATCCAGTCCTTGCGCATGATCCAGGCGTCGGGCAGGCGGTCGCGGAAGCAGTTGACGTGCCACCACGTGAATTCGCGGCCGAACAGGTCTGGCACAAGCGCGGCCGTGACTTGCCGGTAGCGGATCAGCATGTACAGCCGCTGGTAGAAGGTCAGCAGGCGCAGCAGGTTGGAATAGTTTTCCGGGGTTTCCTGCAGCTCCATGTGAAGCAGGTCCTTGCCCGGATGGCTGCGGATCAGCCGGTCGGCCTTCATCCGCACGATCGCCATGCCTTCGCCCTGCCATTCGCGCTGGAGCTCCAGCGTGTTCTGCAGCCGCTGCTTGCGCTGGTTGGCATACCAGCTGACCAGGCCACCGGCGATCACGCCGACAAGGCCGGACACGATGCTGCTCAACAGGCCGGCGATGTTGTCGTCCATAGGCAGCGACCCCGTCGGATGGTGGCCCGAGCGTAGCCGACCACGCGCCTTGCCACCACCGGCGCGCGAGGACGCACGGGACGCATCGGCTGGCGTGCCAAGCCCCACGTCACCACATCAGGTCGTCGGGCACCTGGAACTGCGCGTAGTAGGCGTCGTCCTCGGAGGAGGTCTCGGCCGCGGTGTCGGTGGGCAGGCCGTGGTCCAGCACGATGGCGTCGGCATCGCGTTCGCGCACCTGCAGGCCGGCGGCGCGCGGCAGCAGTTCGTAGCCGTCGCCGAAGCGGGCGATGACCAGGGCGCCGGCCGCGAGCTTGCGGCGCTGGTCGTCGTCCACCCGCAGGCTGCGGATGGCGCCGTCGGCGGTGAAGCGGTAGTCCAGCTCGCCGGTCCGCGGCAGCTTCTTGTCCTGGATGATCTGGCGCACCTGCGCGCGCAGCTCCGCGGCGCGGGCCTGCGCCTTGCGCTCGGCCTCCAGGGCGCGGTCGCGGGCCACCTTCTCGGCGCGCGCGCGTTCGGCTTCCAGCGCGATCTCGCTGGGCCCGGCGCCGGCCTTGGCCTGCTTGAGCTGTTCGCGCGCGGCGGCGGCGACCTTGGACTTCTTGGCCAGGCCGGCCTTGATGAGTTGTTCCTGGAGCGGGTTCGCCTTTGCCATCGCGCTGTCGTGTGCCGGGGATCGACGGCATGATACCGGCCGTCCCTCGCTTGGCCTGCCCACGCCGTGTCGCTGCCGCCGCCCCCGCTGAAATACCTCGCCGGTTATCCCGCGGCCCTGCAGGCGCAGGCGCGGACGCTGCTGGCGCAGGGCCGGCTGGGCCCGATGCTGGCCGCGAAGTACCCCGAGCCGCATGCGGTGCGCAACGACGGCCAGCTGTACGACTACGTGCAGGCGCTGAAGGATCGCCACATGCGCAAGGCGGTGCCGCTGGGCAAGGTGCTCTACGACGGCAAGCTGCAGGTGATGAAGCATGCGTTGGGCACGCACACCAGCGTCTCGCGCGTGCACGGCGGGCGGTTGAAGGCTAGCCGCGAGATCCGCATCGCGTCGGTGTTCCGCGACACGCCCGCCGCCTTCCTGCGCATGATCGTGGTGCACGAGCTGGCCCATCTGCGCGAGCCGGAGCACGACAAGGCGTTCTACCAGTTGTGCACGCACATCGAACCGGACTACCACCATCTGGAACTCGATCTTCGGCTGTACCTGACCGCGCGTGATGCCGGTGAAGCCATCGCCTGAGGCGGGGATCCGGCGGTGATATCGCGTTGACGCGGGACCACCGATACTCGTCCTGTCCCCCAGGAGGTACCGCATATGGACACCACCGTTCCCAGCCTGCCGCATCTGTTCCAGCAGTTGGGCCTGCCGGCAGGCCCGGAGGAAATGGCCGCGTTCCTCCGCGACCACCAGCTGCCGGCCGCGGTCCGGGTGTCGGAGGCGCCGTTCTGGAACGAGGGCCAGCGCCAGTTCCTCCGCGAGGAGTGGCGTGAGGACGCCGAGTGGGCCATCGCCGTGGACGCCCTCAACGAGGCGCTGCATGCCGATGCGGCCGTGCACGGGCCGCGGGGCTGACCAGGCCATGGCCGCGCCTGCGTTTTCCATCCGCTGCAGCGCCGTGCTGCACAAGCCGGTGGCGCCGAAGACCGCCAGCTGGCGTTTCCTGCGGTTGCCGGCGGAGGCCAGCGCGGCGCTGCCCTCGCGCGGCATGGTGGACGTGGACGGCACGCTGGACGGCCATGCGTTCACCGCGGCGCTGGAACCCGATGGCGAGGGCGGCCACTGGCTGAAGGTGCCGCGCGCGCTGTGGGCGAAGGCGGGCCTGGTCGCCGGCGACTCGGTGGCCCTGGTGCTCGCGCCGGCTGCCCGGCCGTTGGAGCCCCGGCTGCCGCCGGACCTGCGCGCGGCGCTGGTCGCGGCCCCCGCCGCCCATGCGCAGTGGAAGGCGATCACGCCGGCGGCACGGCGCGACTTCATCCAGTGGCTCGGCACCGCCAAGCAGGCGGAGACGCGCGAACGCCGCATCCGCAACGCCTGCGACATGCTGGCCGCGGGCAAGCGCCGGATCTGCTGCTTCGACCGCTCCGGCCAGTTCGGCAAGGGCCTGTGCGCGCCGCTGGCCGCAGGCGACTGACGGAAGCAATGACTGGCACGGGAGCCCGGTATCGTGGCCGCCGCGACAATTCCTCGCCCGTCCTGCGAAGGCCATGCCTGACATCGATCTCCCGCCAGCGGTGCCTCCCACCGGCAATGCCCGCGAGGTATTCGGCGTGTTCCTGCGGCTGGGACTGACCGCGTTCGGCGGGCCGATCGCGCACCTGGGCTATTTCCGCGAGGTCTTCGTGCAGCGGCGCGGCTGGCTGGACGAGGCCCGGTTCGCGCAGCTGCTGGCGGTGTGCCAGTTCCTGCCGGGGCCGGCCAGCAGCCAGCTGGGCTTTGCCATCGGCCTGCTGCGCGCGGGCTGGCGCGGCGCGCTGGCCGCGTTCGCGGGATTCACGCTGCCCTCGGCGCTGCTGATGCTGGCCTTCGCGCTGCTGGCGCCGCAGCTGGGGCAGGGCATCGGCGTAGTGGCCGTGCACGGACTGAAGCTGGTGGCGGTGGTGGTGGTGGCGCACGGCCTGCTGGGCATGCTGCGCGCGCTGGCGCCGGACCTGCCGCGCCGGCTGCTGGCGCTGGGCGCGGCGCTGCTGGTGGGCCTGACCGGCAATGCGTGGCTGCAACTGGTGGCCATCGCGCTGGGCGGCGTGCTGGGGCCGTGGGTATGCCGTCGTGCAAGCGCGCCGGCGCTGGCGCGGGTGACGGTGGCGTACGGGCGCGGCGTGGTCGTGGGCTGCCTGGCGGTGTTCGTCGGCCTGCTGGCGGTGGCGGTGCTGTGGCCGGCGATGCCCACGCCGACGGTGGCGGGCGTGGGCGCGGCGTTCTACCGCGCCGGCGCGCTGGTGTTCGGTGGCGGGCACGTGGTGCTGCCGCTGCTGCAGCAGTCGGTGGTGGCACCGGGATGGGTGTCGCCGGATGGCTTCCTGGCCGGTTACGGCGCGGCGCAGGCGGTGCCGGGGCCGATGTTTTCGCTGGCGGCCTACCTCGGCGCCGTGATTCCGCTGGGTCTGCCGCCGGTTGTCGGCGCGCTGGTCGCGCTGCTGGCGGTGTTCCTGCCCGGGTTCCTGCTGCTGGCGGCGATGCTGCCGCTGTGGGGCGGGCTGGTGCGGCATCCGCGCGCGGCCAGCGCGATGGCCGGCATCAACGCGGCGGTGGTGGGCCTGCTGGGCGCGGCGTTCATCGACCCGGTGTGGACCAGCGGCGTGCGCGCGCCGGTGGACCTGGGCATCGCGGCCGTGGGCTTCGCGCTGCTGGCGTGGCGGAGCTGGCCGGCGTGGACGGTGGTGCCGTGGTGCGTGGGTGCGGCGATGGGGGCCGCCACGCTGGGGCTGGCCGCCTAGTGCAGGTGGCGCCTGTTGCGCAGGGGCGTCGCCGGGATCACGCCGGGCTGCGCCAGCGCCAGCGGGCCCTCGCGCAGCCCGCGCAGCACCTGCACCAGCGCGTCGTAGTGCGCGGCCAACTGCGCGAACAGCTCGGCATAGGCGTTGCGGCAGGCCTCGGCCACATCGCGGTAGGCGCCGCGGCCCAGCGTGGTGAAGTAGTCCACGCTGACGCGCCGGCGCTGGGCCAGCGCGGGGTACAGGCCGGCGATCAGCAGGCAGCGGTCGCCCACGTCGCGCAGCGCGTCCGCGCGCGTGCGGCCGCTGCATTCCTGCGCGCGCAGCCAGTCCAGCGCCTGCACCCGTGCCAGCAGGTCGGGGTCGTTCTGGTGCCGCAGCAGCACGAACACCAGGTAGCTTTCCTGCGCTTCGTCCAAGGGCGTTGCGCTGCGGGCTTCCGCCTCGCGCACCGCGGATTGCCACAGCGCGGCCGCCGCGCCATGCCGGATGGTCGTCATCGTCTGCCTCCCGTGCCGGTTGCGATGGCCCGACGCTAGCGCAGCAGGTTGGACTTGTGTTGGCAGCAGGCAGGCGCGAGTGCTGCCAATTCCGCGCAGAATGGGCCCGCCCCGGAGGAGCCCGCGATGTCGACCGCCCACGCCGCCACCCACGACGTCCACAACCAGCCGCCGCCGCCGGGGCCGTTCGACCTGTGGGCCGACGATGCCGGTCTGCGCGAGGCGGTGGCGCGCGAGGGCGCGGGCGACTTCACCGCCGACCTGGCCGGCTACGGTGCGCTAGCCGGCGACAGGTTGCTACACCTTGCTGACGAGGCGCACCGCGACCGCCCGCGTCTGCGCACGCACGATACCTACGGCCATCGGATCGACCGTGTCGCCTTCAACGCCGCCTGGCACGAGGTGATGGGCGCCGCGATTGCACACGGCGTGGCCGGCCTGTCGTGGGCCCGGCCGCAGCCCGGCGCGCACGTGGCGCGGGCGGCGCTGAGTTACCTGCACTACCAGGCCGAACCCGGCAGCAGCTGCCCGCTGACCATGACCCACGCCGCAGTGCCGGTGCTGCGGCAGGCGCCGGCGCTGCGCGAGTGGGCGGACAAGGCCTGCGCGTTCGTCTACGACGGCCGCGACGTGCCGATGGCGGACAAACGCGGCGTCACCCTCGGCATGGGCATGACGGAGAAGCAGGGTGGCAGCGACGTGCGCGCCAACACCACCCGCGCGATGCCGCTCGGCGCGGACGGCGACTACGCGCTGGTCGGCCACAAGTGGTTCTTCTCGGCCCCGATGTCGGACGCTTTCCTCGTGCTGGCGCAGGCACCCGGCGGGTTGAGCTGTTTCCTGCTGCCGCGCTGGCGCCCGGACGGCAGCAGGAACGGGCTGCGGCTGATGCGCCTGAAGGACAAGCTGGGCGACTGGTCGAACGCGTCCAGCGAAGTGGAGTTCGACGACGCGTGGGCATGCCGCATCGGCGACGAAGGCCGCGGCGTCGCCACCATCCTCGAGATGGTGATGCTGACGCGGCTGGACTGCATGCTGGGCTCGGCCGGGCTGATGCGGATGGCGCTGCGGCAGGCGCTGCACCATGCGCGCCATCGCCGCGCGTTCGGCAAACGGTTGATCGACCAGCCGCTGATGCGCAACGTGCTGGCCGACCTGGTGCTGGAGTCGGAGGCCGCCACCGCGCTGGCGCTGCGGGTGGCCGGCGCGGTGGACCGCGCGCCGCACGATGCGCGCGAAGCGGCGCTGGCGCGGATCGCCACCGCCATCGGCAAGTACTGGATCTGCAAGCGCGCGCCGGTCGTCGCCAACGAGGCGCAGGAATGCCTGGGTGGCCTCGGCTATATCGAGGAGACGGCGCTGCCGCGGCTGGTCCGGCAGGCGCCGCTGAATTCCATCTGGGAGGGCTGCGGCAACATCCAGTGCCTGGACGTGCTGCGCGCCTTGGCGCGCGAGCCGGAAACCGGCGCCGCGCTGCGCGCCGAATGGCAGGCGGCGGCCGGCCGCGACGCGCAGTTCGATGCGGCGCTGCAGGCCGGCATGGCGATGCTGGCCGCGGGCAGCGACGAAGCCGGCGCGCGCGCGTTCGTCGAGCGGTTGGCCTTGCTGCTGCAGGGCGCCACCCTGCTACGCGCCAACCATCCGCTGGCGCCGGCGTGGTGCGCCAGCCGGCTGGGCGCCCCGCACGCGGCGACGTTCGGCACCCTGGGCGATACCGCGCACATCGATGCGGCGCTGGCCCGCTGCGACGCCTGGGCGGGGTAATCAGCCGGCGCGCATCGTCCCGGTGTCCAGCCAGCGCTGGTGCCAGGACAGCGCTTCCGGCAGCAGGTGGGGCGTGTGCTTGCCGACGCTGTCGCGGCAGGCGCGGTCGAAATAGTCCTGCAACGCGTCGCGGTAGTCCGGGTGCGCGCAGTGGGCGATCACCTCGCGCGCACGCTGCTTGGGCGAAAGCCCGCGCAGGTCGGCCAGGCCCTGTTCGGTGACGATCACCGCCACGTCGTGCTCGGTGTGGTCCACGTGGCTGACCATCGGCACGATGGAGGAAATCGTGCCCTGCTTCGCGGTGGACGCGCTGAGGAAGATCGACAGGAAGCCGTTGCGCGCGAAATCGCCGGAGCCGCCGATCCCGTTCATGATGCTGCTGCCCATGACGTGGGTGGAATTGATGTTGCCGTACAGGTCGGCCTCGATCATCCCGTTCATGCCGATGCAGCCCAGCCGCCGCACCATCTCCGGGTGGTTGGAGATTTCCTGCGTGCGCATCACGATGCGCTCGCGGTAGAAATCGAGGTGGCGGCGGAACTCGTCGTTCGCCGCGGGGCTCAGTGCGAAGCCGGTGCACGAGGCATAGCGCAGCACGCCCGACTTCAGCAGGTCCAGCATCCCGTCCTGGATCACCTCGGTGTAGGCCTCCAGGTCGCGGAAGCCGCTGCTGGCCAGCCCGGCCAGCACCGCGTTGGGGATGTTGCCCACGCCCGACTGCAGCGGCAGCAGGTTGGCCGGCAGGCGGCCGCGCGCCACCTCGTGCTTCAGGAACTCGATCAGGTGGCCGGCGATGCGCTCGCTGTCGGCGTCGATGGGGCTGAACGGGCTGTTGCGGTCGGGCGCGTCGGTGAACACCACCGCGGCGACCTTGTCCGGGTCGCAGCGCAGCGTGGCCTGGCCGATGCGCTCGTCGCCCCGGGTCATCGGGATCGGCTTGCGGTGCGGCGGCAGCGCGGTGCCGTAGTAGATGTCGTGCATGCCCATCAGCTCGACCGGCTGCCAGCGGTTCACCTCGAGGATCACCCGCTGCGCGAGGTCCAGCCAGGTCTTGTTGTTGCCCACCGAGGTGGTGGGCACCAGCGACCCGTCTTCGAGGATGGCCGCCACTTCCACCACCGCGGTGTCGATCTGGTTGTAGAAGCCGAACCAGACGTGCTGCGCCACGTGCGAGAGATGGATGTCCAGGTAATCCAGCTTGCCGGCGTTGATCTGCTTGCGCGCGGCGGGATCGCTCTGGAACGGCATCCGCATCGCTAGCCCGTCCACCTGCGCCAGCGCGCCGTCCAGCTCGGGCGCGGTGGAGGCGCCGGTGAGCAGGTTGATGCGGAAGTCCTCGCCGCGCGCGTGCGCCGCGCCGATGCGGCGGGCCAGTGCCTGCGGCACCGCCTTCGGGTAGCCGGAGCCGGTGAACCCGCTCATGGCGACGGTCTCGCCGGGGCGGATCAGGGCGGCGGCGCGGTCGGCGTCGACCACGCGGTCGCGCAGGCCGGCGTGCTGGAGGCGGGGGTCGTCCATGGGCACTTCGGGGGAAAGGTAAACGCACATTATCCCGCCGCCGGCGCGCCACCGCCGTGACGGCCGTCGCGTGCTTCGGCCGCGTTTACACTCGCGATTTCCCCCATCGAGGAACGCGCCATGAGCCAGTGGTACCTGCACGATCCGTCCGCTAACCGCCGCCTGGGCCCGATGGACCTGGAGGCCGCGCGCGCCGAAGTGGCCCGCACGCCGGGACTGCTGGCGTGGAAGGAAGGCATGGGGGACTGGCTGCCGGCGCGCAACATCGCCGAGCTGGTGGACGGCGTGCCGGGCGACCCGGCCGGCGGCCCGCCGCCGCCGCCGCGCAACGGCGGGAAGGGCCGCAGCGACGAGATCGATTTCCGCATCCACGGCCAGGAGATGCAGTTCGTCGAGATCGAACTCGATCCGGGTGAGTCCGCCATCGCCGAAGCCGGCGCGCTGATGTTCAAGGACAGCGCGGTGCAGATGGACACCGTGTTCGGCGACGGCTCTGCCTCGGGCCAGGGCGGCGGTTTCATGGACAAGCTGCTGTCGGCCGGCAAGCGCGTGATCACCGGCGAAAGCCTGTTCACCACGCTGTACACCCATACCGGCAGCGGCAAGGCCAAGGTGGCCTTCGCCGCGCCCTACCCGGGCACGGTGATGGCGATGAAGCTGGACGAGCACGGCGGCCGCATCATCTGCCAGAAGGACAGCTTCCTCGCCGGCGCGCGCGGCGTGCAGGTGGGCGTGCATTTCCAGAAGAAGATCCTCACCGGCCTGTTCGGCGGCGAGGGCTTCATCATGCAGAAGCTCGAGGGCGACGGCTGGGTGTTCATCCACGCCGGCGGCTGCGTGGTCGAGCGCGAGCTGGCGCCGGGCGAGCGCATCGACGTGGACACCGGCTGCGTGGTGGGCTTCCACGCCAGCGTGAACATGGACGTGCGCCCCGTCGCCGGCCTGAAGTCGATGTTCTTCGGCGGCGAAGGCGTGTTCCTGGCCACCCTCACCGGCCCCGGCAAGGTGTGGCTGCAGTCGCTGCCGTTCTCGCGCCTGGCCGGCCGCATGCTGGCCGCCGCGCCGCAGAACGGCGGCGCGCGCGGGGAAGGCTCCGTGCTGGGCGGGCTGGGCCGGATCCTGGACGGCGACAACTCGTTCTGACGCGCCCGTCCGGCGATCCCGGGGCAGGGATCGCCGGACGATGATGAAACCGGTCGCCGGCGCGGCCGGTGACGAAGAATTTACGCCGCGGATCCGCCCGGGAATGGAGGCTTGATGCCGGCCCTTCCGAGAATGTCGCCAAGGCAAGAACGCCTTGCGAACCGTTCCCGGGCAGCAGATGAAGCAACGCATTTTCCGTGCGCACGAGGCGCGATTTCCGCTGGCGGTGTTGTTGGCCGTGCTCGTCGGCGGCATCGGCCTGGCCTCGCAGGCCAAGGCCGCCGACCTGAGCGGCAACGCCACGCTCACCACCGACTACGTCTGGCGCGGCAGCACCCAGACCCAGGGCGATCCGGCTGCGCAAGCCGGTTTCAGGATTGCCGGCGCCTCCGGCTTCTATGCGGCCGCCTGGGGCTCGAACGTCAAGTTCGCGCCCGCCAACGCTGCCCATGTCGAACTGGATTTCACCGGGGGCTGGACCGGCGCGCTTTCCGATGACTGGAGCGCCGACCTCAACGTGACGCGCTACCAGTATCCGGCGACCGCCGTCGACCTGAATTGGACCGAGCTCAACGGCACCCTGACCTACAAGGGCAACTACTGGGCATCGGTGGGTTGGTCCAACGCGGCGTTGGGCTATGACGCCGCCGGCACCTACACCCTGGTCGGCGCGAAGTTCCCGGTGAACGACGCGTTCCGCCTCGAGGCCTCGCTTGGCCATTACGTCCTCGACGACGCGGTGGTGGCCGAAGGCGGCTACACCCACGGCCAGCTCAGCGCGATCTGGACGCTCCGGGCCCCGTTCGAGCTGCGCGTCAGCGCGCACGCCACCGACGCCAACGCCAAGCGCGTCTTCGGCAACGACGTCGCCGGTCGCCGCGTGGAAGCGGCGCTGCAAGCCAGCTTCTGATCCCGCAACCCCCGGAGAACCCCATGCCCCTCTGGCTCACTGTCGTCTGCGGCGTCGCGGTGGTCGCGGCCTGCGCCTATTTGCTCTACGTGATCCTGCGCCCGGATCGGTTCTGAAGAGACACGACCATGAACGAAGCATTTCTCGTCCTCGCGCTGGCGATCGGCCTCGGATGGCCGCTGGGGCGCTACCTCGCCGTGGTGATGCGCGGCGCGCCGATGCGCGGCGACCGCCTGTTCGGCTGGATCGAACGGCCGCTGTACCGCCTGCTCGGCACCGATCCCCAGCGCGGCATGAGCTGGCGCGGCTACGCCAGGGCGTTCGCGCTCAGCAACCTGATGGTCGGCGTCGTGGTCTGGATGCTGTTCATGGTCCAGGCCTGGTTGCCGCTGAATCCCGATGCGGTTCCCAACATGCGCTGGGACACCGCGCTGCACACCATGGTGTCGTTCCTGACCAACACCAACCAGCAGCACTATTCCGGGCAGGCGCAGCTGTCCTACCTGTCGCAGATGGTCGGCATCGTCGGCCTGCAGGTGGCCACGCCGATGATGGGCCTCGCCCTCGTCGTCGCGACCTTGCGCGCGCTGATGGGTGGGCGCCAGGCGATGCAGCCCGGCAGCGCCCCCGGTAAGACGATCGAGACCGAGCCCGATGTCGGCAACTACTGGGCCGACGTGGTGCGCGCCAGCGTGCGCTTCCTGCTCCCGCTGTGCCTGCTGTGGAGCGTGCTGCTGACTTCGCAGGGCGTGCCTTCGACCTTGCAGGCCGGCCCGGCCGCGACGCCAGTCGATGCCAGCGCGGGGATGGCGCAGCAGAAGATCCCGCTGGGCCCGGTCGCGCCGATGGTCGCGATCAAGCAGCTCGGCACCAATGGTGGCGGCTGGTACGGCCCCAACAGCAGCGTGCCGCTGGAGAACCCGACGCCGTTTTCCAACCTGCTGGAAACGCTCGCCCTCGTCCTGATCCCGGTCGCGGTCGCCTGCATGGTCGGCCCGTTCACGCGGCGCAGGAAATTCACCGCGCTGGTGGTCGGCAGCATGCTGCTGATGTCGGTGCTGTCCACCGGCGCCGGGATCGTGCTGGAAGGCCACGCGGCCAGCGCGGCGACGCCGCTTCTGATGGAGGGCAAGGAAGTGCGCTTCGGCGCGGATGCCTCCGCGCTGTGGGCGATGCTGACCACCCAGACCAGCAACGGTTCGGTCAACGCGATGCACGACTCGCTGGCCCCGCTCACCGGGCTGGTGACGCTGGGCAACATGCTGGTCAATGCGATCTGGGGCGGCATCGGCTGCGGCCTGCAGCAGTTCCTCGTGTACCTGTTGCTGGCGGCCTTCCTGGCAGGCCTGATGACCGGGCGCACGCCGGAACTGTTCGGCCGCAAGATCGAGGCGCGCGAAGTGCGCCTGCTGTCGCTGCTGATCCTGCTGCAGCCGCTGGTGGTGCTGGGCTTCACCGCCCTGACGCTGGCGCTGCCGCAGTTCACCGGCAACTCGAATCCCGGCTTCCACGGCATCAGCCAGGTGTTCTACGAGTACACCTCGGCCTTTGCCAACAACGGCTCGGGCTTCGAAGGCCTCGGCGACGCGACCTACTGGTGGAACCTGACCTGCGCGCTGGTGCTGGCGCTGGGCCGTTATCCCGCGCTGATCGTGCCGCTCGCGGTCGCCGCCAGCCTGGCCCGGAAGCGCCACGCCCCGGAAGGCCCCGGGAGCCTGCACATCGAAACCCCGACCTTCGCGCTCACCACCGTGGCGGTGATCGTGATCCTGACCCTGCTGCAGTTCATGCCCGTGCTGGTGCTCGGCCCCGTCGCCGAGCACCTGAGCCTGGCGGTGCATTGAGGTGACCAAGATGATTGAACAGTCCTACCATGCGAAGGCGCGGCGCAGCCAACCCGCGCTGGTCGATGCCGCCGCCCTGCGCGCCGCGATCCGCGATGCCTTCCTGAAACTCGCGCCGCACCACATCGTGAAGAGCCCGGTGATGGCGGTCGTGCTCGGCGGCACCCTGCTCGCCGCGCTGATCACCCTGGCGGGCGCCGCGCCGGCCGGCTTCGGCTGGGCGGTGACCGCGATCCTCCTGGCCACCGTGCTGTTCGGCAATTTCGCAGAAGCGGTGGCGGAGGCACGCGGCCGCGGCCAGGCCGCATCGCTGCGGCGTGCGCGCAAGGACCTGGTTGCGCGCCGGTTGCGCGACCCGAAGGGTTTCCGGCCCGGCGTCCGCGGCGACGCGTCGCAGGTGCCTGCGGCGGAGCTTCGCCCGGGCGACCATGTCGTCGTCTCCGAAGGCGAGTTGGTCCCGGCCGATGGCGAGATCGTCCACGGCCTCGCCACCATCAACGAGTCCGCGGTCACCGGCGAATCCGCGCCGGTGCTGCGCGAGGCCGGGACCGACCGCAGCGGCGTGATCGGCGGCACCAAGGTGCTGTCGGACGAGATCGTGGTGCGGATCACCGCCGAGCCCGGCCACAGCTTCCTCGACCGCATGATCGCGCTGGTGGAAGGCGCCAACCGCCAGAAGACGCCGAACGAGATCGCGCTGACGATGCTGCTGGCGGCGATGACGCTGACCTTCCTGATCGTCTGCGCCACGCTGCCGGCGATCGGTGGCTTCGTCGGCGTCCGCGTCGATCCGCTGCTGTTGATCGCCCTGCTGGTCTGCCTGATCCCGACCACCATCGGCGGCCTGCTGCCGGCCATCGGCATCGCCGGCATGAACCGCGCGTTGTCCGCCAACGTGCTGGCCAAGTCCGGCAAGGCGGTGGAAGTGGCGGGCGACGTGGACGTGCTGCTGCTCGACAAGACCGGCACCATCACCCACGGCGACCGCCAGGCCACGGCGTTCCATGCGCTGGCCGGCATCAATGCCGAACAGCTGCGCGATGCCGCGCTGCTGTCCTCGCTGGCAGACCCGACTCCGGAGGGCAAGTCGATCGTCAGGCTGGCGCGCGAACAGGGCGCGGCGATGCAGGACCCGGATCACGCCCACTACGTGCAGTTCACCGCGCAGACCCGCATGTCCGGCGTGGACCTGGACGGTGGCGCGCGGGTGATCCGCAAGGGCGCGGGCGACGCCATCGAGCGCCATGTCGCCGCGCTGGGCGGCGATGTCCCGGCCGAGCTGAAGGCGCGGGTCGAGCAGGTTGCGCGCAAGGGCGCCACCCCGCTGGTGGTGAGCGAGGGCCGCTTCGTGCTGGGCGTCGTCGAGCTGTCCGACGTGGTCAAGCACGGCGTCAAGGACAAGTTCGCGCGGCTGCGCGCGATGGGCATCAAGACGGTGATGATCACCGGCGACAACCCGCTGACCGCCGCCGCCATCGCCGCCGAGGCCGGCGTGGACGACTACATCGCCGAGGCGCGGCCGGAGGACAAGCTGGCGCGCATCCGCAGCGAGCAGGCCGGCGGCCGGCTGGTGGCGATGGTCGGCGATGGCACCAATGACGCGCCCGCGCTGGCCCAGGCCGACGTCGGCCTGGCGATGAACTCCGGCACACAGGCGGCGAAGGAGGCCGGCAACATGGTCGACCTCGACAGCGATCCGGCCAAGCTGCTGGCGGTGGTGGAAGTCGGCAAGCAGCAGCTGATCACCCGCGGCGCGCTGACCACGTTCTCGCTGGCGAACGACGTGTCCAAGTACTTCGCGATCCTGCCGGCGCTGTTCGCCGCCGCGCCCGCTTCTGCAGGCATGGGGTCGATGGCCGCGTTGAACGTGATGCATCTCTCCAGCCCGAAGAACGCGGTGCTGGCGGCGTTGATCTTCAACGCGCTGGTGATCCCCGCGCTGATCCCGCTCGCCCTGCGTGGCGTGCGTTTCAAGCCGGCCAGCGCCACCGTGCTGCTGCGCCGGAACATGCTGGTGTACGGGGTTGGCGGCGTGCTGCTGCCCTTCGTCGCCATCAAGCTGATCGACCTCGCGCTGGCCGCGACGGTCGGCATCTGAGGAGTCCCGCAATGAACGCTTCGATTTCCGCCCAACCGTTGCAGGAGCGCGCCGGCCTGCGTGCGCCCCTGCTGTTCGCCGTCGTCACCCTCGTCGTGTTCGGCCTGCTGTATTCGCTGGTGGGCACGGCGCTGGGGCGCGCGCTGTTCCCCGCGCAGGCGGCCGGCAGCCTGGTCGAACGCGGCGGTCGCGTGGTCGGTTCCGCCCTGGTCGCGCAGCCGTTCGCCGGTGCGGGCTACTTCCAGCCGCGCCCGTCCGCCGCCGGCTACGACCCGATGGCCGCCGCCGGCAGCAACATGGCCCGCAGCAATCCCGACCTGCGCAAGCGCGTGGACGAGGCCTCCGCCGAGGTCGCCGCGCGCGAGGGCATCGCGCCGGCCGACGTGCCGGCGGAACTGGTCACCCAGTCCGGCGGCGGCCTCGATCCCCACCTCACGCCGGCCGGCGCGCGCGTGCAGGTGGCGCGCGTGGCGAAGGCGCGTGGCCTCGACCCGCGCGTCGTCCAGCAAGCGGTCGACGCCGCCACCGAGGCGCCGCAGTTCGGCGTGCTGGGCCAGCCCCGCGTCAACGTCCTGCGGTTGAACCTGGCGCTGGATGCGCAAGCGCGATGAGCCGGCGCACAATCCGCGCATGAACGCAGCCACGGGCGACGCCAGCCGGCACCAGCAAGCCGATGCCTTGCTCGGCGAATTGCAGCGCCAGGGGGCCGGCCGCCTGACCATCTTCCTTGGCGCCGCGCCCGGGGTCGGCAAGACCTACGCGATGCTGTCGCGCGGGCGCGAGCTGAAGAAGCAGGGCACCGACGTGGTGGTCGGCCTGGTCGAAACGCACGGGCGCGCCGAGACGCAGGCCCTGCTGGAAGGTCTCGAGGTCCTGCCGCGCCGACGCATCGAGTACCAGGGTCGCACGCTGGACGAGCTCGACCTCGACGCCCTGCTCGCGCGCAAGCCGCGGGTGGCGCTGATCGACGAACTGGCGCACCGCAACGTGCCCGGCAGCCGCCACGAGCGGCGCTGGCAGGACGTGATCGAAGTGCTGGACGCCGGCATCGATGTCTACACCACGATCAACATCCAGCACCTGGAAAGCCTCAATGACGTGGTGCACCGGATCACCGGCGTGCGCGTCAGCGAGACCGTGCCGGACCTGCTGTTCGACCGCCTGCGCGACATCAAGCTGATCGACCTGCCGCCGCGCGAGCTGATCGAGCGCCTGCAGCAGGGCAAGGTGTACATGCCGGAGCAGGCGGCGCATGCGCTGCAGGCGTTCTTCTCGCCCTCCAACCTGACCGCGCTGCGCGAGCTGGCGATGCAGACCGCCGCCGATCGCGTGGACAGCGACCTGCGCGAGGCGCAGGCGGCGCGGGGCCTCCCTGGCACGCCGTTGCGGCGGCGGGTGCTGGTCGCCATCGACGGCCGCGGCCAGTCCGAATACCTGGTGCGGGTGTCGCGCCGGTTGGCCGAACGGCGCGATGCGCCGTGGACGGTGGTCACGGTGCAGGCCGGCGGCGTTCCGGACGAAGACCGGCAGCTGGAGCTGGACCGCGCCTTCGCGCTGGCAAGGCGGCTGGGCGGCGATGCCGAGGTGCTGCACGGCGGCAACGTGGTGGACGCGATCCTCGACCACGCCGCGCGCAGCGGTGCCTCCACCATCGTGCTGGGCCGGACGCGCGAGCGCCCGTTCGCGCGGATGTTCAACCGCACCCTGACCCAGCAGCTGCTGCAGCGCGGGGCGCACTACGAACTGACCATCTTCAGCACCCCGGAGGCGCGCGCGAAGGCGCGCCAGTCGGAACGCCGCTTCGGCCATTGGCTGAGCCGCAGCGACCTCGGGCTGGCGGTGCTGGCGGCGGTGCTGGCGACGGGGGCGAGCGCACTGACCGAACGCT
Source organism: Thermomonas sp. (assembly GCA_036405455.1). Classification (GTDB taxonomy): domain Bacteria; phylum Pseudomonadota; class Gammaproteobacteria; order Xanthomonadales; family Xanthomonadaceae; genus Thermomonas. The sequence goes on along the minus strand of DASWXO010000160.1, from coordinate 31,357 downwards.
GGCTGGGCCTGGACGACCTCTCGATGGTGTTCATCGTCGCCGTGGTGCTGGTGGCGTCGAAGACGCGGATGGCTGCGGCGGTGCTGGCGGCCGCGCTGTGCTTCCTGTCCTACAACTTCTTCTTCATCGCACCACGGTTCACGCTGTTCATTGGTGCGCGCCAGGGCGTGGTCACCGTGTTCCTGTTCCTGGTCGCCGCCCTGGTCGCCGGGCGGCTGGCCTCGCGGCTGCGCATGCAGGTGCTGGCCCTGCGCGCCGCGAACGCGCACACCACCGCACTGCAGTCGCTGGGGCAGCAGCTGGCGTCCGCCGCGGACCTGGGGCAGGTGCTGGCCGCGGGGCGCCATGCCCTGCGCCAGGCCACCGGCGCCGATGCGCTGGTACTGGCGACGCAGGTCCAGGCGGACGACCTGGATGCACTGCCGGAGAAGGACCGCGCGGCCGCCGACTGGGCGCTGCGCCACGGACAGGTCGCGGGCCGCCACACCGACACGCTGGGCAACGCCGCCTGGTGGTTCAGGCCGCTGTCCGGGGAGGGCAAGCCGCTGGGCCTGCTGGGGCTGCGCTTCCCCGACAACGCACCGCGCCCCGGCGCCGAGCAATACCGCCTGGTCGAAGCGATGGCCGACGACATCGCGCAGGCCATCGCGCGGACCCGGCTGGTCACCGATCTCGAGGATGCCCGCATCACCGGCGAGACGGAACGCCTGCGCTCCGCGCTGCTGTCCTCGGTTTCGCACGACCTGCGCTCGCCGCTGGCGGCAATGATCGGTGCCGCCGAGAGCCTGCAGCACTACGGCGATGCCATGGGACCGGACGACCGGCGTGACTTGCTCGAAACCATCCACCTGGAGGGCGAGCGCCTGGATCGCTACATCCAGAACCTGGTCGACATGACCCGCCTCGGCCACGGGGGACTGGCCCTCAACCGCGACTGGATCGGTGCGGACGAGCTGATCGGCTCGGCGGTCTCGCGCCTGCAGCGCTACCAGCCCGGCCTGCGCTTCGAGCTGCACGTCGCACCGGGCCTTGCGCCGCTGTGGGTGCATCCGGCCCTGCTCGAGCAGGCGTTGTTCAACGTGCTCGAGAATGCCGCGAAGTTCTCGCCTCCCGGGGAGGCGATCCTGGTCGACGCCCGCGACGTCGACGGCCAGCTGCGCGTCGACGTGGTCGATCGCGGTCCGGGCATCCCCGAGGAAGAGCGCAAGCGCATCTTCGACATGTTCTTCAGCGTGGAGCGCGGGGACCGCGGACGCCAGGGGACGGGGCTCGGGCTGGCCATCACCCAAGGCATGGTGGGCGCGCATGGCGGCAGCGTGGAAGCCTTGCCGGGGCGGGATGGCGGCGGCACGACCATCCGGATTACCCTGCCGCGCCTGTCGCCCGGAACGGACCGCGCATGAGCGAGCCCGCTGCTGTCCTGCCTGCCCGCGTCCTCGTCATCGACGACGAGCCGCAGATCCGCAAGTTCCTCGACATCAGCCTGCGCGCGCAGGGCTACCGGGTGGAGACCGCGGGCGACGGCGAAGCCGGCGTGCTGGCCATGGCCACCCACGGCGCCGACCTGGTCATCCTCGACCTCGGCCTGCCGGACATCGACGGCCACGAAGTGCTGCGGCGGCTGCGCGACTGGTCGCAGGTGCCGGTGATCGTCCTGACCGTGCGCGCCGACGAGCGGGAAAAGGTGGCGGTGCTGGACGGCGGCGCCAACGACTACGTGACCAAGCCGTTCGGCGTGCAGGAGTTGATGGCGCGGGTCCGTGCCCTGCTGCGCAGCCATGCCACGGGTGGCGAGGCCGCGCCGGTCTTCGACGCCGACGGGCTGCAGGTGGACCTGGCCCGGCGGATGGTGCTGCTGCATGGCGAGCCCGTGCACCTGGCCCGCAAGGAATACGCCTTGCTCGCCCTGCTGGTGCGCCATGCCGGGCGGGTGGTGACCCAGCCGCAGATGCTGCGGGAGCTGTGGGGCGACCACCACGAACACGACACCCATTACCTGCGGGTGCTGGTGGGCAAGCTCCGCCAGAAGCTGGGCGACGATGCCGCCGCGCCGCGCTGGATCGTGACGGAACCCGGCGTGGGCCTGCGCCTGCGCGGCTGACCTGGGGTTCGTCGCGTCATTCCCGGGTTCGTCGCAAACCGCTTGCCGTGCATGGGCCGTGGAGCGACAACGGTGGTGCAGAGCGTCGATCCGGACGTCCCGGCCCCCGTTGAAGGAAGCCTTGCCATGAAGACCCTCGCCGTCCTGCTGCTGTGGTGCCTGTTGTGGGTGCTGTGCTGGCCGCTGGCGGTGCTGGCGCTGGTGCTGTGGCCGCTGGCCTGGCTGGTGTCGCTGCCGTTCCGGCTGGTCGGCATCACCTTCTCGGCGGTATTCGCCTTCCTGCACGCGCTGCTGATGCTGCCTGCGCGGCTGCTGGGCGCACGGCCCGCGGCGAGCGCCGGCTGAGCCCGGGCGCGCGGGGCAATCGCGCTACCATGCGCGTCCCCCGTCCGCGCCCGGAGCCGCCATGTCCGACGACAGCCGCAACCACGTCACCCGCCAGCAGGCCGAGGAGGCGGTGCGCACGTTGCTGAAGTGGGCCGGCGACGATCCGACCCGCGAAGGGCTGCTGGACACGCCCAAGCGCGTGGCCAAGGCCTACGAGGACTGGTTCAGCGGCTACGCGCTGGACCCGGACGACTACATGGCGCGCACCTTCGAGGAGGTGTGCGGCTACGACGAGATGATCGTGCTGCGTGACATCGAGTACGAAAGCCATTGCGAGCACCACATGGCGCCGATCATCGGCAAGGTGCACGTGGGCTACCTGCCGGACGGCAAGGTGGTGGGCATCAGCAAGCTGGCGCGCGTGGTCGAGGCCTACGCGCGCCGCTTCCAGGTGCAGGAGAAGATGACCGCGCAGATCGCCAACTGCATCCAGCGCGCGCTGCAGCCGCGCGGCGTCGGCGTGGTGGTGGTGGGGGCGCACGAGTGCATGACCACGCGCGGCATCCACAAGCGCGGGGTCAGCATGGTCACGTCGAAGATGCTCGGCAGCTTCCGCGACGATGCGCGCACCCGCGCGGAGTTCCTGCGCTTCATCGAGGTCGGCCCGGGCCGCTGAGCCGACCCTTGTGGGTCTAATTTAATCCGGGTAATATCAGCCTCCTCGTGGAGGTGTCCCCGTGTCGAATCCCCGTCCCTCCCAGCGCTGCACGGCCTTTTCCGGCGTGGACCGGATCGCCAGCGGCGAGCTGCGCCACGTGGCGCTGAAGGCCAAGCAGGCCTACGACCTCCACCCCGAGCGCCCGGTGCTGGTGTTCGACGACGCCGATGCGCGGCCGCTGGAGTTGCCGCTGGAGTTGCCGCCCGCCGACCTGCTGGCCTGGCTGTCGCGCCCGACGCTGGACGCCGGGGACGCCGCCGGCCCCGCCCGGCCGCGCCGGCCCGGCCGCCCCAAGCTGGGGGTGGTGGCCCGCGAAGTGACCCTGCTGCCGCGCCACTGGGACTGGCTGGCCGCGCAGCCCGGCGGTGCCTCGGTCGCGCTGCGGCGGCTGGTGGACGAGGCCCGCAAGGTCTCGGCCGGCGACGACCGCCGCCGCGCCGCGCAGGAAGCCACCTACCGGTTCCTGCACGCCATGGCCGGCGACGCCGCCGGGTTCGAGGAGGTGGCGCGCGCGCTGTTCGCCGCGGATGATGCGCGCTTCCACGCGGGCATCGCGGCCTGGCCGGACGACGTGCGCGAGCACGCCGAATGGCTGGCCACCGACGCCTTCGTCGGCTGAACGACCGGTTCCGCTCTTCCCCTCCACGCACGCAACGCCACGGGAATCCGCTTGAACGCCCTGACTGCTCCCGGCGCGCGCAAGGCCGCGCTCGCCTTCATCTTCGTCACCGTGTTGATCGACGTGATCGCCTTCGGCGTGATCATCCCTGTGCTGCCGCACCTCGTGCAGGAAATGGTCGGCGGCAACCTGTCCACCGCCGCGTACTGGACGGCCGTGTTCTCGTTCGCGTTCTCGATCGTGCAGTTCTTCTGCACGCCGATCCAGGGCGCGCTGTCCGACCGGTTCGGCCGCCGGCCGGTGATCCTGCTGTCGTGCCTGGGCCTGGGCGCGGACTTCGTGTTCATGGCGCTGGCACCGTCGCTGGCGTGGCTGTTCGTCGGCCGCCTGCTGTCCGCCGCGACCTCGGCGAGCTTCTCCACCGCCAATGCCTACATCGCCGACGTGGTGCCCGCGGACCAGCGCGCCAAGAGCTTCGGCATGATCGGCGCGGCGTTCGGCCTGGGCTTCATCGTCGGGCCGCTGCTGGGCGGCGTGCTGGGCGACATCGACCACCGCCTGCCGTTCTGGTGCGCCGCCGTGCTGGCAACCCTGAATTTCCTCTACGGCCTGTTCGTGCTGCCGGAATCGCTGCCGCCAGAACGCCGCACCGCGCGCTTCGACTGGAGCCACGCGCGCCCGATGGGTGGCGTGAAGATGCTGCTGGAACATCCGCGCATCTGGGGGCTGGTGGCGGTGGTGTTCATCGCCAACTTCGCGCACTACGTCTATCCCAGCACCTTCGTGCTGTTCGCCGACGCCGCCTTCGGCTGGAAGGAAAAGCAGGCCGGCTACGTGCTGGCCGCGGTCGGTGTGTGCAGCGTGGTGGTCAACGTGCTGGTGGTGGGCCGGCTGGTGAAGGCGCTGGGCGAGCGCCGGGCCATGCTGCTGGGGCTGCTCTGCGGCACTGCCGGGTTCGTGCTGTACGGGTTCGCCGGGGCGGGCTGGGTGTTCCTGATCGGCCTGCCGATCAGCGCGCTGTGGGCCGTGGCCGGGCCGGCGACCATGGCCTTGATCACGCGGCAGGTGCCGGCCGACGCGCAGGGGCGCATCCAAGGCTCGCTGAGCAGCCTGGTGTCGCTGGCGGGGATCATCGCGCCGGCGACGTTCGCCAGCACGTTCGGCTACTTCATCAGCCCCGCGGCGCCGGTGCGGCTGCCGGGCGTGGCCTTCCTCGTCGCGGCCCTGCTGCTGTCGCTGGCCGCGTTGGTGGCGTGGCGCGCCGCGCGCGATGTCGCGGCGCCGGATGCGGTGCTGCAGCCCGCCGACTGAGCCTTTGGCACGGGCGGGGCCGCCGCGACTTGGGTATCAAGAAGGCCGGCAACCCCGGAGGCTGCCCATGCGTCGAACCGTCTTGTTGTCCCTGCTGGTGGTGGCGCTCGCCGGTTGCGCCAGCGCCGAGTACCACGACAATGCCGCCGAGGTCGCGCGCGACCCGCGCTGCATCGACAAGCCATCCACGCCCGGGCAGGCGCCCGCACCGTGGTGCCAGCCGGCGGCCGGCACCCGCTGGTCCAGCGGCAAGGGGGCGAAGGTGGAGTTCGGCGGTGGCGGTGGCTGAATCCACCGCCGCGCGCGGCCTCAGCCGCAGGTGATCCGCTCGATCCGCCCCTCGGCATCCTGTACGACGGTCACGCGGTCCTGTCGAAAATCCATCGTCGCGGCCTGGCCGGGCTTCAATGCGCGCAGCTGGCCGGCGCCCGTGGCGCGGCGGATGGCCTCGAGGGTGGCGTCGCTGGCCGGCTGGCCGAGATAAGCCTGTCCCGGCTCGGCCACGCAGGCCGCGGGGGCCTCGGGCGCGGGTGGCTGGCTGCTGCAGCCGGCCAGCAGGAGCAGGGCGGCAACGCGGACGGGCAAAGCGTGCATGTGGAACTCCCCGAAGTGTGACGGCACCAGCATCCTGCCGCAGGCATGAACGCCGCGTGCATGGCTTTCGGCATAGGGGGTCGGCCCGACCGCGCCGCTAGGATGGGAGTTTGCCCCGCTTCCCGGAGTTGCCCATGACGCGCCGCCTGCTGCCCCTCGCCCTGTCCCTGCTGATCGCCGGGGGCGCCTCCGCCCAGAATGCGGCCTCCAGCATCCCGCCGCCGCAGGACGTGCCGTATCCGGGCACCATCAAGCTCGAGGTGGATGCGACCAACCTGGCCCAGCGCATCTTCCGGGTGAAGCAGACCATCCCGGCGCAGCCCGGCCCGCTGACCCTGCTGTACCCGATGTGGGTGCCGGGCGGCCACACGCCGCGCAATGCGATCGACAAGATCGCCGGCATCACCTTCAAGGCCAACGGCCAGAAGCTGGACTGGAAGCGTGATCCGCTGGACGTGGCGGCGTTCCACATCGAGGTCCCGGCCGGGGCCACCGAGGTTGTCGCCGAGTTCGACTACCTCACGCCCACCACCGGCAGCCAGGGCCGCGTGGTGATGACGCCGAACATGCTCAACCTGCAGTTCCTGTCGGCGGCGCTGTATCCGGCGGGCCACTACACGCACCGGATCATGGTCGATCCGCGCGTCACCTATCCCGCCGGCTGGACCGCGTTCACCGCGCTCCACGAGGACGGCCGTAGTGGCGACACCGTGGACTACAAGGACGTGCCGTTCGACATCCTGGTGGATTCGCCGGTCTATGCCGGCCGCTACGCGAAGAACATCGACCTCACCCCGGCCGGGGGCAAGGTGCCGGTGAAGCTGGGCGTGATCGCCGACGCGCCGAAGTACCTCGAGGCCAAGCCGAAGCAGATCGAGCAGCACAAGGCCATGGTCGCGCAGGCGCTGAAGCTGTACGGCGCGCAGCACTACGACCACTACCAGTTCCTGTTCTCGCTGTCGGACCAGATGGGGGGCAACGGCCTGGAGCACCAGCGCTCCAGCGAGAACGGCGTCGGCACCGACTACTTCACCGGCTGGAACGAGAAGACCGGCTTCACCGACCTGCTGGCGCACGAGTACACCCACAGCTGGAACGGCAAGTACCGCCGCGGCAAGGACCTGTGGACGCCGAACTTCAACGTCCCCATGCAGGACAGCCTGCTGTGGGTCTACGAAGGCCAGACCCAGTACTGGGGCAACGTGCTGGCGGCGCGCAGCGGCATGCGCCCGCTGCCGGCGTCGATCGACGCGCTGGCGCTGCTGGCGGCCACCTACGCCGAGAACCGTCCGGGCCTGTCCTGGCGCAACATCCAGGACACCACCAACGACCCGATCATCGCCAGCCGGGCGCCGCGCGCGTACCGCAACTACCAGATGAGCGAGGACTACTACACCGGCGGCCAGATGATCTGGCTGGAGGCCGACGCGCTGATCCGCACCCGGACCGGTGGCAAGAAGTCGCTGGATGATTTCGCCAAGGCCTTCTTCGGCGTCAACGACGGCGAGTGGGAGCAGCAGAACACCTACACCTTCGAGGACGTGGTGGCCACGCTCAACGGCGTGATGCCGTACGACTGGGCGACCTTCCTGCGCGAGCGCCTGGACGGCAAGAAGGGCTTGACCGGCGGCATCGAGGCGGCGGGCTGGAAGCTGGTGTTCAAGGACACCCCGAGCGCCTACGCCAAGGCCAACGCGCGCTGGGGCGGCGCCGACTTCGTGTACTCGCTGGGCCTGAGCCTGGGCAAGGACGGCAGCATCGGCGACGTGCGCTGGGACAGCCCGGCATTCAACGCCGGTATCGGCACCGGCGCCACCGTGGTCGCGGTCAACGACCAGGCCTTCAGCACCGACGTGCTGGAGGAAGCGGTGAAGGCAAACACCGAGGGCAAGGCGCCGATCGTGCTGCTGGTGAAGGAGTTCGACCGCTACCGCACGGTGAAGCTCGACTACCGCGGCGGCCTGCGTTACCCGCACCTGGAGCGCATCCCCGGCAAGCCGGACCTGCTGACGCCGATCCTGACCGCGCGCAAGTAAGTCCGGTCCAGTCCGTCCCAACAAGAAGCCCCGCAGATGCGGGGCTTCTTGTATTGGGCTGGCGGTGGGTGCGGGGCGTCAGGCAGCCTGCACGATCCGCAGCGAGTTGTCCCACTCCTTGAGCAGCTCGGCCTGGCGGGCCATCGCCTTGTGCAGGTGCGCTTCCTTGACGTGGCCGTAGCCGCGGATGTGCTCGGGGATGCTGGCGATGTCGGCGGCCAGGTCCACGTTGCCGGCGTCGAGCTTCTCCAGCAGGCCCGCCACGGTGCGGGCGTAGTCGCGGATCAGCGCGCGCTCGCCGCGGCGCTCGGCGGTGTAGCCGAACACGTCCAGCGGCGTACCGCGCAGGAAGCGCAGCTTGGCCAGCACGCGGAACGCGGTGAACACCCACGGGCCGTATTCCCGCTTCTGCAGCTGGCCCTGCGCGTTCTTCTTCGCCAGAAGCGGCGGGGCGAGGTGGAAGTGCAACTTGTAGTCGCCTTCGAACTGCTGCGCCAGCCGGCGCTTGAAGTCGCCGCTGGTGTACAGGCGGGCCACTTCGTACTCGTCCTTGTAGGCCATCAGCTTGAAGAAGTAGCGGGCCACGGCTTCCGACAGCGCGGTGGACCCCGGTGCCTTCGCCGCCTCCGCCGCGCGGACCTGCGCGACGAAGTCGGCGTAGCGCTTGGCGTAGCCGGCGCCTTGGTAGTCGGTCAGGAACGCGACGCGACGCGCGATGACCTCGTCCAGCGAGCGCGACAGGCGCGCGTCGTCCAGCGGCAGGAAGGCGACGTCGCCGCCGTGGCTGGCCGGGACGTGGCGCAGCGCGTCGCCGTCGCGCAGGTCGGCGGCGAACGGGGTCAGGCCCGATTCCCCCGCGTCGTTGGCGGTGGCGCCGAGCAGCGGCAGCACGTGCGGGGTGGCTTCCGCAGGGGTCGGCACGTTGCGCACGATGCCGGCGGCCTCGACGACGGCGCCGAGGTCCACCACCGCCAGGCGGCCCCAGGCGAATGCGGTCTTGTTCATGTCCACCGCGGCGCCGTTCAGTTCGATGGCGCGCATCAGCGCGTCCAGCGAGATCGGCACCAAGCCCTGCTGCCAGGCGTAGCCCAGCATGAACAGGTTGGCGGCGATGGCGTCGCCCATCAGCGCGGTGGCCAGCTGGGTGGCGTCGATCTGCAGCGGCGCGGCGCCGTTCAGCGCGGTGCTGACCGCCTGGACGATGTCCGCGGCCGGGAACTGCATGTCCGGGCGGGTGGTGAAGGTGCCCGGCATCGCCTCGTAGGTGTTCATCACCACGGTGCTGCGCTCGGGGCGGATCTTGGACAGCACCCAGTAGTCGTTCACCACCACCATGTCGCAGCCCAGCACCAGGTCGGCCTCGCCGGCGGCGATGCGCACGGCGTGGATGTCGTCCGGACGGCGGGCGATGCGGATGTGGGTGGTCACCGCGCCGCCCTTCTGGGCCAGGCCGGTCTGGTCGAGCACGGTCGCGCCCTTGCCTTCGAGGTGGCCGGCCATGCCCAGCAGCGCGCCGATGGTCACCACGCCGGTGCCGCCGACGCCGGTGATCAGGATGTTCCACGGGCGCGACAGGTCGCCGCGCACCGTGGGCGCCGGCAGGTTGGCCAGGCGCTCGGCCGCGCTCACTTTCTTGCCCTTGCGCGGCTTGCCGCCGTGCACGCTGACGAAGCTGGGGCAGAAGCCCTCGACGCAGCTGTAGTCCTTGTTGCAGTTGCTCTGGTCGATCTCGCGCTTCCGGCCGAACTCGGTTTCCTTCGGCAGCACGCTGACGCAGAAGCTCTTGGCGCCGCAGTCGCCGCAGCCCTCGCACACCAGCGAGTTCACCACCACGCGCTTCTGCGGGTCCACCAGCTTGCCGCGCTTGCGGCGGCGGCGCTTCTCGGTGGCGCAGGTCTGGTCGTAGATCAGGATCGACGTGCCCTTCACCTCGCGCAGCATCTTCTGCACCGCGTCCAGGTCACGGCGGTCGTGGAAGCTCACTCCGGCCGGGAAGATGGACGGGTCGGTCCACTTGTCGATGTCGTCGGACACCAGCGCGATGGTCTGCACGCCTTCGGCGCGCATCTGGTGGGCGATCTGCGGCACGGTGAGGGTGCCATCCACCGGCTGTCCGCCGGTCATCGCCACCGCGTCGTTGTAGAGGATCTTGTAGGTGATGTTGACGCCGGCCGCGATGGCCTGGCGGATCGCCAGCGAACCGCTGTGGAAATAGGTGCCGTCGCCGAGGTTCTGGAAGATGTGCGGCGTGTCGGTGAACGGCGCCTGGCCTGCCCACGTCACGCCTTCGCCGCCCATGTGGGTGAAGGTGTCGGTGCTGCGGTCCATCCAGGTGACCATGTAGTGGCAGCCGATGCCGCCCTGCGCGCGCGAACCTTCTGGCACCTTGGTGCTGGTGTTGTGCGGGCAGCCGGAGCAGTAGTGCGGCACGCGCGGGAAGTTGGCGCGCGGCAGCGCCAGCTCGCCCTCCTTCTGCGCCATCCACTGCAGCACCTGGCCGATGCGTTCGGCGGCGGTGCCGTCCACCAGGCCCAGGCGCAGCATGCGGCGGCCGATCACGCCGGCGATGGTGGCCGGGGTCAGCTCGCCGGTGGACGGAAGGATCCACTCGCCGGCCTCGTCGTACTTGCCGACGATGGACGGCCGCGCGCCCCACGCGTCGGGCCAGTTGAAGAACTGCTCCTTCATCTGGCGCTCGATGAAGGCGCGCTTCTCCTCCACCACCACGATGTCCTGCAGCCCGCGCGCGAAGCGCTCGATGCCGATGGGCTCCAGCGGCCAGGTCATGCCGACCTTGTAGACGCGGATGCCGACGTCGCGGCAGGTGGCTTCGTCCAGGCCCAGGTAGTCCAGCGCCTGCAGCACGTCCAGGTAGCTCTTGCCGGTGGTCACGATGCCCAGGCGCGCGCTCGGCGCGTCCATCACCAGGCGGTCGATGCGGTTGGCGCGCGCGAACGCCTGCGCCGCTTTCACCGCGTAGCGGTGCAGGCGCATCTCCTGCTCCATCGGCGGATCCGGCCAGCGGATGTTGAGGCCGCCGGAGGGCAGGGCGAAGTCGTCGTCGCCCGGCAGCACGATCTCCAGCGCGAACGGATCCACCTGCACCGACGCCGAGGATTCCACCGTCTCGGCGATCGTCTTGAAGCCCACCCAGCGGCCGGTGTAGCGGCTCATCGCCCAGCCCAGCACGCCCATGTCCAGGATGTCCTGCACGCCGGCCGGGTTGAGGACCGGCATCATCGCGCTGACGAACTCGTCCTCGCTGCCGTGCGGCAGGGTGGAGCTGCGGCAGGCGTGGTCGTCGGCGGCCAGTGCCAGCACGCCGCCGTGCTTCGAGGTGCCCGCCGCGTTGGCGTGCTTGAACACGTCGCCGCAGCGGTCCACGCCCGGGCCCTTGCCGTACCACATGCCGAACACGCCGTCGTGCTTGGCGCCCGGGAACAGGTTGGCCTGCTGCGTGCCCCACACCATGGTGGCGCCCAGGTCCTCGTTCAGGCCCGGGGTGAACTTCACCCCCGCCGCCTCCAGGTGCTTCTTTGCGCGCCACAGCTCCAGGTCGAACCCGCCCAGCGGACTGCCGCGGTAGCCGGACACGAAGCCCGCGGTGTTCAGCCCCGCGCGTTCGTCGCGCAGCCGCTGCATCAGCGGCAGCCGCACCAGCGCCTGCACGCCGGACAGGTAGATCCGGCCTTGCGTGCGCCGGTACTTGTCTTCCAGCGTGTAGTCGGTGTCCAGCACGTCGTGCGTCAGCAGCGACTTGGCGGATTCGGGCGAGGACAGTTCGGCGGTGCTGGTCATGGGGGACTCCGGAAACGACGAAAACGCCGCGCAGGGGCGGCGTTCGAGCAAACACTCCGTATTTTAGCAGCCACTGCCGGCAGGCCCGGGGCAGCAACCGCCCGGGCGATCGACTAGGATGGCACTTGCGCGCAGAAGCGCGCAGGGAATCACGCTTGAGGGGAGAGCAAGCCGATGCGTTACGTCCTGGGGATGCTGTTGGGCATCGCACTGTCGTCGATGCCGTCCGTGGCCGATGCCGGCAATGCGCGAGCCGCCATCAAGCAAGTGGAATCCACCCTGCTGGTCACCGGCACGATCGTGATCGCACCGGATGGCACCGTTCGGGATTACAAACTGGATGACTCGCGGGCGTTGGGCGAGAGTCTGGAACAGTTCCTCGACGCTAGCATCCGCAGCTGGCGGTTCCAGCCGGTGGTGGTCGATGGGGCCGTGGTGACCGCCGAGGCGCCGATGCGGCTGCGCCTGGTGGCCAATGGGCAAGAGGACGGTGGCATGCGCGTGCGCATCGCCGCCACCTGGTTTGACAGCGAGAAGAGTCGGCCAAGAGCCGATGCTTCGCGCTCCTCCCGCTTGCGTCCCCCGGGATATCCGATGGGTGCCTTGAGGTTGGGTGCACAGGGCATTGTCTATGTGGTGCTCCGTTATGGCCGCGACGGCCGCGTGCAGGAGGCAGGGGTCGAGCGGGTGAACCTGCGCACACTGGGGACCGATCGCCAGATGAGCGACTTGCGCAAGCAGTTTGAGGATGCCGCATTGCGCGCCGCGCGCACATGGACCTTTCTGCCGCCGGCCACCGGCAAGGAGGCCGAGCAGGACAATTGGCTGGTGCGGGTTCCGGTGGATTTCCGGATGACGAACCGGCAGCAGCCGAAGCCCTGGGAGTGGCAGAGCTACGTCCCCGATCCAACTGTGCGCGACCTGCCGTGGGCACGCGAGCAGCTGCGGATCGCAGGCTCACCCGAGGCACTGCCCGACAGCGGGGTCTATCCGCTGGAGCGGTCGACGATCCGCCTGCTGAACGCCCCAGGGACCTGAGCGCCAGCCCGCCGCTGCCTGCCGTGCCGGCGATTACGCGTCGGTGTGGCCTGCGATCCAAGTCCCACGCACCGTGACATCCGCGCCCAGCCATGCCAGGTCGGCGCGGTAGCCGGGTGCGATGCGGCCGTGGCTGCCACCGAGGCCGAGGAACTCGGCCGGGTACTGCGCTGCCATCCGGCAGGCTTCGTCCAGCGGCAGGCCGAGCAGGCGCACCGTGTTGCGGACGGCGCTGGCCATGTCCAGGGCGCTGCCGGCCAGGGCGCCGGCGGCGTTGCGCACCACGCCGTCCACGGCGGTGATGGTCTTCCCGTACAGGGAAAACTCTGGGCGGTCGCCGCCCACCATCGGCATGGCGTCGGTGACCAGGAACACCTTGCCGCGGGGCTTGGCGGCCAGCGCCACGCGCAGGCTGGCGGGGTGCACGTGCACGCCGTCCACGATGATCCCGCACCAGCTGGTAGCGTCGTCCAGCGCGGCGCCGACCGCGCCGGGCGCGCGGCCCCGGAGCGGTGTCATGGCGTTGTAGAGGTGGGTGAAGCCGGTGATGCCGGCCGCCAGCCCCGCGCGTGCCTCCTCGTACGTCGCGTCCGTGTGGCCGGCGCTGACGACCGCGCCGCGCGCGACCAGCGACCGGATCGCCGCCGCCGGCACGCGTTCCGGGGCCAGCGTGACGAGGGTGATGCCGCTGTCCAGCGCGGTGGCCGTCGCGATGTCATCGTCGGTCGGCACGCGGAACTGGCGCGCGTCGTGGGTGCCGTGCCGGGCCGGCGACAGGTACGGCCCTTCCAGATGGATGCCCAGCACGCCGGGGACGCCGGCGGCGATGGCCTCCCGGGTCGCCGCGATCGCGCGGCGCAGGGTCGCGTCGTCGTCGCTGATCAGGGTCGGCAGGAACCCGGTGGTGCCGAACCGGCGGTGCGCGCGGCCGATCGCGGCGATGCCCGCCGGGCTGGGGTCGTTGTTGAACAGGACGCCGCCGCCGCCGTTGACCTGCAGGTCGATGAAGCCCGGCACCAGCCAGCCGCCGCCCAGGTCGATGCGCTCGCCCGCCGGCGGCGCTTCGCCGTGCAGCACGGCCACCACGTGGCCGTCCTCGGCCACCACGCAGGTGTCCGGCTCGAAGCCGCGGTCGGTGAGGACGAGGCCGTTGTGGAAGACGCGGGGGGAAGCCATGGGCGGGCGCGGGGAGCCGGTTGCGGGACGCCCGCCAGCGTACCCGGATGTGGCCCGGGTGTCCGTGCCGGGCGTGGCCCCCGGGCGATGCTCCACGACGGCCTGCGCTGCGTTAGGCTTGGCGTCGGCAACCTGCGTCTGGGGAGATGGCATGAGGTGGTCGGAACTGCAGGTGATGGTGGTCGAGGACCACGGCTTCCAGCGCCGCATCGCGCTGCGCCTGCTCGCCGAGCTGGGCGTCGAGAACGCACTGGAAGGCGCCGACGGCCTGGATGCGCTGCAGGTGCTGCGCCGTCAGCCGACGCCGCCCGACGTGGTGCTGGTGGACCTGGACATGCCGGGCATGGACGGCATCGAATGCATCGGCCAGATCGCGCAGGAGCGGCTGGCGCGCGCGGTGGTGGTGGTCAGCGCCCTGGATCCCGCGTTGCTCAATACCGTGCAGACGATGGCGCGCGCCTACGGGTTGCGCGTGCTGGGCAGCGTGGAGAAGCCGCTGACCCGCGACAAGCTGGAAAGCGTGCTGTCGCGCCTCGGCGAACATGCCGGCGAGCAGCTGGACGAGAGCGAGGCGGATTTCACCATCCCGACGCTGCTGGAAGCGTTGGAGCGGGGCGAGATCGTGCCCTGGTTCCAGCCGCAGGTGGAGTTCGGCAACGGCAAGGTCGTGGCGGTGGAGGCGCTGGCGCGCTGGGAGCGTCCCGATGGCAGCGTGGTCCGGCCGGTGCTGTTCGTGCCGCTGCTGGAACAGGAAGGGCGTGCCGATGCGCTCACCGACCGCATGCTGGACGAGGGCTGCCGCTGGCTGCAGCGCTGGTGCCAGGACGGCGTGCGGTTGAAGCTCTCGGTGAATGTGTCGCCGCTGGCGCTGGCAGACCCGCAGGCGGCCGACCGCTACCAGGCCATCGTGGAGAGCCACGGCGTCAAGCCCGAGGACGTGGTGCTGGAAATCACCGAGAGTTCGGTGATGACGGATGCGGCGCGGGGCCTGGGCGTGTTGGCCCGGCTGCGCCTGAAGGGCTTCGGCCTGTCGATCGACGATTTCGGCACCGGCTATTCCTCGCTGGCGCAGCTGGCGCAGGTGCCGTTCACCGAACTGAAGATCGACAAGGACTTCGTGTTCTCCTCGCATTCGCAGCCGCGCAAGCGGGCGATGGTGGAGGCCAGCCTGGACCTGGCGCGCAAGCTCCGCCTGACCACGGTGGCGGAGGGCGTGGAGACGCTGGAGGACTGGCAGCTGCTGGCCGAGTTGGGCTGCGACATCGCCCAGGGCTGGCTGATCGGGCGCCCGGTGCCGGGCAGCGAGCTGCAGGCGGCCATCGCGCGTTGGCGCCGCCCGGCGTTGTAACGCTGCGCGCCGGCCCGCGGGACTGTTGACGCCATGCGCTTCGACCTGTCGCGTTTGACCATCCGCCACCAGCTGCTGGCGTTGTTCGGCTTGTTCCTCGTCACCGGCGTGCTGGTGGTGGCGGTGGACGAGATCGGCCAGCACGACGCGCAGCGGTCGATGACCGCGATGCAGGAAGACGTGCTGGTGGGGATGCGCCGCATCCGGCGGCTGTCCAACGCCTACGGCATGGACGTGGTGGACACCACCTTCCGCACCCGCAACTACCTGATCGACTGGGACGAGGCCGCGCGCAGGATCGACCAGGCGAAGCAGACCATGGCCGAGGAGTGGAAAGCGCTGCAGGCGATGCCGCTGGACGACGAGAGCCGCGCGCTGCTGGCGCAGGCGCTGCTGGCGCGTCCACGGGCCGACGAGGCCGCGGCCGACCTGCGCAGGATCCTGGCCAAGCGCGACATCCTGGCACTGGGCCGCTTCGCCGATCGCGACCTCTACCCGTCGGTGGATCCGCTGGTGCAGCGGCTGGAACAGATCGACGCGCGTGGCCAGGCCCGTGCCGACGCGCTGGCCCGTCAGGCGCTGGAGCGCGGCGAGTGGGTCAGCCGGGTGCGGATCAGCCTGTCGGCGATGTGCTTCCTGCTGGCGGTGCTGGTCGGCCGGCGCCTGCTGCGCAACGGCTACCGCGGTGTCGAAAGCCTGACGTGGGTGGCGCGCCGGATGACCCAGGGCGATTACACCGCGCAGCCCCGGTACCTGCCGAGCGGCGAACTGGGCGAGGTCATGGACAGCTTCCTGCGCATGCGCGACCACGTGCGCCGCATGGAGGGCCAGCTCACCGAGCAGCTCACCCGCACCGACCGCGTGCGGGTGGCGCTGGAGCGCCGCGAGCAGTTCCAGCGGCTGCTGCTGGAGGCGGCGCAGACGGCGATCTTCGCGGTGGACGAGGAGGGCGTGTTCTCGCAGGTGAATCCCTTCGCGGAGAAGCTGCTGGGTTGGCCGGCGGGATCGCTGCTGGGCCGCGAGAAGCTGGACGCGGTGCTGGACCCGGAAGCGCTGGGCGCGCTGGCACGGTCGCTCAGCGAAGCCTATGGCCGCACCGTGCCGCCCGACTGGACCGCGCTGCGCGAGCTGGCGCGGCACCGCGAGCCGCCGCGCGAGTTCGCCCTGCGCCACCAGCGCGGCCGCACGTTGCCGGTGCTGCTGGCGCTGTCGGCCATGCGCGACGACACCGGCGCGATGGTGGGCCTGCTGGCGGTGGCGACCGACCTGACGATGCAGAAACGACTGGAGCGCGCCCTGCGCGACAGCGAAGCCCGCGCGCGCGAGGCCAACCACGCCAAGAGCGCCTTCCTCGCGGCGATGAGCCACGAGATCCGCACGCCGATGATCGGCGTCACCGGCATGATCGAGATCCTGGCGCACACGCGCCTGGACGCGGAACAGCGGCGTGCGCTGGGCGTCATCCAGGCGTCGGCGGAAACCCTGCTGCGGATCATCGGCGACATCCTCGACTTCTCGAAGATCGAGGCCGGCAAGATGGAGCTGGAGCCGGTTCCCACCTCGCTGCCGGAGCTGGTGCGCAGCGTCACCGCGAATTTCTCCGGCTCTGCGTCCAGCAAGGGCCTCGTGCTGGACTGCGAGATCGACCCGCAGGTGGCGCCGGCCCACGTCGCCGACCCGGTGCGGCTCCGCCAGGTGCTTGGCAACTTCCTCTCCAACGCGATCAAGTTCACCGAGCACGGCCGGGTGACGGCGCGCGTGGCGCAGCTCCAGCACGAGCCGGGCGAGGCCGGCAGCCTGGGCGCCGACACGTTGGTGCTGAGCGTGACCGACACGGGCATCGGCATCAGCGCACAAGCGCAGGCGCGCCTGTTCCAGCCGTTCTCGCAGGCCGAGGCGGACACGACCCGGCGCTTCGGCGGCACCGGCCTGGGGCTGGCGATCAGCCGGCGCATCGCCGAGCTCATGGACGGGAGCATCGAGATGGACTCCGCGCCCGGCAAGGGCACCACCATGCGGCTCAAGGTGCGGCTGCCGCGCGCGCGCGCCGACGCGCTGCCCACGCTGGCCGCGCCGTCGCGCCAGGAGCCCGGCTTCGCGCCGCGCCCGTTGCCCTCGCTGGACGACGCCGTGCGCGACCGCAGCCTGGTGCTGCTGGTGGACGACCACGCCACCAATCGGCAGGTGATCCAGCGCCAGCTGGCGCTGGCCGGCTACGCCTCGGAGACCGCCGAGGACGGCATGCAGGGCCTGGACCGGTGGCGCAGCGGCCGCTACGCGCTGGTGCTGAGCGACGTGCACATGCCGCGCATGGACGGCTACCAGCTGGCCCGCACCATCCGCGACGAAGAGGCCCGACGCGGCCTGCCGCGCACGCCGATCGTGGCGCTGACCGCCTCGGCGATGAAGGGCGAGGCGGAGCGCTGCCTGGCGGCCGGCATGGACGGCTACCTGGCCAAGCCGGTCGGCATCGCCACCCTGGGCACCTGCTTGCAGCGCTGGCTGCCGCACACCACCGGTGGTGCGCTGCTGACCGCGGCCGAGCGCGCCGACCTGCAGAGCGACAACAACGCCCGTTCGGAGGCTGCCAGCGGAGCGGTGGCGCTGGCACCGGCCGGGCCGCCGGTGCTGGACGAAGCCGTGCTGGCCGAACTGGTCGGCGGCGAGTCCGGGGACGTCGCGGTGCTGCTGGAGGATTACCTGCGCAGCACCGCGGAGGACCTGGCGGCGCTGGACAAGCTGTCTGATGGTGGGGATACCGCCGCGCTCGCCACCCAGGCGCACCGGTTGAAGGGTGCCGCGCGGCTGGTCGGCGCGCAGGCGCTGGCCGAGGCGGCGGCGGCATTGGAGATGGCGCTGCGGGGGGGCGGGCGCGATCGCCTGCCGGTCCTGGCCGAAGCCCTGCACGCGGCCTACCGGCAGTTGCAGGGCCGCGTGGCGCGCCTGCCCGGGGCCTGACCCGCTGCGGCTGGCAGGCCGGGCGTGTACTCTGCAGCCATCCTGCCCGCGAGAACGGATGTCTCCCATGCGCGAATTGATCCTGCTCCGCCACGCCCACGCCGAATCGCCGGCCGCCGGCCAGGACGATCGCCAGCGCCCGCTGTCGGCGGTCGGGCTGGACGAGGCCCGGGCCGCGGGCGAGTGGCTGCGCGCCCACGACCTGCGCCCGGACCGGGTGCTCTGCTCGCCGGCCGAACGCACCCGCCAGACCTTCGCCGCGCTCGGCGCGCTGGACTGCGCCGACGTCCGCGAGGAAGAGGCGATCTACGAGGCCAGCCCCGGCACTCTGATCGCGCTGGCCGACGCGCACGGCGACGCGCGCCGGCTGATGCTGGTGGGCCACAACCCGGGGCTGGAACAGCTGGCGGCGCTGTTGCACAGCGGCCAGACCAGCGACTACCGCGGCATGCCGCCGTCCGGCATCGCGGTGCTGGAGTTTGCGGCCGGCGCCGCCATCGAGCCCGGGGCCGCCCGCCTGTCCCGCTTTTGGTGGCCGTGAGCGGTTGAGGCGATGAGGTTGCACGTTCCCGGTCGCTGGCTGGCCGGACTGCTGGTCCTGTGGCTGGCCGGTTGCGCCAGCCTGCCGCCGCACGAACGCCGGGCCGCGGCCGCGCAGGCGGTGGCCGCGCGCAGCACGCAGGTGGACTGCACGCGCGCCGACGCGTGCGCGTTGCCGTCGCCCATCCTGCAGATGGCCCGCGAGACGCTGGCGGCGTCCACGCCCGCCGCGCCGCGCCATCGCGCGCTGATCCTCGACCACGCCCCCGATGCGCTGCTGGCGCGCATCCATCTGATCCGCAGCGCCCGGCGCAGCATCGAGCTGCAGACCTACATTTTCGACGAGGACGATGCCGCGCAGCTGGTCCTGGACGAGCTGCAGGCCGCGGCCTTCCGCGGCGTGAAGGTGCGCATCCTGGTGGACCAGCTGGCCGCGCTGCGTAAGGTGGAGACGCTGGCGGCGCTGTCGTCGCTGCACGCCAACCTGGAGCTGCGCCTGTACAACCCGGTGCTGGACCGCGCCCGCTTCTCGCTGCCGATGTACGCGGTGGCGTCGGTCTGCTGCTGGAAGCAGCTCAACCGCCGCATGCACAACAAGCTGCTGGTGGTGGATGGCCTGGTCGGCATCGTCGGTGGCCGCAACTACCAGGACGATTACTACGACTGGGGCAGCGACTTCAATTTCCGCGACCGCGACCTGCTCCTGGCAGGTCCGGTGGTGCGCGACATGGTGGCGAACTTCGAGGCCTTCTGGAACGCCCGCCGCAGCGTGCCCGCCGAGCAGCTGGGCGACGTGGCGCGCTACCTGCGCGCGAACGGCCCCCCGCCACCGCCGCACCACGCGTTCCACAACCCCGCGCGGGTGCGTGCGCTGCTGGCCGAGGTCGCGGATGACGCGGTGCTACGGGCTCGTTTCGTCGAGCCCGCGCTGCCGGTCACCGGCGTGCAGTTCATCGCCGACCTGCCGCGCAAGCATCGCCTCGAGCCTGCGCCCGGATCCGAGGTGGCGGCGCCGACCGGCGCCACCGGCGACGGCCTGCGCGAGCTGATCGCGGACGCCGACCACGAGATCCTGTTGCAGACGCCGTACCTCGTGTTGTCCGAGTCGGCGCAGGACCTGTTCCGCAGCCTGCGCGAGCGGCCCGCGCCGCCGCGGGTGCTGGTGTCCACCAACAGCCTCGCGTCCACCGACGCCTTCCTCGCCTACGCGATTTCGTACAAGTACAAGCGCCGCTACCTGCGCGACTTCGGTTTCGAGATCCACGAGTTCAAGCCGTTTCCCGCCGATGCGCCGCTGGAGCTTGGCGCCACTGGCGCGGCACTGCCGGAGCCGGAGGACACGCCCATCGCGCCTGCGCCCCTCCGCACCCTGGGTTCCGGCCCGCTCAGCCTGCGCGAGCGCCGGCTGGCCGAGCGCGGCCTGCGTCGCACGCCGGTCAGCGAGGCCGCGCGGCCCTCGCCGTTCGCGTCGTCCGGCGGCCTGCCGGTGCGGCTGAAGCGCGCCGGCCTGCGCACCGGCATGCATGCCAAGTCGATGGTGGTCGATGGCCGCATCGGCGTGGTGGGCACCCACAACTTCGATCCGCGCGGCGACACCTTGAACACCGAAAGTGCAGTCGTGATCCGCGACCCCGCATTCGCCGCCGCGCTGGCCGCCAGCATCCGCCGCGACATGGCGCCCGCCAATGCCTGGACGATCGGCCGCCGCGACGACGCGCCGATCTTCTCGGGGATCGAATACAACCTGGCCAAGCTCTCGGAGCGCATGCCGGTGTTCGACCTGTGGCCGTACAAATACGCCACCAGCTACGACTACGCGCCCGGGCCCGACTGCCCGCCCACGGCGACCCCGCCGTCGCCGTTCGCGTCCGACTTCCGGGCGTGCAACCGGCCGGTGGGGGACTTCCCCGAGGTGGACCTCGGCCTGAAGTGGCTGGGCGTGCGCATCTTCACCGCGTTCGGCTCGGGCTTGTCGCCGATCCTGTGACGCGGGTGGCCGCCGGCGTGACCGGCGGCGGATTGACGCGCCATCGCGTGCGCCCTAGTCTGCCCCCCTTACTTCACTCCTCCTTGCGTGCCGGGGCACCCATGTCGATCACCCTGAATTTCGAGCTCAACGACCACGATCTGGCCCATTTCCAGGCGGCTGCGGAGCGCTCGCGCAAGGCGGTCGAAGGCAAGAGCGCCGAGGAGATCGTCGCCGCGGCCGTGGCGCTGCTGGACGACGCGCAGAAGACCGCGCTGCCGGACTTCATCCGCGAGCGCCTGCTGCGCCTGGACGACATGATCGCGATGATCCGCGACACCGCCTGGGCGATGCCGGAAGCCGACCGCCAGCGCGTGCTGTCGGCGCTGGCCTACTTCGCCGATCCCAACGACATCATCCCGGACGGCGTGCAGGTGCTGGGCTTCCTGGACGATGCGGTGATGATCGAGCTGTCGGTGCGCGAGCTGGCGCACGAGCTGGACGCCTACGACGACTTCTGCGACTACCGCGCCCGCGAAGCCGCGCGCCGCGGCGCCGACCCGGCCACGCTGGGCCGCACCGACTGGCTGGACTCGCGCCGCGAGGAGCTGGTGGAGCGCATGCACACCCGCCGCGAGCGTGATTTCGGCGTCGGCTACGGCCGCAGCAGCGGCTACGGCCGCACCTCCTACGTCCGCGCCTGGCGCCCGGGCGTGTTCTCGGTCCGCTGAGCCCCGGCTTGGCCGCACCCGCGTTCACCTGGCCGGAGGGCACCACCCTCGCGGCCTTGAATGCCCGCTCCGCCGGGACGCTGATGGAAGCGCTCGGGATCGTGTTCACCGAGCTGGGCGACGGTTACCTGCGCGCCACCATGCCGGTGGACGCGCGCACCCACCAGCCTTACGGCCTGCTGCACGGCGGCGCCTCGGTGGCGCTGGCGGAAACCCTGGGCAGCAGCGCCGGCGCGCTGGTGGCCGGCGGGCAGGCGGTGGTGGGCCTAGAGATCAACGCCAACCACCTGCGCGCCGTGCGCAGCGGCACCGTCACCGGTACCACCCGGCCGATCCACATCGGCCGCAGCACGCAGGTCTGGGACATCCTCATCGAGGACGAAGCGGGCAAGGCGGTCTGCACCAGCCGCATCACGCTGGCGGTGCTGCCGCAGCCGCCGGCATCGCGCGGCTGAGCCGCGCAGGGAACCCGGACGGTCTGCGGACATTTCGCCCGCGCCGGCCTTTACACTTACCGCTTCCTTCCCGACGGCCCCCAACGTCGATCCAATGCGCGCGTTCCGCTACCTCTACCGCGTGCCGCTGCTGGCCTGGCACATCCTCCTCCACCTGCCCCTGACCCTGCTGCTGATCGCGATCGGCAACGGCGGGCCGCTGTCGCACGGCATCGTGCGCTGGTGGGCGGGCGGCTTGCTGCGGGTGTTCGGGATGCGGGTGCGCCGCGAGGGGACGCCGTTGCCAGGCGGCACGATGTTCGTGGCCAACCACGTCAGCTGGATCGACATCATGGCCCTGCATTCGCAGCACATGATGGGCTTCATCGCCAAGTCGGAGATCCGCCGCTGGCCGGTGGTGGGCTGGGTCACCACCCATGCCGAGACCATCTTCCTGCAGCGCGGCAACGGCGACTCGCTGGGCCAGGTGATGGCCGAGATGGCGCAGCGCCTGCGCGCCGGCCGTGCGGTGGCGGCGTTCCCGGAGGGTGGCACGCGCGATGGCCGCGAACTGGGCGCCTTCCACGCCCGCATCTTCACCGCCGCGGTGGACGCCGGTGCGCCGGTGCAGCCGGTGGCGCTGTGTTACGGCAGGCAGTGCGAGGCGCAGGCGATCGTGGCGTTCGCGCCGCGTGAGCACTTCGTCGGCAATTTCATCCGCCTGCTCGGGGAGCCGTCGCGTCCGGTGCGGGTCTGCTTCATGCCGCCGATCCTGCCCGGCGAGTGCGACGGCAGGCGCGCGATCGCCCAGGCCGCCCGGGCCCGCGTGGCGCAGGCGATGGCGGCCGCCTGAGGCCGGCCCGGTGTCGTTGACCGCGTCCCCGTTCGCGCCGCCCGCCTGGCTGCGCAGCCCGCACGTGCAGTCGGTGCTCTCGTCCAGCCCGTTGCGCGCCCTGCGCGCGCGCCAGCGCCTGCACGCCGTGCCCGCGACCCACGTGCCGATGGTGTTGGACGCCGGCGACGGCGTGCGCCTGCAGGGCGTCGCCAGCACGCCCACGGTCCAGGCGCCGAGCGCGCTGGCGCTGCTCCTGCACGGCTGGGAAGGCAGCAGTGAATCCAGCTACATGCGGATGACCGCCGCGCGCCTGCTGCGCGCCGGCTTCGTGGTGTTCCGGCTGGACTTCCGCGACCACGGCGACAGCCACCATCTCAACGAGGGGCTGTTCCATTCCAACCGGCTGGACGAGGTGATCGGTGCCGCGCGCGCCGTCGCCGCGCGCTGGCCCGGCCTGCCGATGTGCGTGGCCGGCTTCTCTCTGGGCGGCAATTTCGCCCTGCGCCTGGCGCTGCGCGCGTCCGATGCCGGCCTGCCGCTGCGACGGGTGGCCGCCGTCTGCCCGCTGCTGGACCCGGGCCGGACGATGACGGCCATGGAAACCGGGCCGGCGTTCTACCTGCGCTATTTCGAACACAAATGGCGGCGCTCGCTGGCGCGCAAGCGCGCGCTGTTCCCGCAGGCGCACGCCTTCGGCGACGAGGTGCTGCGGCTGCGCATGCGCCCGCTCACCGACTGGATGGTGCGCCGCTACACCGGCTTCGCCGACCTCGACGCCTACTTCGACGGCTATTCGATCGCCGGCGGTCGCCTCCAGGCGCTGCCCATCCCGGCGGACGTGCTGATGGCCGAGGACGATCCGGTGATCCCCGCCGACGAGTTCGCGCACCTGGCCGGTTATCCCAACATCGCGCTGGAGCTGGCCGGCCACGGTGGCCACTGCGGCTTCCTCGAAGGGGCATCGCTGGACGGTTACGGCGAACGCTGGGTGGCGGCGCGGCTGGCGGCCGTCGCGCAGGGCTGAGGCGACGGCTGCATCCGGCCTGCGCGTGCGGTCGTAGAATCGGTCCGTCACTTTCGTGGAGAGTCCCCATGCGCCTGCACAGCGACAGCTTCGAACACCGCCAGCCGCTTCCGGCCGAGTTCGCCCTCGGCGCGCGCGACGGCTTCGGCGGCAACCGCAACCCGCACCTGGCATGGGATGAGGTGCCGGCGGGGACGCGTTCGTTCGTGCTGCTGTGCATCGATCCGGACGTGCCCACCGATCCCGCGCTGGTCGCCGATGCGGCGACGCCGATCCCGGTGGAGCACCCGCGCGGCGATTTCGTGCACTGGGTGGTTGCCGATATCCCCGCCGACGTGCGCGCGATCGCCGCAGGCAGCTGCAGCGACGGGATGACCGCCAAGGGCAAGCCGGCCGGCCACGACGTCGGCGGCGTGCGCGGCCTCAACGACTACACCGGCTGGTTCGCGGGGAACGCCGAGCTGGGCGGCGATTGGCACGGCTACGACGGTCCGTACCCGCCCGCGCACGACCTGCGCGAGCACCGCTACTTCTTCCGCGTGTTCGCCCTCGACGTGGCGACGCTCGGCCTGCCGGCGCGCTTCACCGCCGGCGACGCGCTGCGCGCGATGCAGGGCCACGTGCTGGCCGAAGCCGCGCTCTACGGCACCTACAGCCTGCACGGCTGAGGACGCGCCCGCCGCGGCGTCCGGCACGGGTCCGGACGCCGCGCGGGCCTGTCGTCACAGGATGTAGCGGCTCAGGTCCGGGTCCTGGGCCAGGTCGCCCAGGCGCGCATCCACGTAAGCGCGGTCCACCACCACCTGGCCGCCCTTGTCCGGCGCCTCGAAACTCAGCGACTCCAGCAGGCGTTCCAGCACGGTGTGCAGGCGCCGCGCGCCGATGTTCTCCTGCCGTTCGTTGACGTGCGCGGCGATCTCCGCCAGCCGCTCGACCGCCTCCGGCGCGAACGATAGCGCCACGCCCTCGGTGCCCATCAGCTCGACGTACTGCCGGATCAGTGCCGCCTTCGGCTCGGTCAGGATGCGCACGAAGTCATCCTTGCCCAACGCGCCCAGCTCGACGCGGATCGGGAAGCGGCCCTGCATCTCCGGGATCAGGTCGGAGGGCTTGGCCAGGTGGAACGCGCCGCTGGCGATGAACAGGATGTGGTCGGTGCGCACCGCTCCGTACTTGGTGCTGACCGTGCTGCCTTCCACCAGCGGCAGCAGGTCGCGCTGCACGCCTTCGCGGCTGACGTCGGCGCCGTGGCCCTCGCTGCGCTTGGCGACCTTGTCGATCTCGTCGATGAACACGATGCCGTGCTGCTCGCAGGCCTCGATGGCCTGCTCGCGCACCTCGTCCTCGTTGACCAGCTTGGCCGCTTCCTCTTCGATGAGCAGCGGCCGCGCGGCCTGGATGGTCATCGTCTTCTTGTGGGTCTTGCCGCCGGAGATCTGGCTGAACATCTGGCGCAGCTGCTGGCCCATTTCTTCCATGCCCGGCGGGGCCATGATGTCCACGCCGATGTTCATGCTGAGGTCGAGTTCGATCTCGCGCGCGTCCAGCTCGCCGGCGCGCAACTGCTTGCGCAGCTTCTGCCGGGTCGACGATTCCTGCGCCGACGGTTCGGCGCCGATGTCGATGGTGGTGGTCTGCGCCGGGTTGAAGCCGAAGCCGGGCGCGGTGTCGCGCTTGGGCAGCAGGGCGTCGAGAATGCGGTCCTCGGCGCGCTCCTCGGCCTGGGTGCGGACGCGCTGCTTGGCCTGGGCGCGGTACAGCTTCACCGCGGTGTCGGCGAGATCGCGGATGATCTGCTCGACGTCCTTGCCAACGTAGCCGACTTCGGTGAAGCGCGTGGCTTCCACCTTCACGAACGGCGCGTTGGCCAGCGTCGCCAGGCGGCGCGCGATCTCGGTCTTGCCGACGCCGGTGGGGCCGATCATCAGGATGTTCTTCGGCATCACCTCGTTGCGCAGCTCGGGCGGCAGCTGCGCGCGCCGCCAGCGGTTGCGCAGCGCGATGGCCACCGCGCGTTTGGCGGCGTGCTGGCCGACGATGTGGCGGTCGAGTTCCGCGACGATCTCGCGCGGGGTCATGGAGGAGGAATCGGTCATCGTGAGGGTCCTTCACGGGGCCAGCCCGGTCGGGGCGGCCCCATCAACAAAGCGAGTATCGGGGAGCGACTTGATGGGGTTGCCCCGGCCGGGATGGCCCGCGATCAAGCCTCGTTCGCGCGGGTTCAGAGCGTCTCGACCACGATGTTGCGGTTGGTGTAGATGCAGATGTCGCCGGCGATGCCCAGCGCCTCGGTGGCGATGGCTTTCGCGTCAAGCGGGGTATGCGCCAGCAGTGCGCGCGCGGCGGAGAGCGCGTACATGCCCCCGGAGCCGATCGCGATCAGGCCATCCTCCGGCTCGATCACGTCACCGGTGCCGGAGATCACCAGCGAGGTATCGGCGTCGGCCACGGCCAGCAGCGCCTCGAGCTTGCCAAAGCGGCGCTCGGTGCGCCAATCCTTGGCCATTTCCACCGCCGCGCGGGTCAGCTGGCCGTGCTTCTCCAGCTTGGCCTCGAACAGTTCGAACAGGGTGAATGCATCGGCGGCGGCGCCGGCGAACCCGGCCAGCACGCGGCCGTCCTTGCCCAGCCGGCGCACCTTGCGGGCATTGGCCTTCATCACCGTGTGGCCGAGTGTGACCTGGCCGTCGCCGGCGATCACCACCTGGCCGTCCCGGCGCACCGAGACGATGGTCGTGGCGTGGAAGGTGTCGCTCATGCGGCTGGCTCCGGAAGGACGAATCCATAGGGTGGGGGCGCGGTGGCCGACCTCAAGGCGTCGCCGGTGATGCCCCGTCCGTAAGACTTTGGTCGAATTTGACGCAAATCAGGACCTGGCAGGGCTTCAGGGCGCACAAAGAGGGCCGTCAATGACGCGGGAAACAGCATCGGCTGGCCGGTGCGGTGCGTCCCGCCAACGCGCCATTCCGCCCACCGCCCGACTTCGACCTGCCTGGATCTCCGCCCGATGACCGCCCCGCGCCGCCTCTGGTCCGACCTTTCCATCCGCCACAAACTGGCCGTCATCGGGGTGGCCGCCGCCCTGGCCGTGCTCATCCCCACCCTGTCCTACGTGCGCTCGCTGCAGGTGACGGTCGGGGTGTCCGAGCAGGAGCTCCGCGGCATCGCGCCGCTGCGCGAGATGTTTTCGCTGCTGCACGGCGCCCAGCGCTTCCGGGATGGCGCTGTCTCGGTGGCCGCCAACGGGCAAGGCGCCGGGGATCGCGACGCGGCTGCCGCCCAGGTGGACGCCGCGATCGCCTCGCTGGAGGCCCTGCTGCCCGAACGCGCAGGGTTCAGCCGCAGCAATGCGGCCCTGGTCGCGGTGAAGGCCGACTGGGCCGACATGCGCGCCAACGCCCCCGGCCTCGACGCCAAGGGCCTGCTGGAGCGGGATGCACAGTCGGCTGCAGTGCAGTTCGCGTTGCTCGACGCACTGCGCGACGAGTCGGCCTATGTCTACACGCCCTACGTCGATGCCTACCATTTGATGTATGCCGGTTTGGTCGTGGGACCCAATGTCGGCGAAAACATCGCGGTCCTGCGTGCCCGCGGTGTCATTGCGGCCAGCGAGCACGGTGCCCGGGGCGACGTGCCCGCCACGCCGGTGCCGGTGGACGACCTGCTGTCGATCGCAGGCGACCTGCAGGTGGCGCGTACCAGCGCCGCCACCTTCCGTGGCGAACTGGCCAAGTCCATCGCGATGCTCGGCGATACCGGTGCGCCGATCGCCGCGCGTGCCCGCGAAGCCGAGGCGGCGATCGACGCCGCACTCGCGATGGGCAAGAGCGACCTGCTCGCGCCGGGCCAACCCACCATGGACGCGGCGTCCTGGGTGGCCAAGACCACCGCGGCCGTCGATGCGCAGTACGCGCTGCAGCTGGCGATCCTGGACGGCCTGCAGGCACTCTCGCAGGCCCATCTCGAAAGCGCGCGCCGGCAGTTCATCGGCACCGTGATCGCATTGGCCGTGCTGATCCTTGGCGTGGGGTACTTCAGCTGGAGGATTTCCTCGCAACTGGTGTCGACGCTGCGGTACGGCGTGGTGCTGTCCGGGCGCATCGCCGACGGCACGCTGGACAATCGCATCCACATCGAGCGCAACGACGAGGGCGGCCAGTTGCTGGCCGGGCTCAAGCGCATGCAGGAGCAGCTCGACGCCTCGCTGACCCACGAGCGCGAGGCCGCCGCGGAGAACGCGCGGATCCGCAGTGCGCTCGACGTGGCGAGCGCCGGCGTGATGATCGCCGACGCATCGAACATCATCGTCTACGTCAATCCCGCGGTGCAGGCCGCGCTGCTGGCCGCCGAGGACGAGATCCGGACGCACCTGCCGGCCTTCCGGGCGCGCGAGCTGTTGGGCCGCCCGTTCGACCTGTTCCACGCCCGGCCGGACCACCAGCGCCGGCTTGTCGAAGCGCTTGCCGGCACCCATCGCGCCCGCATCCAGGTGGGGCGGCGCCACTTCGAACTGGCCGCGAACCCGATCCTGGGTGCGGATGGCCAGCGCGTGGGCACCGTGCTGGAGTGGATCGACCGGACGGCCGACACCGAGCTCCAGGAGGAGTTGCGCCGGGTGGTCGCCGCTGCGAGCGCGGGCGAGCTGGACGTGCGCCTGCATGCCGATGGTGGCGATCCACGCTTCGCGCAGATCGCCGGCTCGATCAACGCCATGCTGGAGGCCACCAGCGCCGCAGCCACCGAGGTCCAGCTGGCGATGTCGGCGCTCTCCACCGGCGACCTCGGCTACCGCGCCGAGGCCCAGCTGGCCGGTGCGTTCGGCCAGTTGCTGGAGGACAGCAACCGGACCGCTGGCGAACTGGCCGACGTGGTCGGCCGGATCCAGCAGGCCGCCGGGTCCATCACCGAGGCCGCGGCCGAGATCGCGGCGGGCAACGACGATCTCTCCCGCCGTACCGAGCAGCAGGCCGCCAGCCTGGAGGAGACCGTCGCTTCGCTCGAGGAGCTGACCTCGACCGTGCGCGCCACTGCCGACAACGCGCGCCGCGCCGCCGAACGCTCGCAGCACTCCGAGCGCGTGGCTGCCGAGGGCGGCCGCGCCATGGCCGACGTGGTGAAGACGATGGAGGGCATCGAGCAGGTCTCCCGCCGCGTCGCCGACATCACCTCGACCATCGACGGCATCGCGTTCCAGACCAACATCCTCGCGCTCAATGCGGCGGTGGAGGCTGCGCGCGCCGGCGACCAGGGCCGGGGTTTCGCGGTGGTGGCGGGCGAGGTGCGCGCGTTGGCGCAGCGCTCGGCGCAGGCCGCGAAGGAAATCAGTGCGCTGATCGGCGAGTCCGTGGCGCAGGTGGCCCACGGGAGCGAGCAGGTGCACGCGGCTGGAGGCACCATCGAGGGCATCATCGCGTCCGCGCGCGAAGTCGCCGCGATCGTGGCCGACATCAGCGCCGCCACCCTCGAGCAGGCGCGCGGCATCGAGCAGGTCAACCAGACGGTCACGGTGATGGACGAAGTGACCCAGCAAAATGCCGCGCTGGTGGAGGAAGCCTCGGCCGCCGCGGCGTCGATGGCCGAGCAGGCGCGCGCGATGCAGGAGGTGGTCTCGGTGTTCCGGCTCACCTCCTCCGGGACACGATCCAGCGAGGCGGCCGGGATCGACTTGGACGCGATGATCCGCGGCCACCAGGCCTGGAAGCAGCGCCTGTTCGACCACATTGCCGGCCGCGGCGAGCGCCTGGATGCGGCGGTGGCGGCGCGAGACGACGCTTGTGCCCTTGGCCAGTGGATCCATGGCGATGGCGGCACGCGCTTCGCACGCCTGCCCGAGCTCGTCGCCCTGCGGGCCAGCCACGCGGCCTTCCATGCCTGTGCCGGTGGGGTTGTGCGCTGCACCGACGAGGGCCGCAAGGCCGATGCCGAAGCCCTGGTCGCGGGGGAGTTCGTGCAGCAGACCACGCAGACGGTGGCAGCGATCCGCGCGCTGGGTCGGGCCCTGCAGCGGGCCTGAACCCCCGCCGCGGCGGATCCGCGCAGGCCGGGCTCAGCGGCCCGGTTTGCGCTTGGCCCGCGGATGCGCCGCGTCGTACACCTTCGCCAGGTGCTGGAAATCCAGGTGGGTGTAGATCTGGGTGGTGGCGATGTCGGCGTGGCCCAGCAATTCCTGCACGCCGCGCAGGTCGCCGGAAGACTCCAGCACGTGGCTGGCGAAGCTGTGCCGCAGCAGGTGCGGGTGGATGCGCTTGAACACGCCTTGGCGCAGCGCCAGCTGCTTCATCCGCAGCTGGATGGTGCGCGCGTTGATGCGGGCGCCGCCGCGGCCGGGGAACACGAAGCCGTCCGGTGTTCCAGCCGAGTCCGTACGCCACGCCTGCAGCGCGCGCAGCGCGTGCGACCCCACCGGCACGATGCGCTGCTTGCTGCCTTTGCCGAGCACCGTGACCAGGCCGCCGTCGACATCCAGGTCACGCCAGCGCAGCGCGCAGACTTCGGACAGGCGCAGGCCCGAGGAATAGAACAGTTCCAGCAGGGCGCGGTCGCGCAGGCCCAGCGGGGCGTCGGTGGGCAGCTCGACCAGTTGCACTGCCTCGTCCACGTCCAGCACCTGCGGCAGCTTGCGCGGTGCCTTCGGTGCGCGCACGCCGTCGGCCGGGTTGGTGGCGATGCGGCCCTGTTTCAGCAGCCAGCGGTACAGGCTGCGGCAGGCGGACAGGCGCCGCTGCAGCGATTTCGGGGACAGCCCGCGGCGGTGCTCCGCCGCGACGAAGGCGCGCAGGGCGTGGCCGTCGAGCGCCGGCAGGTCGATTTCCTGCGCCTCGGCCCACTGCGCCAGCGCGGCGAGGTCGCGGCGGTAGGCGTCCAGCGTGTGCGGGGAGCCCTGCCGTTCGACCGCCAGGTGGGCGAGGAAGTCGTCGATCACCATGCGGCCAGTGTACGCGCCGCGTCGTGGGCCGGCTCAGGCGAAACGCTGCAGCCCGGCCGCCAGCGCCTCGCCCATCATGCGCAGGAACAGCGTGCCCATGCCGGGGAAGAAGCGGTTGGGGTCTCGGCTGCCGATCGCCACCAGGCCCACGCCCGGCAGCACCAGCAGGGCGGAGCTCTGCACGTCGTCCGCGCGTGCGCCGTACAGCAGCGCCGTCTTGTCGGGATGCAGGCGGCCGCAGACCGGCTCGCCGGTGGCCAGCAGGTCGCGGAAGCCTTCCAGGCGCGGGCTGTCTTCGGGCAGGTGCTGGAACCACTCCACGTCCGCCAGCCCGTCGACCGCGCGGAAGCCCACGATGCGCACCAGGTCGCCGTGGAAATCCTCCGCCAGCGCCGCCGCCATCGCCCGCAGGGTGTCGGCCGCGCTGGCCTGCTTGAGCAGCGCCAGCGTCAGCTGGTGCGTGCGCACCGCCAGCCGTTCGTTCTCCTGCGCGTTGCCGAACAGCTCGTGCAGGCGCTTGGTCAGCTCGCGGTTCTTCTCGCGCAGGATGTCCAGCTGGTAGCTGGCCAGCGAGGCGGTGGGGCCGTTGTCGCGCGGCACCACCAGGGTCAGCGCCAGGTCCGGGAACTGCTGCAGGAAGGTGGGGTGCCGGCGCAGCCAGGCCGCCACTTCGTGTGCACCGAGTTTCTCGGTGGTGTCGTTGAAATCCATCGTCACAGCCCGTGGTCCTCCAGCATGTGGGTGTCGGGCAGGTTGCCTTCGAAGACGAAGGCGGCGGGACCGCCCATGAAGAGCGAGCCGGTGGCGGCGTCGCGGCGGATGCGCAGCGTGCCGCCGGGCAGGTCCACCCGCACGGCGGCCTCGGCCTGCACGCGGCC
>DASWXO010000159.1:0-2423 GCA_036405455.1 Thermomonas sp. | reverse complement strand
CGAACGTGATGCGCTCGCCGCAAGCCGAGACGCGCTTGCGGGCGATCTTGTTCGAGTCGGCCGCGACGCCGACGACCAGCTCCGCGCCTGCCAAGCCGTAGTGCGGGCAGACAGGGAATCGATCAACGGGGGCGCACAGTGACTGATGTTGCCCAGCTGGCCGCGGCCCTCGACCGGTTGGGGGAAGCGCTCGCCAGGCAGACCGAGGCGATCAACGGCCTGTTGCAGGCGTTCGCGGCACTGGCCGGCGAGGAGTTCGGCACGCCGGCGCCGGATGCTGAAAAGGAACCCAGCCCGCACTGCACCATGGACGGCGGCGAGCTGAAGTTCCGGGGCGCACGCGGTGGGTAGGCTCCAGACCATCGGCCCGCGGCTCACGTCCCCGGCCAGCCGGCTGCAGGGCGTAGCAGGAACGGAAGCCCGCCGCATCACCGGTCGGCCGCTCCAGGCACGCCGGCTGCGCCTGTGGTCGAAGGATCCGCACTGCGCCGCCTGCCGCTCGGTCGTCGCGTATCCGCATGGGTTCCACCTCGATCACATCGTGGCGCTGATGAACGGCGGCGATGACACCGAGAGCAACCTGCAGGTGCTGTGTCACGGGTGCCACGAGGCGAAGACCCGCGACGACCTGCGCGGCGGCTGAACAGGGGAGGGGGGGGCGAAAGTCTGGGCCGGGCCGATCTTGGAAACCGCCCGCCCTCCCACGCGCGATAACTTTTGGGTTGGAGGCATTCAGCAAATGGCCGGAGTGAAGGGTCGCTCCGGCGGCCCGCGAGCAAATGCCGGCGGTGCCCGTCCCGGCGCGGGACGCAAGCCGGCGCCGCCGCGGAAGACGAAGGCGAAGGCGTACCAGGTCGATGACCCCGACGAGTTCCTGCGCGCGGTCATGAAGGACTCGCGGGCAGACTTCAAGGATCGACTGGCCGCGGCGCTGGCGCTGAAGAAGGCTGGCAAGGCGGGGCCGCCGGTCGGGAAGAAGCAGCAGCAGGCTGACGCGGCGCGCGCGGTGCTGGGCGAGCGATCGCTGCAGCCGGCGCCGCCGCCGAGCCGGCCGCGGCTGGTGGCGGTGAAGTGATGCAGCCCTGGACCACGGCCTGTCCGGACTGGCGGGAGCGGATCCGGGAGGGGCGCTCGCTGATGCCGTGCGGGGCGATCTTCCCCGAGCAGGGGCGGGTCGGGCTGGAGCTGTTCAAGTCTCTGTACGCGGTCGGCATTCCCAATCCGGACGGGACGGTGGATGACCTTGGCCGACCTGTGCCGCCGACCTATGGGCAGGTCTGCCGGCCGTGGATCACCGAGATCGCAGAGGCGATCCACGGCGCCTACAACGTGGAGACGGGCGAACGCCTGATCCGCGAGGCGCTGATCAAGGTGCCGAAGAAGAACTGGAAGTCCGGTCTGGTGGCCGGGCTGATGCTGTCCCTGGCGGTGCTGAACTGGCGCCAGTCCAACGAAGGCGCAGTCATCGCGCCGACGAAGGAGACCGCGGATAACGTGTTCAAGCCCATGCGGGACGCCATCCAGGCGGACGCGGAGCTGAGCGCGCTGTTCCACATCCAGCCGAACATCCGCACGATCACGCACCGCGTGACCGGGATGTCCTGCCGGGTGTACGCCGCGGACACGGACACCATCGCCGGCAAGATTTGGGCGTTCGTGATCTTCGAGGAACTGTGGCTGCTGGCGCAGCGGAAGGGCGCCGCGGACATGGTGCTGGAAGCGACGGGCGGACAGGCGTCGCGGCCAGAGGGCGTGGTGATCTCGATCACCACCGAGTCTGACGGCGAGCCGGTCGGGGTCTACAAGGACAAGCTGGAGTTCGCCCGCAAGGTGCGCGACGGGGTGATCCTGGCGCCGCACTTCCTGCCGCTGCTGTACGAGTGGCCGGAGGACATGATCAAGGCCAAGGCCTACCTGAAGCCGGAGCACTGGCCGCTGGTGAACCCGAACTGGGGCGCGTCGGTGGATCCGGTGGACTTCCAGCGGAAGTTCGAAGAGGCGGAAGCAGCCGGGGGAGAGTCCCGCCGGCTATTCCTCGCCAAGCGCCTGAACGTGCCTCCCAGCGAGAACATGGGCGGCAGTTGGGCCGGGACGCAGTTCTGGAAGCAGTGCGAAGACCCCGATCTCGTGGAGCTGGACGCCCTGCTCGAGCGATCCGAAGTGGCTGTGGTCGGGATCGACGGCGGCGGGCTGGACGACCTGCTGGGTCTGGTGGTGCTGGGCCGGTGCCGCGACACGCGGCGCTGGCTGCTGTGGGTGCACGCCTATGCCCACGAGGTGGTGCTGGAGCGCCGGCAGGACATCGCCGAGGCGCTGGAGGGCTACGCCAAGGCCGGCGAGCTGACGCTGGTCGGCCTGCCGGGCGAGGACGTGGAGGCCGTTGCCGACATCTGCTGCAGGGTGCGCGACGCCGGGCTGCTGCC
>DASWXO010000158.1:0-17719 GCA_036405455.1 Thermomonas sp. | reverse complement strand
GCGGCCAGCGCGGCGGCGGCCAGCGCGGTGCCGCTGCCGGGGGCGCGCCACCAGGCGCGGGCCTGGCCGGCGCGGGGCAGGGGGACGGTGGCGAAGGGAAGCGGGTCGGTCATGGGGAAAACGCGCCCGCGCCGGACGCAGGGCGCCAGCGCGTTGGAGGAGGGAGTTGTCCTGCGGATTCTACCGGCCCGCGCGGCCGGGGGCGTGGTGCCGGCGCCTCAGGCGCCGACCGCGAGCGGCGGGGGTGGCGGCAGCTTGGGCTTGGGCGGCGGCAGGTCCAGCACCACCCGCACCAGCCCGGCTTCGCGGGTGGGCTCGCGGCGGAATCCCAGCGAGGCCGCCAGGGCCTGCATCGGCAGGTTGCTCTCCAGCACGTCGCCGTACACGCGTTCCACCTTGCGGCCCTTCGCCCAGCGCACCAGCCGGCGCATCAGGTGGCGGCCCAGGCCCATGCCGTTCACGTAGTGGCTGACCAGGATGGCGAACTCCGCGTCCTTGCCGTTGGCGTCGATGGAAATGCGCGCCACCGCGCCCACCAGCGCCTCGCCCGGCGGCAGCGGCTCGGCCGCCACCAGCGCGAAGTCGCGGCGCGGGTCCGGCCGGGTCAGGCGTTCGGCCTGCTGCGCGCTGAGCTCCTTCATCGGATGCAGGAAGCGCTGCCGGATCTCGTCCGGTTCCAGCAGGGTGAACGCCGCCTGCATCGGGCCGGCGTCCTCCGGCCGGATCGGACGGATCAGGATGTCGCGCCCGTTGGCGAGGCGGACATGTTCGTGCCACGGGGGCATGCGGTTGCGGGCGGCCATGCCCGCATCATCGCGTGGGGGATGTTAAAAAAATGAACGGGGCGTGTCTGGCCGGTGGCTCAGCCGCCGGCCGGGGCGCGCGGGCCGCGCAGGCGGGCCAGCAGGGTCACCGCGGCCAGCGCCACGGCGCCGGCGACCACGCCGAAGGCCGCGTTGGCCAGCGCGCTCCACAGCCAGCCCGGGGGCACCGCCGCCAGGCCCTGCACCGCATGGTGGAGCGGGCCGATGCCGTGCACCAGGATGCCGCCGCCGACCAGGAACATCGCCGCGGTGCCGGCCACCGACAGCGCCTTCAGCAGGCGCGGGGCGAAGGCGAGGATGCCGCGGCCCAGCGCGGCGCGCGCGCGGCTGGCGCCGGGCCGGGCCAGGTGCAGGCCCACGTCGTCCAGCTTCACGATGGCGCCCACCAGCCCGTACACGCCCACCGTCATCGCCAGGGCGATCGCCACCAGCACGCCCAGCTGCACGGGCAGCGGCTTGGCTGCCACCGTGCCCAGCGAGATCACGATGATCTCCGCCGACAGGATGAAGTCGGTGCGGACCGCACCGCGGATCTTGTCGCGCTCGAAGGCCACCAGGTCCACCGAGGCATCCGCCACCGCGTGCACCAGCGCGTCGTGGTGCTGCGCGTCCTCGCGTTGATGCAGGACCTTGTGGGCCAGCTTCTCCACGCCTTCGTAGCAGAGATAGGCGCCGCCCAGCATCAGCAGGGGCAGGATCAGCGGGACGGCCAGCCCGCGCGACGCCAGCCAGCCTTCCAGCGCCGCGATGCCCAGCGCCGCCGGCACCAGGATCGCCTTGTTCACCAGCGAGCCCTTGGCCACCGCCCACACCACCGGCAGCTCGCGCTCGGCGCGGATGCCGGTGACCTGCTGCGCGTTGAGGGCCAGGTCGTCGCCCAGCACGCCCGCGGTCTTGCCGCCGGCTACCTTGGTCATGGCGGCGATGTCGTCCAGCAGGGTGGCGATGTCGTCGAAGAGGGCGAAGAAGCTGGAAGCCATGGGTGGATCCGCGAAGGACAGGGCCGGAAGTCTCGCACGCGCGGGTGCAACGGCGCGCGGGAAACGTGTGGTCAAAACGTGGGGTCGGAGTGGCCTTTCCGCGCGAGGGAAGCCCGTTCCGACCCCACCTTTCCTTACGCCGGTGCGCGCAGCCACTCCACCCGCGCGCTGGCGCCGGGTTCGCCCAGCGCCCGGCGCAGGGCGTCGAGGGTGGGGCGCATGGCGGCGTCGAACTGCCACGGCGCGTTGAGGATCAGCATGCCGCTGCCGTTCATCCGCAGCGGCGAGTCGTCCGGCCGCACCAGCAGCTCCAGCAGCAGCGCGGACTTGGCCGGCAGCTTGGCGGCGGCGCGGCGGAACGGGTGCAGCGCGCGGCCCTGCTTGATCGGGTACCACAGCGCGAAGATGGCCTGCGGCCAGCGCGCCAGGCCCTCGGCCAGCGCGGCCAGGGCGGTGTCGAACTCGGCCAGCTGCGCCTCGAAGGGCGGGTCGATCAGCACCAGTCCTCGGGCGAACCGGGTCGCGCCGTGCTTCGGCGGCAGCAGCGCCTTGATCGCCGCGTAGCCGTCGCGTTCGTGCACGGCGATGCGCGGGTCGCCGGCGACGTGCGCGCGCAGCACGTGCGCCTCCTCCGGATGCAGCTCGCAGGCGGCGATGCGGTCGTCCGCGCGCAGCGCGTGCGCCAGCAGCCAGGGCGAGCCGGGATAGGCCTGCGCGCCGTGCTGGGCCCGGCAGGCGCGCACCGCCGCCAGGTAGCGCTGCACCGCGGGGTCGCGCGGGGCCTCCGCTTGCAGCCGGGCGATGCCGTCCTGTGCCTCGCCGGTCTTCTGCGCGGCCTCGCCGTCCAGCTTGTACAGGCCGCGCCCGCCGTGGGTGTCCAGCGCGAAGCAGGGGGAAGGCTTGGCGGTCAGGGCGTCGCACAGCGCCAGCGCCACGACGTGCTTGAGCACGTCCGCGTGGTTGCCGGCGTGGAAGGCATGGCGGTAGTTCATGGCCGCATTGTCGCACCCACTTCACGCTGGCCACGCAAACCCGGTGGCCGCCTCGGCTAGGATGCCGCGCATGCCCACCACCATCCTGCTGGCCGAAGACGACGCCGCCATCGCCGAGACGGTGCTGTACGCGCTGCGCGCGGAAGGCCACGCCGCCGAGCACGTGCTGCTGGGTGGGCAGGTGCTGCCGCGGCTGGCGCGGGGCGGCATCGACCTGGTGATCCTCGACGTGGGCCTGCCGGACCGCAGCGGCTTCGACGTCTGCCGCGACCTGCGCGAGCGCAGCGCGGTGCCGGTGATCTTCCTGACCGCGCGCAGCGACGAGATCGACCGCGTGCTGGGCCTCGAGCTGGGCGCCGACGACTACATGGCCAAACCGTTTTCCCCGCGCGAGCTGGTGGCGCGGGTACGCGCGCGGCTGCGCAGGCACGACGGCGGCCAGCCCCGCCAGCGCGGCCGCTTCGAGGTGGACGCCGATGCCCACCGCATCCGTTATGCCGGCCACGCGCTGGAACTGACCCGCTACGAACACGCGCTGCTGGCCGAGCTGCTCCGCCGGCCCGGCGCCATCCTCAGCCGCGCGCAGCTGCTGGACCGGGTGTGGGCGGATGCGCTGGAGTCCGGCGAGCGCACCGTCGACACCCACGTGAAGACCCTGCGCGCGAAGCTGCGCCAGCTGGACCCCGCGCGCGACCCGATCCGCACCCACCGCGGGCTGGGCTATTCCGTGGACGTGGACTGACGTCCGGTGAAGATCGCCCTGCGCGTGCTGCTGGGGTACTTCCTGATCGTGGCGCTGGCGGCGCTGCTGCTGGGCAACGTGTTCGTGCAGCAGGTCAAGCCGGGGGTGCGGCAGGCGATGGAGGACACCCTGGCCGACACCGCCAACGTGTTGGCGGAGCTGGCCACCGACGACCTGCTGGCCGGCCGCATCGCGGACGGTGCGTTCGCCCGGCGGGTGCAGGCGATGGCGCGCCGCGACCTCGACGCGCGCATCTGGGGGCAGGCCAAGCGCCACGCCAGCTACCGCGTCACCGTCACTGACGCGCGCGGCATCGTGGTGTTCGATTCCACCGGGCGCGACATCGGTCGCGACAATTCGCGCTGGAACGACGTCTACCGCACCCTGCGCGGCCAGTACGGCGCGCGCTCCACCCGCGACGATCCCGCCGACGAGGCCAGCACGGTGATGTACGTGGCCGCGCCGATCTACGCGGCGGACGGGGCGATCGCCGGCGTGCTGACGGTGTCGAAGCCGAACCGCAGCATCCAGCCTTTCATCGAGCGCAGCCAGCGCACCATCCTGCACTGGGGCTGGGTGCTGCTGGGCAGCGCGCTGCTGGTGGGGGGGCTGGCGGCGTGGTGGCTGTCGCGCCAGCTGGCCGCGCTGCGCCGCTACGCCGATGCGGTGGCGCGCGGCGAACGCGCGCAGCTGCCGGATGCCGCCGGCGAGTTCGCCGACCTCGGCCGCGCGCTGGAGAGCATGCGCCGGCAATTGGAGGGCAAGCAGTACGTGGAGCAGTACGTGCACGCGCTCACCCACGAGCTCAAGAGCCCGTTGGCGGCGATCCGCGGCGCCGCCGAACTGCTGGAAGGACCGCTGCCGGAGGCCGACCGCGCCCGCTTCGTCGCCAGCATCGGCGCGCAGAGCCGGCGCATGGCCGGGCTGGTGGACCGCATGCTGGCGCTGGCCGCACTGGAACACCGCGAGGCCCTGGACGCGCCCGTGCCGGTGGACCTGGCCGCGCTGGCGGGCGATGCGCTGGAGGACGCCGCGTCCCGTGCCGCCGCCCGCGGCGTGACGCTGCGCCTG
The DNA here is from genome assembly GCA_036405455.1 of Thermomonas sp. GTDB lineage: Bacteria > Pseudomonadota > Gammaproteobacteria > Xanthomonadales > Xanthomonadaceae > Thermomonas. Next base: position 13,110 of record DASWXO010000158.1, on the reverse strand, counting down.
CACGCCGCGCCCGGCCTGCCGCCACTGGCGGGCGACGCCTTCCTGTTGCGCCAGCTGCTGGCCAACCTGATCGACAACGCCATCGACTTCTCCCCGCCCGGCGCCACCGTGGACGTGCGTGCGGAGGCCGGGCCGGACGGCCTGGTGCTGGCCGTGGACGATGCCGGCCCGGGCATCCCGGCGTTCGCGCTGGCGCGGGTGTTCGAGCGGTTCTACTCCCTGCCGCGCCCGGACGGCGGCACGCGCGGCAGCGGACTGGGCCTGAATTTCGCGGCGGAGATCGCCAAGCTGCACGGTGGCCGGGTCGCGCTGGCCAACCGCGACGGCGGCGGGACGCGGGCCCGCGCGGTGTTCCCGGCCGGGTGACCCCGCGGGAACGTGCGCCGCGTCACGCGGGCGCCAGCAGGGCGGCCGCCGGCCATGACCAAAGGCCCACGATGCGGGCGGTGGGCACTGGCAGACTCGGGGTTTCGCAGCAGTTCCCGGGGATGACGATGAAGCGAGTGATGTTGGCCACCGCCTTGCTGGTGGTCGGGTTGTCGAGTGCGCAGGGCGCCTACGCGCAGGAAAAAGTGGACCTGGACATGACCGCCCGGATCCGCCAGGAGGCCTTCCAGCGTTCGCAGGTGATGGACACGCTGAACCACCTGACCGACGTGATCGGTCCGCGCCTGACCAATTCGCCGTCGATGGCGGAAGCCAACAAGTGGACGCGTTCCAAGTTCAGCGAATGGGGCCTGGCCAACGTGCACGACGAAGCGGTGGCCGACATCGGCCGCGGCTGGGCGTTCACCGACGCCAGCATGGAGATGCTGGCCCCGCGCGCGATGCCGCTGCACGCGCTGCCCAAGGCGTGGACGCCGGGCACCAACGGCGCGGTGGAAGGCGAGGCGATCTTCGCCAAGATCGAATCCAAGGCCGACCTGGAGAAGTGGAAGGGCAAGCTGCGGGGCAAGATCGTCTTCACCGACGACCTGCGTCCCTACAAGCCGAACGAGAAGTCGGACTTCAGCCGCCACGACCACGACAGCCTCGAGGAGCTGCTGTCCTACCCGCTGCCGGAGGAACGCAACATCGATCCGGCGATGATGGCGCGCTACCGCGCCCGCATGGAGCTGGCACCGCTGATCAACCAGTTCCTGATCGACGAGGGCGTGGTCGCCACCGTCTCCATCAGCAGCTGGAACGACGGCATCGTGCGCGTCATGGGCGGCGGTTCGCGCAAGGCCGGCGAGTCGGTCGGCGTGCCGTCGCTGGTGATGATGGCCGAGCACTACAACACCGTGATGCGCGCGCTGGAGCGCAAGGAGCCGGTGAAGCTGCGCCTCAACGTGGACGCCCGCTTCCTCGACGACGCCAACCAGCCGGGCTACAACACCATCGCCGAGATCCCGGGCACCGGCCCGCAGAAGGACGAGGTGGTGATGCTGGGCGCGCACATGGACTCGTGGCACACCGGTTCGGGCGCCAACGACAACGGCGCCGGCGTGGCGGTGATGATGGAAGCCGTGCGCATCCTGAAGGCGGTCGGCGCCAAGCCCAACCGCACCATCCGGGTGGCGCTGTGGACCGGCGAGGAGCAGGGCCTGATCGGTTCGCAGGACTACGTGTCCAAGCACTTCGGCAAGTTCGAGGAGCCCAAGGATCCCGCCGAGCGCGCGCTGCCGGCGTTCTTCCGCCAGAGCAAGGGCAAGCTGATCCGCACCGCCGACCACGGCAAGATCTCCGCCTACTTCAACCTCGACAACGGCAGCGGCAAGATCCGCGGCGTGTACGCCCAGGAGAACCTCGCCGTCGCCCCGATCTTCGAGGAGTGGCTGAAGCCGTGGCATGACGTGGGCGCGACCATCGTGACCCAGCGCAACACCGGCAGCACCGACCACGTCAGCTTCGACGCCGTGGGCATCCCGGGCTTCCAGTTCGTGCAGGACCAGCTGGACTACTTCAGCCACGTCCACCACACCCACCTGGACGTGCAGGACCACGCCGTGGCGGCCGACCTGAAGCAGGCCTCCGCCATCGTCGCCTCATTCGTCTACAACACCGCGATGCGCCCGGCCAAGCTGCCGCGCAAGCCGTTCGTGGAAGGCAAGTAAGCGGGGACGCGTTCCGTCCGTGTAATGAGGAAGGGCCGGCGCAAGCCGGCCCTTCTGCGTTCCGCGCGATGCGCTGGCGGGCGCGGCGCGGCTGCGCGCGGTTTCAGTCGATCGCCAGCTTCAGCTGGATGCCCAGCCCCAGCATGTCCTCGGGCTCGGCCTCGAGGTCGGCGCGCAGCAGCGGGCGATCGTGCAGCCAGCGCTTGTCGATGCGCAGCACCAGCCGGTCCTCGTCGGCCTGCAGGCGCAGGCCCGGCGGCACCTCGTTGCCGCGCGAGCGGTGCAGCAGCACCGCCAGCCGCAGCAGGGCGGCGCTGCGGCGCGCGTTCGACAGCAGCCGGTCGGGGATCATCTCGAACGCCGACTTCGGCACGCTGCGGCGGTGGGTGCGGACCAGCGCGGCCAGGAAGCGCTGCCCCTGCTGCGAGAAGCCGGCGATGTCGGAGTGCTGCAACAGGTAGGCGCCGTGGGTGTGGTAGCCGCTGTGCGCGATGGCCAGGCCCAGCTCGTGCAGCCGCGCGGCGCGCGAGAGCATCGCGCGGTCGTCGCCGGTCAGGGCCCAGTCGCCGGCGACCTGCTCGAACAGGCGCAGCGCGGTGGCTTCCACCCGCGCGGCCTGGTCGGTGTCGACGCCGTAGCGCTGCATCAGCGCGGCCACCGAGGCCTCGCGCGGGTCGTCGGCACCGCCGCGTCCCAGCAGGTCGTACAGCACGCCCTCGCGCAGCGCGGCCTTGCTCACCTGCAGGCGCTCCAGGCCCAGCGTGGCGAACACCGCTTCCAGCACCAGCACGCCGCCGGCGATCACCGGGCGGCGGTCGTCGGACAGGCCGGGCAGGTCGATCGCCTCGATGCGGCCGGCCTGCAGCAGGCGCTCGCGCACCTGCGCCAGCGCGTCGCGGGTGATGGCGCCCTTGGTCAGCTTCATCGCCGCGCAGATGGCGCCGATGGCCTTGTGGGTGCCGGAGGTGCCGATCGCCTCGTCCCAGCCGAGGCTGCGGTAGGGCGCGGCGAACTGCTGGAACTGCGCCGCCACTTCGGTCAGCGCCGCGTTCCAGCGCTTGCGCCCCAGCTTGCCGCCGTCGAAGAAGCGGCGCGTGCTGGCCACGCAGCCGACCTGGATGCTCTCGCGCTCCAGCGGCGAGAACCCGCGGCCGATGATGCATTCGGTGGAGCCGCCGCCGATGTCGATCACCAGCCGCTGCTGGCCGGGTTCGGGCGGCTGCTCGTGGGCGACGCCCAGGTACACCAGGCGCGCTTCCTCGCGGCCGGAGATCACGTCGATGGCGTGGCCCAGCGCGGCTTCGGCCGGGGCCAGGAAGGTTTCCGGCGCACGCAGCTGGCGCACCGTGTGGGTGGCCACCGCCCGCACCTGCCGCGGCGGAATGTCGGCGATGCGCTGGCCAAAGCGCGACAGGCAGGCCAGCGCGCGCTCGCGCACCTCCGGCGCCATGCCGCCCAGCGCGTTCAGGCCCTCGGCCATGCGCACGGTTTCGCGCAGGCGGTCCACCACCCGCAGCTGGCCCAGCACGCGCTGCGCCACCACGATGTGGAAGCTGTTGGAGCCGAGGTCCAGCGCGGCCACCAGGTCGCCGTCGCGCAGCGGGGCGGAGGCGCGGGGAGGCAGCGAATTCATGCGGCAGGGTGGGGGCGACGGTGCATGCGCGGCATTATCGCCTGCTCATCCGTCCAGCGCGTCCAGCAGCGCCTGCTGCGCGGAGAACGGCCGTTCGCCCGGTGCCGGCACGCAGCGCGCGTAGTGCCCGTCCGGCCCCAGCTGCCACGCGTTCTGGTTGTCCGCGAGGTAGTTCAGCAGGCCTTCGCGCTGGACGCGCGCGGCGATGGCCGGGTCCAGGATCGGGAAGGCGGTCTCCACCCGGCGCAGCAGGTTGCGCTCCAGCCAGTCGGCGGACGAGCAGTACAGGTCGGGCTGGCCGTCGTTGCCGAACCACCACACGCGGTGGTGCTCCAGGAACCGGCCCACCACCGAGCGCACGCGGATGGTCTCGGAGACACCGGGGATGCCCGGCCGCAGCGCGCAGGCGCCGCGCACCACCAAGTCGATCTCCACGCCGGCGCGCGAGGCTTCGTACAGCGCGCGGACCACCGCCGGCTCGTTGAGCGCGTTCATTTTCGCCACGATCCGCGCCGGCCGGCCGGCGCGCGCATGCGCGGCCTCGCGGGCGATGCGGTCCAGCACGCCCTGGTGCAGGGTGAACGGCGACTGCAGCAGCCGTGCCAAGGTCAGCGGCGCGGCCAGGCCCGATAGCTGCTGGAAGATCAGGTGCACGTCGTTGCCGATCTCGGGGTTGGCGGTCATCAGCCCGAAGTCGGTGTACGCCCGCGCGGTGCCGCTGTGGTAGTTGCCGGTGCCGAGGTGCACGTAGCGGCGCAGGCCGCTGCCCTCGCGGCGCACGATCAGCAGCATCTTGGCGTGGGTCTTGTAGCCCACCACGCCGTACACCACCTGCACGCCGGCGTCCTGCAGGCGGTCGGCCAGGCCCAGGTTGGCCTCTTCGTCGAAGCGTGCGCGCAGCTCCACCACCACGGTGACGTCCTTGCCGTTGCGCGCCGCCTGCACCAGGTGCTCCACGATCGGGGAGTCCTTGCCGGTGCGATACAGCGTCTGCTTGATGGCCAGCACGTCGGGGTCCTCGGCGGCCTGGCGGATCAGCTCCAGCACCGGGGTGAACCCGTCGAAGGGGTGGTGCAGCAGCACGTCGCCCTGGCGGATCTGGTCGAACATCGCGTCCATGTCGCGCGGCAGGCGCGGCTGGAACGGGCGGAACTTCAGGTCAGGCCGCTGCACCAGGTCGTAGACCTGCACCACCCGGTTGAGGTTGACCGGGCCGTTGATCTTGTAGACCGCGCTTTCCGACAGGTCGAAGTTGGCCAGCAGCGTGTCCACCACCGCCTGCGGGCAGCGCTCGTCGATCTCCAGCCGCACCGCGCGCAGGTAACCGCGCCCCAGCAGCTCGTCGCGCAGGGCGAGCGCCAGGTTGTCCATGTCGTCCTCGTCGACGATCAGCTCCGAGTTGCGGGTCACCCGGAACTGGTGGGCGCCGTTGACCTTCATTCCGGGGAACAGCTCGTGCACGAACGCCGACAGGACCGAGCTGAGGAACACGAAGTCGTGGAAGGCGTCGCCGTCGCCGTCGGCATCCGGCAGGCGGATGATGCGCGGCAGCGAGCGCGGTGCGCGCACCACCGCCAGCGAGCCCTCGCGGCCGAAGGCGTCGCGGCCTTCCAGCAGCACCACCACGTTGAGCGACTTGTTGAGGATCTTCGGGAACGGATGCGCCGGGTCCAGGCCCAGCGGCGACAGCACCGGCATGATCTCGTCGCGGAAATACCCGCGCAGCCATTCGGTCTGTTCCGGCGTCCACTGCTCGCGCTGGAGCAGGCGGATGCCTTCCTGCGCCAGCGCCGGCCGCAGTTCCTCGTAGAAGCAGCGGTACTGCGCGTCCACCAGCGCGGCGGCGCGCTCGTGGATGCGTTCCAGCAGCGCCGCCGGGGCCAGGCCGTCCACGCCGGCCGGCAAGTTCAGCTCCACCGCGTGGCGCACCGCGCCGCCGCGGATCTCGAAGAACTCGTCGAGGTTGGTGCAGGAGATGCACAGGTAGCGCAGCCGCTCCAGCAGCGGCACCGACGGGTCCTGCGCCTGCGCCAGCACCCGGAAGTTGAAGTCCAGCTGCGACAGCTCGCGGTTGGAGTACAGGGCGGGATCGTGGAGCGAACGCTGGGGCTGGTCGGAGGTCATGGCGGAACCGGAAGGGAGGCGTCGAGGCCGCGGTCGAGCACGCGTTCGGCACCGAAGTGGCAGGAGAAGGTGCTGCCCGCGCCGACATCGCTGGCGATCTGCAGCTGCGCGCCGTGCAGGCCCAGCACGTGCTTGACGATGGCGAGGCCCAGGCCGGTGCCGCCGGTCTCGCGGGAGCGGCTGGTGGACACGCGGTAGAAGCGTTCGGTGAGGCGCGGCAGGTGCGCGGCGGGGATGCCGTAGCCGGTGTCGCGCACCGACAGCGCCGCGCCGCCATCGGCGGTGCGCGCGAAGCGCACGGTGATCTCGCCGCCGTCCGGCGTGTAGCGCACCGCATTGCTGACCAGGTTGCCGAACGCGCTGTGCAGTTCCTTGCCGGCGCCGCGCAGGTCCACCCGGGCGTCGTCCTCGACGCGGATGCGGTGGCGGCCGCCGCTCAGGGCCTCCGCCTCGCGGCGCAGGCTGGCCAGCAGCGGTGCCATCGCCACGTGCTCCTCCGGCAGCTGGTCGCGGGCTTCCAGCCGCGACAGCGTCAGCAGGTCCTCCACCAGCCGGGTCATGCGCTGCGATTGCCGGCGCATTTCCGCCAGCAGCGTCGACCACTCCGGGTTGTCGTCCGCGTCCAGCATTTCCAGGTAGCCGTGGATCACCGTCAGCGGCGTGCGCAGCTCGTGGGAGACGTTGGCGACGAAGTCGCGGCGCATGTGTTCCAGCCGCAGCAGTTTGCTCACGTCGCGCGCCAGCAGCAGCCACAGCTCGTCGGAATAGGGCAGCAGGCGCAGGCTCAGGCGCATGCCGGGGTCGGCGGGCGAGGCCACATCCTCCATCGGCTCGGCGTTGCGGCCGGCGGCCAGCCACTGCGCCATCGGCAGCGGCTGCAGCGCATCGGCCACCGGCGCGCCGTGGTGGCGGGGGTAGCGCAGGCCCAGCAGCGGCGTGGCCGCTTCGTTGAACCAGAGCACGCGCTGGCTGTTGCGCTCCACCAGCACCACCGCGTCGGGCAGGGCGGCCGCGACCGCGCGGTAGGCGCGCAGCATCGCCAGCAGGCGGCGCTTGCGGGCGCGCATCTCGGTCTGGCCGCGGAACAGCAGGGCATCCAGTTCGTTCCAGGCCCCGCTGCCGCCCGCCGGCTCCAGCCGCTGGCGCGCGGCCAGGCGCTGCAGGACGCGATGCAGCCGCCAGTAGTGCCAGCCCACCACGATCAGCGCGGCGATGGCCAGTCCCGGCCACGGCCGTCCGACGGCCGCCCCCAGGCCCAGGCCCACGGCAAGCACCAGCGCAAGCTTGGCGAGGGTGCGGAACCAGGCGGTGCGGAACATCGGGACCATGGGGCCAGTCTAGTGGGGTTGCCGCCCCTCGGGGGCGGACCGTCCGCGCGCGGCCACCACCGCCCGGACCGGTCGCGGCAGGGCGCGGCGGCGTGGCCCGGCAGTGGTCAGGTGGCGGTGGAGAAGCGGTAGCCGGCGCCGCGCACCGTCTGCACCATCGCGTCCAGCGCATGCGGTTCCAGCGTCTTGCGCAAGCGCCGGATGTGGACGTCCACGGTGCGTTCCTCCACGTACACGCTGCCGCCCCAGACGTGGTCCAGCAGCTGGGTGCGGGTGTACACGCGCTCGGCGTGGGTCATGAAGAAGTGCAGCAGGCGGTATTCGGTGGGGCCCATCTGAATCGGGTGGGCGGTGCCGTCCACGTCCGCGAACACGCGGTGGGCGGCGCCGTCGATGCGCAGCGCGCCGACCTGCACGCTGCCGTCATCATCGTCCTCGCGCGAGCGCCGCAGCACCGCACGGATGCGCGCCAGCAGCTCGCGCGCGGAGAACGGCTTGACCACGTAGTCGTCGACGCCGGCCTCCAGGCCCCCGACGCGGTCGTTCTCCTCGCCGCGGGCGGTCAGCATGATGATCGGGATGTCGCGGGTCAGCGCCTCGCGGCGCCAGCGCCGGGCCAGCTCCAGGCCGCTGGTGCCCGGCAGCATCCAGTCCAGCAGGATCAGGTCGGGCACGCGTTCGGCGATGCGCTCCTGCGCTTCGCGCGCGTCCCCGGCCAACAGCGGCGCGTAGTCGCCCTTGCGCAGGGCATAAGCCAGCATGTCGCGGATCGCGGGCTCGTCTTCGACGATCAGGATGTGCTTTTGCATGGCGTCCGATGATCGCGCCGCGGAAGGGGCGCTCGATCATTACACGACGGTTGGGTGACAGTTTCGTGACCGTGTCACGGGCCGCCGCGCAGCCTGGTCCCCAGGCGCCCGCCGGTCACTTCCTCGTCGCGCACGCCCTGCCGGCGCAGCTCCAGCACCGTCGGGGTGATGGCGGCGATCCGGGCGTCGATGCGGGCGCGGGCGTAATAATCGAGGTCGTCCCGCTTTTTCAGGTTGTTCAGCTGAACCAGTGCCTGCTCCGGGCGGCCGGCCAGGTAGGCGGCCTCCGCCCAGGCCTCACCGGCGCGGACCGGGTCGCCGGCGATCTCGTTGGCGCGGGCGTAGGCCTGCTGGAAGGGCAGGTCGTCCGCCGTGTTGCCCAGCAGCGGGCGCAGCACCGCCACCGCGCGCTGACCGGCGTCGCGGGTGTTGCGTTCCCCCAGCAGGCGCGCGTAGCTCAGCGCCAGGGCGCGGTGGGTGGGCATCCGCGCCAGCAGGGCCTCGAAGCGCTGGTCGGCGGCGGCGATGCGGCCGGCACGCGCTTCGGCTTCGCCCAGGCCAATCTGCACCCAGAGATTGTCGGGCCGTGCCTGCGCCAGCTGGGCCAGCAGGGGCAGGGCCTGTGCGTTCTGTCCCGCCTGCTGGTAGGCGAACGCCAACCCGTAGCGCTGGGCGTCGTCCAGCGGCTGCTTCGCCTGCATCTGCTGGTATTCGCGGATGGCCACTGCCGGCGTGGTGGCGCTGAGCACGCGCAGGCGCTCGCGTGCCCGGGCAAAGTCGCCGGTGCTGCCCTGGCCCTGCCGGCTGCGCGCGCCGGTGGCGATGCGCAGCCCCGGCGGCAGCAGCGGGTTGTTGCTGGGGCCGCTGGCCGCGGCGTTGCCGAGGGTGGGTTCGAGCTTGGCGGCGCGCTCGCGCGCCTCGCTGATGCGGGCCAGCGTCAGTGGGTGGGTCTGCAGGTAGCCGGGCACCGCGCTGCGCTCGTCGCCCTGGTTCATCCGCACCACCGACTGCAGGGTCTGGAAGAAGTCCGCCATCGCCTCCGGGTCGTAGCCGGCGTGGGCCAGGGTGCGGATGCCGATGCGGTCCGCCTCGGCCTCGTTGTCGCGGGTGTAGTTGATCTGGCGCTGCTGCAACACGCCCAGGCCGGTCATCAGCGCGGCCGAGGTGGCATCGCCGCTGGAATTGCCGCCGGCCTGCTGGGCGGCGACGATCGCGCCCAGCGTGGCCAGCAGGATCGGCAGGCTCTCGCGCTGGGCCTTTTCGGCGCCGCGCAGCACGTGCTGCTGGGTGACGTGGGAGATCTCGTGGGCCAGCACTCCGGCGACCTCGTCCTCGCGCTCCGCTGCCAGCACCAGCCCGGCATTCACCCCGACGTAGCCGCCGAGGGTGGCGAAAGCGTTGATCTGGCGCTCGCGCAGGAGGAAGAAGGTGAACGCCTGCTGCGGCCGGTCGCTGGCACCGGCCAGCCGCTGGCCGACGTCGTCGAGCCAGCCGTCCAGCAGCGGGTCGTCCACCACGTAGCCGGCGTGGCGCAGCTGGGCCAAGACCATGGCGCCGTAGTCGGCCTGCTGGGCCGGAGAGAGCACGTTCCCGGCCGAGGAGCCGATGTCGGGCAGGCCGCGGTCCTGGGCGCCGGCGGCGCCCGCCACGGTGGCCAGGGCGGTCAGGAGGACGACGAGCGGCAGGCGGCTGTTCATGTGGGCAGGATGCAGTGTTGTCGGCGGGTGGGGGTGAACGCGGCTTGAGCGGCTGGGAAAATCCCCATCGCGCCCCATATTCGACCAGAATCCCGCCGTCTGGTTCAGGAGACCGCCATGAGCGATGCCCATACCCCCGCCATCACGATCTACAGCACCGCCGTGTGCCCGTACTGCGTGATGGCCAAGAACTTCCTCAAGAGCAAGGGCCAGACGTGGACCGAGGTCCGCATCGACACCGACCCGGCCGAGCGCGAGAAGATGGTCGCGCTGACCAAGCGCACCAGCGTGCCGCAGATCTTCATCGGCGACGTCCACGTGGGCGGCTACGACGACATGATGGCGCTGCACCGCGCCGGCAAGCTCGACCCGCTGCTGGCGGGCTGACCGATACCGCCGCCCGCCCGACGTGGCGCGCGGCCCCGTGATTTCCAGAGGACATGACCTGATGAGCGATGCAGACGACCGGGTGAAGCAGTTCACCGAGTTCCGCCAGCGGATGAACAAGCGCATCCTGGACGAACCCAACCAGGTGGTGCGGCGCTTCTTCGCGCTGGACACCCAGACCTACCAGGCCGGCGCGCTGGACGTGAGGACCAAGGAGCTGATGGGCCTGACCGCCTCGATGGTGCTCCGCTGCGACGACTGCATCAGCTACCACGTGGCGCAGTGCCTGGAGGCCGGCGTCACCCGCGAGGAGATGTTCGAGGCGTTCTCGGTCGGGCTGGTGGTGGGCGGCTCCATCGTCATCCCGCACCTGCGCCGCGCCGTGGATTTCCTGGATCGTCTGGAGCAGGGCGAGGCCGCCGCGCCGGCCACCCACGACCATGGTTGAAGGCCCGTCGGCATACGCCGGCGGATGGCATCTGCCATAATGACAGGCTACGCATCCCCACTCGCCGCCACGCTGCCCAGCGTGGCGGCGGCCTGTCTGGAAACTGGAAAATGACAACGATCACGGTCATCCGCGGCGACGGCATCGGCCCGGAAATCATGGACGCCACCCTGCACGTGCTGGACGCGATGCAGCTGGGCCTGGCCTACGAGTTCGCGGACGCCGGCATGGTCGCGCTGGAGAAGCACGGCGACCTGCTGCCCGAGGCGACCATGGACTCGATCCGCAAGAACCGGATCGCCCTGAAGTCCCCGCTGACCACGCCGGTCGGCGGCGGGTTCTCCTCGATCAACGTCGAGCTGCGCAAGCGCTTCGACCTGTACGCGAACGTGCGCCCGGCGCGCAGCTTCCCCAACACCAAGACCCGCTTCCCCGGCAACGTGGACCTGATCACGGTCCGCGAGAACACCGAGGGCGCCTACATCGGCGAGGGCCAGAGCGTGTCCGAGGACGGCGAGACCGCGGTGCTGACCCAGAAGGTGACCCGCAAGGGCTCCGAGCGCATCGTCCGCTACGCCTTCGACCTGGCCCGCAAGACCGGCCGCCGGAAGGTCACGGTGGTGCACAAGGCCAACATCCTGAAGTCCACGTCCGGCCTGTTCCTCAAGACCGCGCGCGAAGTGGCGGCGCAGTACCCCGACATCGAGTGCAACGAGATGATCGTGGACAACACCTGCATGCAGCTGGTGATGAAGCCGGAGCAGTTCGACATCATCGTCACCACCAACCTGTTCGGCGACATCATTTCCGACCTGTGCGCCGGCCTGGTCGGCGGCCTGGGTCTGGCCCCGGGCGCCAACATCGGTGCCGACGCGGCGATCTTCGAGGCCGTGCACGGCTCCGCGCCGGACATCGCCGGCCAGGGCATCGCCAACCCGTGCGCGCTGCTGCTGGGCGCGGCGCAGATGCTCGACCACCTCGGCAAGCCGGACCAGGCCAACCGCCTGCGTGACGCCATCGTCGCCACGCTGGAGGCCAAGGACTCGCTGACCCCGGACCTGGGCGGCACCGGCAACACGATGTCCTTCGCCAAGGCCATCGCCGCCCGCCTCTGATCGCGGCGGCGTGGCAAACGAAAAGGGCGCCTTGCGGCGCCCTTTTCCGTTGCGTGCCGGTGGCCCGTCAGTTGCGCGACTGCAGCTTCGACAGCAGGCGCAGCAGCTCCAGGTACAGCCACACCAGCGTCACCAGCAGGCCGAACGCGGCGTACCACTCCATGTACTTCGGAGCGCCCTGTTCCACGCCCTGCTCGATGAAGTCGAAGTCCAGCACCAGGTTCAGCGCGGCGACGATGACCACGGCTACGCTGAAGAGGATGCCGATCGTGCTGGACTCGTGGATGAAGCCCATGCCCTCGAAGCCGAACAGGCGCATGCCCATGTTGACGAGGTAGAGCAGGGCGATGCCGCCGGTGGCGGCCACCACGCCCAGCTTGAAGTTCTCGGTCGCCTTGATCAGGCCGCTGCGGTAGGCCAGCAGCAGCGCGGCGAGGGTGCCGAAGGTCAGGCCGACGGCCTGCATCACGATGCCGGGGAAGCGCAGTTCGAACATCGCCGACACCGCGCCGAGGAACAGGCCTTCCAGCACCGCGTAGGCCGGTGCGGTGAACGGCGACCATTCCTTCTTGAAGATCGTGACCAGCGCAACCACGAAGCCGCCGATCGCGCCGCCCCAGACGTAAGGCATCACCGCGCCCGGGTTGCCGGCGGCCATCGCCGCGGAAAATTGCGCCCAGGTGAACATCGCGCCCGCAAGCGTCAGCACCAGCAGGATCGCCGTCTTGTTCACCGCGCCATTGAGCGTCATCGCACCGGCATCGCCCTGCACCAGAGTGCCGCTGCCGAGGTCGAGGAAGGTGTTGTCCTTGAGGGCGGGATTGCCGCTGCGCATATGGTCCATCCTGTGCGTGGGCCGGCGGTCGCCGGGATCGCCCGAGCATAGCCCGCTCCGCCGGACGAGGCCACAGGTGGTGCGAAAGGCGGGACTCGAACCCGCACGCCTTGCGGCACTGGAACCTAAATCCAGGGCGTCTACCAATTCCGCCACTTTCGCGTGCGCGCATTGTAGCGGTGGCGCCCTGTCCGGCGCGCACGGGCAGGGCATGTCGTCGCGCTGAGCCATGCAAAAAAAGTCGCCCGGCTTGCGGCCGGGCATTTCGTGGGTTCGTGTGCCCTCAAGGGCGAGTGGGGCCTCGACCAGCGGGCGAACACCAGGGTCGAATCCGCCTGGGCGCATGCCGGGCAAAAAGAAAACGCCCGGCTTGTGGCCGGGCGTTTCGGGGTTTGGTGGGCCGTCAAGGATTCGAACCTTGGACCTATTGATTAAGAGTCAACTGCTCTACCAACTGAGCTAACGGCCCCGAAGAAGCGAAAGTGTAGCAAACACCCGATCAACTGCAAGTACCCGCGGCCGATCGTTCATCAAAGGGTGGGGTGGCTGAAGGGACTCGAACCCTCGACAACTGGAATCACAATCCAGGACTCTAACCAACTGAGCTACAGCCACCACCGAAAACTGTCCCGCTGTTT
>DASWXO010000157.1:0-11270 GCA_036405455.1 Thermomonas sp. | reverse complement strand
CCGCGCCTGACCACCGCCGGGCTGGCGGTGGGCAGCACCGCCTACATGCCGCCGGAGCAGGCGCGCGGGCTGGACGTGGACCGTCGCGCCGACCTGTACAGCATCGGCGTGCTGACCTGGGAGATGCTGGTGGGCCGCCTGCCGTACAGCGCTGGCGACGCGCTGTCGATGGCGCTCAAGCACGTGCAGGAGCCGGTGCCGCGCCTGCCCGAGCCTCTGCGCCACTGGCAGGGCTTCATCGACCGCGCGCTGGCAAAGGACCCCAAGGACCGCTTCGCCAGTGCCAACGAAATGCTGCAGGCGCTGGACGCGCTGGAGCAGCGCAGCGGCAAGGCGTTCGCCCCGGTGGAAGTGCCCACTGAATCGTCGGTGCCGGCCCGCCCGTCGCGGCGGCGCACGCTGGTCGCCGGCCTGGGGCTGGCAGTCGTCCTCGGCGCCGGCATCGGCTATCTGGCGCTACGGACGCCGGCACCCGCCGACGCGCAAGACGACGCAACGGCGACGGCTGCCGATCCCGGGACACCCCTCCCCGCGCCTGCCGCCGATGCGGTCACCGGCCTGGCCGATCCGCTGGCCGAAGGGCCGAGCGTCGCCGCCTTCGTGGCCAACGCTGACCAGCAGCTGCGCACCGGCGCGCTGCTGGCGCCCAAGAACGCGAATGCGTGGGACAGCATCGAGGCGGCATGGCGCACCAACCCCACCCATCCCGACACGCTGCGCCTGACCGCCCTGCTGTTCGACGCCTTGGCGAACGCCTCGGAACGCGCGCTGCTGGACGGCGATCTCGCCACTGCACGCCTCGCATTCGAACGCGCGCGGCAGCTGGACGTGCGCCGCGGCGGTACCGGCGCCTCGATCGTGCTGCTGCGCAAGCGCTTGGACGCAGCACTGGAGAAGCGGCTCACGGCGCTGCTGGCGAAGCCCGCGACCCGGCCCGCTGCCGCCGCGCTGTTGGCCGACACCAACGAGTGGCTGGGCGTTGACCCCGCCCGCCAGCGCGCCCTGCAGGCGCGGGTGGGCACGCCGGCCAGCGGCGCGGCATCGCGCACCGCGGGCACCATCGCGCCAGCGCCAGCCGCCACCGAGATCGTCACCATCACGCGCGCCGACTACGCCCGTTTCGCGAGCGCCAGCGGCCGCGCCGCCGCCGAATGCGGGCGCGGCTTCTTCGGCCGCAAGCTGCGCTGGGACAATACCGGCGGTGACCGCCGGCCGGTGGTCTGCGTGTCTGCCGCTGATGCGCTCGCCTTCGCCGCCTGGCTGGGCAAGCAGGACGGCCACCGCTACCGGTTGCCCAGTGCCGGCGAACTGCGCGACGCGCCTTCCCGCCGCTTCGGCGGATGGCTGACGCTGTGCGCCGACCGCAGCTGCGCCATGCGCACGGTCGCGGGCAAGTCGGCCCCGTTGGACGCTTCACGTGGCTACGACGACGTCGGCATCCAGCTGGTGCGCTCGGGCTGACCCGCGATACGCAGGGAGCGACCAACGCTCCCAGAGGCGGCGTCGCCTCGCGGCAAATGCTGGAGCGAGCGCTTCCCGGATGCCGGGACCTGTGGCCGCGTACGCGGCTGACGACGGCGATGCCGGATGGCGACGGCATGGGGTTGCAGCGGCCCCGCCCCCGGTGGGTCCTGCCGCGCCACCGGGCACGGCACCCTGGACGGGGCTGGCCCTGGCCTAGCCCCTAGGGGTTCGAGGATCGAAGGCGAAGCCTGCTGCGTCAGCGCCGCAGGCGGAAACGCGCCATCTGCGCCGCCAGCGCGGAGGCCTGCTCGGCCAGCGAGCGCGCGGCGGCGCTGGCTTCCTCCACCAGCGCGGCGTTCTGCTGGGTGGTGCTGTCGAGCTGCGCCACCGCCTGGTTGACCACGCCCACGCCGGCAGCCTGTTCCTCGGTGGCGGCGCTGATCTCGGCGACCAGGCCGGAGACCTTGCCGACCTCGCCCACCAGTTCGCCGATGGCATCGCCGGCCTGGCGCACCTGCACGCCGCCTTCGTCCACCGCGCTGACGGAGGCGTGGATCAACGCCTTGATCTCGCGCGCGGAGGTGGCGGAACGCTGCGCCAGCGTGCGCACCTCGCCGGCCACCACGGCGAAGCCGCGGCCCTGCTCGCCGGCGCGCGCCGCTTCCACCGCGGCGTTCAGCGCCAGGATGTTGGTCTGGAAGGCGATGCCATCGATCACCGAGATGATCTCCTCGATGCGGTGCGACGCCTGGGTGATGCGCTGCATCGTGTCGACCGCCGCGGCCACTTCCGAGCCGCCGCGCCGCGCGATGGTGGCCGCGGCCTCGGCCAGCGTGCGCGCGTTGCGGGCACTGCCTGCGTTGTGTTGGACGGTGGAGGTCAGCTCCTCCATCGAGGATGCGGTCTTCTCGAGGTTGGCCGCCTGCTGTTCGGTCCGTTGCGACAGGTCGTCGTTGCCGGCGGCGATCTCGGACGACGCGGCACTGATGATCGCCACCACGTCGCGGATCTCGCCGACCATCTCGGCCAACTGGTCGACGGTGTTGTTCGCACTCTCCGCCATGCGACCGAACGCGCCGCCCATGCGCGATTCCACGCGCCGCGTGAGGTCGCCTTCGGCCAGGGCTTCCAGGACCTGCTGGATCTCCGCGATGGCCTGGCCAATGCTGTCGAGCATGGCATTGACGTTGCGGGCGAGGATGCGCTGGAAGCCCTGCTTGCCGGCCACGTCGATACGCAGGTCCAGCTCGCCGCGGACGGCGCCTTCGACCACGCGCTCCACCTCCCGCTCGATCGCGAGTTCCGCCGTGCGGTCCTTCCATTCCAGGACGTGCCCGATCGCGTGGCCGTGCTCGTCCATGACCGGCGTGACCACGACGTCGAAGGTGTGCGTGCCCAGCGACAGTGTCTCGGCGTGCGGAACCACGAGGTTGGACAGCAGTGCCCCGAAGCGCTCCGGGTCGGGATGGAAGTCCCGCACCGCTTCCCCGACGACCCGCCCGGGTCGATAGCCCTGCAGCGCCGCGACAAGATCCTGTTCCGCCGCCGAGAACGTGGCCAGCAGCGCCCGATTCGCGAACACGACCACCCCGCCGGCGTCGGCCACCAGGATATTGGTCGCCGCCACGTCCAGCGCCTCGGAAATGCGGCGCGTGCGGGCGCCCTCGCGGCGCATGTCCTCGACCTGGAAGCCCAGGCGGACCTGCATCGCCTTGATCCCCAGCAGGATGCGGCCGATCTCGTCGTTGCGGGAGGTATCGACCTCGCCGGTGAACACGTCGCCGGCTATTTCCCGCAGCGTGCGCCGCGCGGCATCGCTGCGGCCCACCACGTCGCGCGAGAGCCACCACGCCGAATACGCGGCGAACGCCAGACCGGCGCCCACCAGCGCCCAGTCGAGGCCGTCGCCGCCGCCGCGGCGCAGCAGCAGCGCCGTGGCCAGGCCCGGGCCGAACAGGGCGAACAGGAACAGCCGCACCGTGAGCGTCAGCTTCCACAGCGGGTTGTAGCGTTCCCACCACGGCACCCGCACCACGCGACCGTTGCGGATGGCGACGCCGCGCAGGCGGCCGGCGCGCATGGCGGCGTAGTCGCGCTCCGCCTCCGCCACCTGCGCGCGGCTGGGCTTGCGCCGCACCGACATGTAGCCGGTGATCTTGCCATCGGCGTCCACCAGCGGGGTGACGTGCGCCTCCACCCAGTAGTGGTCGCCGTTCTTGCACCGGTTCTTGACCATGCCCACCCACGGGCGGGTGCGCTTCAGGTGCGCCCAGAAATCGGCGAACGCCTCCGCCGGCATGTCCGGGTGGCGGATGAGGTTGTGCGGCTGGCCGAGCAGCTCCGCCTCGGTGTAGCCGCTGATCTCGACGAAGTACGGATTGACGTAGGTGATCACGCCGCGCGGATCGGTGCGGGAGACGATCGACTCGCCGTCGCGCAGCAGGACCTCGCGCCCGGTCACCGGGCGATTGCGCAGCGCGGTGCGCGGCAGCGAGTGCGCGGGACCGGGGGCGGCCTCCCGGGGGGTGGACTCGCGCATCTCAACTCCTTGGACGACGGACGCAGGGGGACACGGGCGGTATCGGCCGGCGGCGCGCCGACCTTAGCCGGCGCGGGTAAAATGACCCCATGTCATCCCCCTCGTTCGGCCAACGCCTGCAGCGCCTGTTCCTGACCGGCCTGCTCACCCTGCTGCCCCTGTGGTTGACCTGGGTGGTGGTGAAATTCGTCTTCGTGCTGCTCGGCGGACTGAGCAAGCCGCTGGTGGAACCGGGCCTGCAAGGCATCGCCGCCGGCAACCCGCGCACCTTCGGCTGGCTGGTGGAGCCGTGGGTGCAGGACGCGATCGCGCTGGTCGCCACCGTCGGCGCCATCCTGCTGGCCGGCTGGCTGGCACGGCGCGTGGTCGGCCAGCGCCTGCTGCGCTGGCTGGAAGCGCTGGTGGCACGGATCCCGCTGGCCAGCACCATCTACGGCAGCGCGCGCAAGCTGCTGGACATCCTGCAGACCAAGCCAGACGGCACCCAGCGCGTGGTGCTGATCGACTTCCCGCACAACGAGATGAAGACGCTGGGCTTCGTCACCCGCGTCATGCGCGAAATCGGGACTGGCCGCGAACTCGCGGCGGTGTACGTGCCGACCACGCCCAACCCGACCTCCGGCTACCTGGAGATCGTGCCGATGGAGAAGATCACGCCCACCGACTGGACGGTGGACCAAGCGATGAGCTTCATCATCAGCGGCGGCGCCGTCGCCCCGGACGACATCCCGTTCGCGCCACCCTCGGCGAAGGTGCCCTGACCGTGCGGGCCCTCGACGATCGCCCGGTCCGCCTGTTCGTCGCCCTGGCGGCGTTCTTCTGCGCCAACGCGGTGCTGGCGGAATTCATCGGGGTCAAGATCTTCTCGCTGGAAGGCACGCTGGGGGCCGCACCGGTGCACTGGAACCTGCTGGGCCAGGGCGGCACCCTGGACTTCACCGCGGGCACCGTGATCTGGCCGATCGTGTTCATCCTGACCGACACGGTCAACGAGTACTACGGCAAGCGCGGCGTGCGGCTGATCAGCTGGCTGGCCGCCGGGCTGGTGGCCTACGGCTTCTTCTTCGCGTATGTCGCCATCCACCTCGCCCCGGCCTCGTGGTGGGTGGGCGCGGCCAAGGACCAAGGCGTGCCGGACTACCAGGCCGCCTACGCCGCGATCTTCGGCCAGGGCATGTGGATCACGGTGGGCTCGCTGGTGGCGTTCCTGATCGGCCAGCTGGTGGACATCCACGTCTTCCACCACATCCGCCGACGCACCGGCGAGCGCCACGCCTGGCTGCGCGCCACCGGCTCCACCGCCGTCTCGCAGCTGGTGGACAGCTTCGTGGTGCTCTACATCGCGTTCGTGCTGGGGCCGCAGCACTGGCCCACCTCGCTGTTCCTGGCCGTGGGCACGTTGAACTACGTCTACAAGATGGCGGCCGCGGTGGCGCTGATCCCGCTGCTGTACCTGGCCCGCGCGGGCATCCACCGCTACCTGGGCCACGCCCGCGCCGACGCCCTGCGCGAGGAAGCCGCCGCGACGTCCTGACGGCCAGGCCGGGTGCGGCCCCGGCCTGACCCCGGTCAAGGCGGTCGCACCGCCGCGCTCCGATCATGGCGCCACCGCGCACCGCGCGGCCTGCCCATTCCCGGAGTCGCCACCATGCTGTTCGATGTCCTGGGCCTCGTCGACGAGGCCACCGCCCGCTCCATCGCCTTCGCCGTGCACGCCCTGGACCCGCAGGCCAGGATCACCGCCAACCTCGACCGCGGCCGCCTGCGGGTGGACAGCGGCTTGCCGGAAGGCGACGTGGCCGACGCCCTGCGCGCCGCCGGGTTCCACGCCATCCCGGCGCCGGACCATCCGGCCGGCAGCACCTGCTGCGGCAGCTGCGGCTGACCCGCGTCCGCGCTCGCCCGGCGGGCCGCTGAACCGCGCGGACCGCCGGGCCCGCCTTGCATTGCCCGTGCCCGCCCGCGGCGCGACAATACGCGGATGATCGATGCAGCCCGCTATCCCCTGCTGTCGCGGATCGACAGTCCCGCCGACCTGCGCCAACTCCCGGAATCCGAGGTCCGTGCGGTGGCGGACGAGTTGCGCGCCTACCTGATCGAATCGGTGGGCAAGTCGGGCGGGCATTTCGGCGCCGGCCTGGGCGTGGTGGAGCTGACCACGGTCCTGCACTACCTCTACGACACCCCCAACGACCGCATCGTCTGGGACGTCGGCCACCAGAGCTACCCGCACAAGATCCTGACCGGCCGCCGCGACCGCATCCACACGGTCAAGCAGCAGGACGGCGTGGCGCCGTTCCCGAAGCGCGAGGAATCCGAGTACGACACCTTCGGCGTCGGCCACTCCTCGACCTCGATCTCGGCCGCGCTGGGCATGGCCATCGCCAACGCGAAGGCCGGCATCGACCGCAAGATCGTGGCGGTGATCGGCGACGGCGCGATGACCGCGGGCATGGCCTGGGAAGCGCTGGGCCACGCCGGCGGCATGGACGAGGACCCCAATCTGCTGGTCATCCTCAATGACAACCGGATGTCGATCAGCGAGGCGGTGGGCGGCCTGACCAAGATGCTGGGCCGGCTGAGCGGCAGCCGCACCCTGAACGCCATCCGCGAAGGGGGCAAGAAGCTGCTGGGCGACAAGCACAGCCCGCCCGCGCGCTTCGTCAAGCGCTGGGAAGAGCACTGGAAGGGCATGTTCGTGCCGTCCACCCTGTTCGAGCAGATGGGCTTCCACTACACCGGCCCCATCGACGGCCACGACACCGACGCGCTGCTGGCCACGTTGAAGACGCTGAAGGGCCTGAAGGGCCCGCAGCTGCTGCACGTCATCACCACCAAGGGCAAGGGCTACGAGCTGGCCGAAGGCGACCAGATCGGCTACCACGCGGTGGGCCCGTTCGATCCCGAGAAGGGCGTGGTGCCGAAACCCGGCGCCGTGAAGAAGCCCACCTACACCGACGTGTTCGGCGACTGGCTGTGCGACATGGCCGCGGCCGATTCCAAGCTGCTGGGCATCACCCCGGCGATGCGCGAAGGCTCCGGCCTGGTGCGCTTCAGCCAGGAATACCCCGACCGCTACTTCGACGTGGCCATCGCCGAGCAGCACGCGGTGACGCTGGCGGCCGGCATGGCCTGCGAAGGCGCCAAGCCCGTCGTCGCCATCTATTCCACCTTCCTGCAGCGCGGCTACGACCAGCTGGTGCACGACGTCGCCATCCAGGACCTGGACGTGCTGTTCGCGATCGACCGCGGCGGCGTGGTCGGTCCGGACGGCGCCACCCATGCCGGCAACCTCGACCTCAGCTACCTGCGCTGCGTGCCGAACATGCTGGTGATGGCGCCGGCCGACGAAAACGAGTGCCGCCAAATGCTGTCCACCGGGTTCCAGCACGTCGGCCCGGCGGCGGTCCGCTACCCGCGCGGCACGGGTCCCGGCGTCGCCGTGCAACCCACGCTGGACACGCTGCCCGTCGGCAAGGCGCAGCTGCGGCGCAGCGGTGCGCGGATCGCCCTGCTGGCGTTCGGTGCCATCGTGCCGGCGGCCGAACAGGTCGGCGAGGACCTCGGGCTGACGGTGGTGAACATGCGCTTCGTCAAGCCGCTGGACCGCGCGCTCCTCCTCGAGCTGGCGAACACCCACGAAGGCTTTGTCACGCTGGAGGACAACGTGGTGGCCGGCGGCGCCGGCAGCGGCGTCGCCGAACTGCTGGCCGCCGAGGGCGTGGTGCTGCCGATCCTGCACCTCGGCCTGCCCGATGCCTTCCAGCACCACGCGAGCCGCGAGCAGCTGCTGGCCGAAGCGGGACTGGACGTGGCGGGCATCCGTGCGTCGGTGCTGCGGCGGTGGCCGTCGCTGCAGGCCGGGGCGCCGGCGCGCGCGGCCTCCTGAGCCGGCGCGCGGCGGGCCTTCGCGTCACTCGTCCGGCGCGATGACCGTGTATCCCTTCGCCTGCAGCGCCGCCAGGTAGCCGTTGGGTCCCAGCAGGTCGTTGAGCGACAGCGTGGCGAAGCTGACCGCCGTCCGTCCCAGCGCCGTCTCGGCGGCATCCAGCCACTTCGCGCGCAGCTTGCGCTGTGCATCGCCAAACCCGAGCCGCTTGCCGATGCCGGCCTCGGTGATCGCGCTGCTGCAGGCTTCCCACTGGTAGGCGGGCGGCAATACCCGCAATGCGGCGACGTCGCCGGTGGCCCATGCATTGGCGCGTGCGCGCATGGCGTCGAGGTCGGTCTCGATCCGCTGCATGGTGTTGTCGAAGCAGGCCAGGTCGTCCAGTGTCGTCTTGGACCATTCCTTCAGCAACGGCTTCGGGTCGGTGATGGTGATGGTTTCGCGCACCACGGTGACGGTGGGGCCATGGGCCTCGATCGCCTCGCTCACCACGGGCCACGCGCGGTCGCGCGTCTCCAGGCCGCTCTTCTTGATAGCCGCCGCGTACAGCTCCTGCGCGGCGAACAGCGGGCGGCGCTTCTCGACGCCCCCGTCGCTGCCGATGTAGCGGGCCTTCAGCGCCTGCCAGCGCGCGTACGACGCGGGCGACACCACCTCGCGCAACGTCTTGTCGTCCGGATTGTTGCGCGCCCCCAGCAGCTTGGGCATCAGCAGCAGGCCGCGGAAGAAGCCGACGTCCGCGTCGATCTGCACCCCGCGCATGCGGATAACCTCGCCTGTGCGCGCCAGCACCTGCCGCACCTGCGCCGACTGCCACTGCATCTTCACGGGCAGCGGGCTCAGCGTGCCGAGGATGTAGAGCTCGTGGTCGCCCTTGCGCACCAGCCACAGGCCGGGACCCGGCTGTTCGCCCTCCACCACCACGGGCGCCTCGGTGCGGATCCCGCCGGCGGCGACCGGCGCCTGCTGGGCATGCAGCGGCACCACCGCTACCAGCCATGCGGCTACCCACGCCGCTTGCATGTATCGACGCATCCCTCGTCCTCGTGCCTGTCGAGCGCGCAGTGTGACGGCATCCGCGGCCGGAAGTTCCACCCGGCGATGAACGCGTTGCCCGGGCTGCGCTACCCTCGGCAAGACCCACCGCAGGTAAAGACCCATGGCCATCCGCATCGTCCGCCTCGGCAGTCCGCGCGCGCCCGGCGAGGGCCTGCGCATCGGCACGGTGCGCCGGCCGCCACGCGGAGTGCCGAAGGCGGAGTTCGCCACGCGGGACTTCTACGACGTCTGGCTGCCCACCGTAGCGCCCAGCCAGGAGGCGATGGACATGGCCCATGCCGCCGCCACCCCCGCGCAATGGCAAGCCTTCCTGCGCCGCTACCGCGCGGAGATGAAGCGGCCCGACGCCGCACATGCCATCGCGCTGCTGGCGGCGCTGTCGCACGCGAGCAACGTAAGCGTGGGTTGCTACTGCGAGGACGAAACGCATTGCCACCGGCACATGCTGCGCCAGCTGCTGCGGGACGCCGGCGCGGCGATCGCCGACTGATCCGCGCCCTCAGTCCTGCGAGCGCGTCACCGCCTGCTTCGCGCCGGCCGCCGCGTCGGCGATCCGCCAGAGGTAGAAGCTGGCATAACTGCGGTAAGGCCCCCAGCGTTCGCCGCGCGCGGCGAGTTCCTTCGGCGTCGGCATCGCCTCCGCCTTGTCCACCGCCTGCGCGCCCTTGCGGATGCCGAGGTCGTCCACCGGCAGCACGTCGGGGCGGCCGAGCCGGAACATCAGCATCATCTCCACGGTCCAGCGGCCGATGCCGCGGATCGGCACCAGCGCCTTGACGATGTCATCGTCGGCCATGGTGGCCATGCGCCGCAGGGTGGGGATGTCGCCGGCCTCCTCGCGCCGCGCCAGATCGCGCAGTGCCAGCAGCTTGTTGCCGGACACGCCGCAGCCGCGCAGCGCGGCATCGTCGATGCGCGCCAGCGTGTCGCAATGGAAGCGGTCGCTGCCGATGGCAGCCTCCACCCGCGCCACGATGGTGCCCGCCGCCTTGCCGCTCAACTGCTGGTAGAGGATCGCGCGCGCCAGCGCATCGACCGGGTCGAACGGCTGCCGCCAGCGCGGATCGGCCTCGATCGGGCCAAGCCGGCGCATCCACGCGCCCAGCTTGCGGTCGCGCTTGCCGAGGTGGGCGAAGGCGTCTTCGGTATCGAATCCCCGCGGGTGTCGTGCCATGCCTGCTCCTTCAGCCGCGCAGCCGGTCGTAGCCGTGCAGCAACCAGCCAACGATCATCAGCCCACCGCCGAACGGCGCCAGCACGGTCGGTGCGCCCAACAACGCCGCGGCGGCCAGGCTACCGGCGAACAGCAGCACGCCGGCCAGCAGCAAGGTCAACGCCAACAGGGAGACGAAGCGCTGGGCAAGCGGCGCCAGCGCCGCCAGCGCCAGCCCGTGGCCGAATCCGAACGCCGCGGCCTGCACGAGGCGCACTTGTGCCTCGGGCAATGCGGCGTGCATGGCATACGCGGACAGCGCCACCGCCAGTCCGGCGAGCACGCTGCCGACGGCGCCCAGCAGGCGACGGTACATCACGAACGTCGGGACGACGGAAGCGGTCATGGGCGCATTGTGCCAACAACCACCGCCACAAACGCAAACGCCGCGTCGGGGACGCGGCGTTTGCAGGCTTGCAGGAAAGTGGCGCTGGAGGCGCTTACTTCACCGGCCAGTAGACGTCGAACTGGCCGTTCTCGCTGAACGCACCCGATACGCCGGACTTGTAGTCCTCGTAGGCGCGGTCCTTGACCTCGTAGCCGTGGGTTGCCGCCCAGGCGCGAAGGGCGTTGCGGACGTTCTCCAGTTCCGCCATGTAACCGGTGTAGGACGCCACCGCGGCCTTGCCCGCCGGGCTCTGCATGACCTGCACCGGGCCCTGGGTGGCGATGTTGCCGATCGCGCTGCCGTCCTTCTTGCGGACAGGCTGGACCACGTCGAAGGTGTAGGTCTCACGGCCCAGGTCGGTGGTCACGATGCGCAGCGGGCCGACCGCTTCGAGGCCATTCGCGTCCATGACACGCTTGATCCACTCGCTGTTGGCGGTCATCGACGACTGGATCTGGGCGTTGCCGCGCTCGACGGCGCCGGCGCTGACCACCAGCAGGTCCTCGGCCGGACGCTCGACCACCTTCGGCGCGGTCATCTTGCTGTCCTTCACGGCGTAGTCGACGTTCGGCACCGCGGCCAGCATGTTGACCAGGCGGGTCAGGCCCATCTTCATGTCGTCGCCGACGTGGCGGGTGACGTACAGGCCGGCGTAGCGGCCCAGCAGGTTCCAGCCGTAGTCGACGTCGTAGGTCTGGGTGATCTCGACGTTGCGGTT
>DASWXO010000156.1:0-3334 GCA_036405455.1 Thermomonas sp. | reverse complement strand
CGCTGGCGAAGCAGTTGGAAGCCGCCGGCGTGCGTGACCTGTTCGTCATGGCGCAGGGCGAAGAAGCGAACAGCATCGCGCTGGGCCGCTTCAGCACCGAGGCCGGCGCCCGCCGCCGCCAGGCGGAGCTGCAGGCGAAGGGCGTGCAGGCCAGCGCCGAGCCGGTGGGCGGCACGCCCGCGCAGGCCTGGCTGGACGCCCGCCTGCCGGCCGCGACCGATTCCGCTGCGCTCGCCCGCATCGCGCCGTCCCGGGCCGTGGACTGCGCCGCGTTGCGCTGAGGCCCGTCCGGGTCGGGCTGGTAGAATCCGGAGTAACGCCGCTTTAGCTCAGTTGGTAGAGCAGCTGCCTTGTAAACAGCAGGTCGTCCGTTCGATTCGGACAAGCGGCACCACCTTCCCGTCGGCGCAGTCGCCGCCCCATCGCCCACAGGACGTCCCATGACCCGTCGCCATCCGCCCGTCTCCGTGTTCGGCGTGCCCACCGACATCGGCGCCTCCCGGCGCGGTGCCTCGATGGGGCCGGAAGCGCTGCGCGTGGCCGGGCTGGTGGAGGCCATCGCCGCCCGCGGCGTCGATGCGCGCGATATCGGCGACGTGCCGGGGCCGCGCAACCCGGTCAGCCCGCCGGTGGACGGCTACCGCCATCTCGAGGAAGTGGTGGCGTGGAACCGTGGGGTCTTCGACACCAGCATCCGCGAACTGCGTGCCGGCCGCATGCCGATCCTGCTGGGCGGCGACCATTGCCTGGGCATCGGTTCGATCGCCGCGGTCGCGGCGCATTGCCGCGAGACCGGCAAGAAGTTGCGCGTGCTGTGGCTGGACGCGCACGCCGACTTCAACACCCGCGAGATCACCCCCAGCGGCAACATCCACGGCATGCCGGTGGCCTGCCTGTGCGGACTGGGCCCCGATGCGCTGACCCGGCTGGGTGGGTCGTCGCCGGCGATCACGCCGGACCAGGTGCGCCAGATCGGCATCCGCTCGGTCGATCCGGGCGAGAAGCGGCTGGTCAAGGAATACGGGCTCGACATCTACGACATGCGCTACATCGACGAGGTCGGCATGCGCCGCGCGATGGAGGAGGCGCTGGAAGGCGTGGACGATGACACCCACCTGCACGTCAGCTTCGACGTGGACATGCTGGACCCGTCCATCGCGCCCGGCACCGGCACCCGCGTGCCCGGCGGCGTGAACTACCGCGAGGCGCAGCTGATCATGGAGATGGTGGCCGACACCGGCCGCATGGGCTCGCTGGACCTGGTGGAAGTGAACCCCGCGCTGGACAAGCGCAATGCCACCGCGAAGCTGGCGGTGGACCTGGTGGAAAGCCTGTTCGGCAAGTCCACCCTGATGCGCGACTGATCAGGCGGCCGCGCCGCCCAGCCAGTCGCGCGGGCGCAGGTAGTCGGCCAGCCGCGCCTCGGCGCTGCCGGCCTCGGGCTGGTAGCCGTATTCCCAGCGCACCAGCGGCGGCAGGCTCATCAGGATCGATTCGGTGCGGCCGCCGCTCTGCAGCCCGAACAGCGTGCCGCGGTCGAACACCAGGTTGAACTCCACGTAGCGCCCGCGCCGGTACAGCTGGAACTGGCGTTCGCGCTCGCCGTGCGGCGTGTCCTTGCGGCGCCCGACGATGGGCAGGTAGGCATCGAGGAAGCCGTCGCCGACCGCGCGCAGGTAGCCGAAGTCGGCGTCGAAGTCGCCGTGCAGGTCGTCGAAGAACAGCCCGCCCACGCCGCGGGTCTCGTCGCGGTGTTTCAGGAAGAAATACTCGTCGCACCAGCGCTTGTGCGCGTCGTAGCGCGCCTGCCCGCCGAAGGGCTCGCACAGCGCGCGCGCGGTGCGGTGCCAGTGCAGCACGTCCTCGTCGAACGGATAGAACGGCGTCAGGTCGAAGCCGCCGCCGAACCACCACGCCACTGTTTCGCCGTCACGCTCGGCGCGGAAGTGGCGCACGTTCGCGTGCGTGGTCGGCACGAACGGGTTGCGCGGATGGAACACCAGCGACACGCCCACCGCGCGCCATGACGCGCCCGCGAGTTCGGGCCGGTTGGCCGTGGCGGACGGCGGCAGGCGGTCGCCCGACACGTCGGAAAACCCGATCCCGGCCTGCTCGAACACCGCGCCATCGCGCAGCACGCGGGTGCGTCCGCCACCGCGGATCGGCGAGGTGCCGGGATCCTTCGCCCATGCGTCCTCATGGAAGCGCTCGCTGCCGTCGGCGCGTTCGATGGCGGCGCAGATGCGGTCCTGCAGGCCGGTGAGGTAGTCGCGGACGGTGTCGAGGCTGGGGATGCGATCGGTCATGCGCGCATTGTAGGCGCAGCCCGCCTCAGCCCCAGGCCAGCAGCGCGATGGCCGCCAGCGCCAGCAGCAGGCCGAGCGCGTTGATGCGCCCCAGCCGCTCCTTGAATACCGCCACGCCGGCCAGCGCGCCCAGCACCACCACGCCGAGGTTCATGCTGGCGAACACCAGCGCGGGGTTGTCGGGCAGCGCGCGATGCGCATGCAGGTAGAACAGGATGTTGGCGAAGTTGCAGGCGCCCAGCAGCAGCCCGCCCAGCGCGTTCCCCAGGGTGAAGCGCGTGCGCCGCGCGACCGGGAGGGCGAAGGCGACGAGCAGGGCGAGCGCGAACACCGCCAGCAGCGCGCTGCCCAGCGGCAACCCGGTCGCGGCGACGCGCTTGAACAGCACGTCGATCACGCCGAAGCCGGCAAACACGGCGAGCGGCCAGCCCCAGCCCGTTGCCGCGGCATCGACGACGGCGGTGCGATCGCCGCGCCACACCATCGCGGCCAGTGCCAGCAGGCCCAGCCCGCAGCCCAGCAACTGCATGTCGCGGGTGGGCTGGCCGAACAGGGTGAACGCCGCCAGCAGCGGGATCAGCAGCGACAGCCGCTGCGCCGCGTCGCTGCGCACGATGCCGGCATGGCGCACCGAGGCGGCCAGCGCGAGGAAGACGGTCGGCAGCAGCAGCCCCAGTGCACCCAGCGTCACCCAGATGGTGGGGCCGGCCGCCTGCAGTGGCGCCAGCGGTGGCCGCAGGACGACCAGCGTCAGCGCCAGCGTGGCCACGTAGTTCCAGGCGATGGCCTGGCCGACGTCAATGCCGCGGCGGCGGGCGAGCTTCAGTAGCACCGACACCAGCACGCTGCACAGGGCGGCGAGCAACACGTGCGTCATGGGGCGCCCGGTGCGTCTGTGCGCTGCGTTGATGCACCGGCGCCCGTCGATGCCACCAGCGCCGCGCGCGCCTGTGCGAACAGCTGCTGGCCGCGCGGCGGCAGCGGCTGCGCCGCGGGGGCCTCCAGCGCCTGCAGCGCGGCGTCCGGTT
>DASWXO010000155.1:0-2167 GCA_036405455.1 Thermomonas sp. | reverse complement strand
TCGGCCTTCAGCGCGGTCTCCATCACGTACATGCGGCCGTCGAATTCGCGGGTTTCCTTGCCCTCGGCCACGATGGTGCCGTAGCCGGTGGCGGTGAAGAACGCCGGGATGCCCGCGCCGCCGGCGCGCAGGCGCTCGGCCAGGGTGCCCTGCGGGTTGAACTCCAGCTCCAGCTCGCCGCCTAGGTACTGGCGCTCGAACTCCTTGTTCTCGCCCACGTAGGACGAGATCATCTTGCGGATCTGGCGGGTGGCCAGCAGTTGGCCCAGGCCGAAGCCATCCACGCCCGCGTTGTTGGAAATCACGGTCAGGCCCTTGACCCCCGAATCCCGCAGCGCGGCGATCAGCGCCTCGGGGATGCCGCACAGGCCGAAGCCCCCCACGGCCAGGGTTTGGCCATCCGCCACCAGCCCGGCGAGGGCGGCGGCGGCACTGTCGTACAGCTTGCTCTTGGCGGACGCCACGGGCGGATCTCCGACTGCCGGTTAGAGCCGTCATTCTAGCGGTTCGTGCGACAACGCCCAGCGTACTTTCGGGCAATCGCCCGGGCCCGCGGGCAGCGCCGGCGGGGCTCCGTTAAAATGGCGGATCAGGCCGGCGACGGCCACCTTTCCGCTCCCCCCAAGGACATCCGCACGATGAAGATCCTCGTCGGCTACAAGCGCGTGGTG
Source organism: Thermomonas sp. (assembly GCA_036405455.1). Lineage (GTDB taxonomy): Bacteria > Pseudomonadota > Gammaproteobacteria > Xanthomonadales > Xanthomonadaceae > Thermomonas. The sequence continues at coordinate 1,496 of DASWXO010000155.1, read as the reverse complement.
GACTACAACGTCCGCATCCAGGTCAAGCCGGACGGTTCCGGCGTGGTCACCGACGGCGTCAAGCTGTCGCCCAATCCGTTCGACGACATCGCGCTGGAAGAAGCGCTGCGCCTGCGCGACAAGGGCATCGCCACCGAGGTGGTGGTCGCCACCATCGCGCCGGCCGACGCCCAGGCGCACCTGCGCAACGGCTTGGCCATGGGCGCCAACCGTGCCATCCACGTGGTGGCCGATGCCGCCATCCAGCCGCTCACCGCCGCCCGCGCCCTGCTCAAGCTGGTCGAGAAGGAACAGCCGGACCTGGTGCTGCTGGGCAAGCAGGCGATCGACGACGACGCCAGCCAGACCGGGCAGATGCTGGCGACGCTGTGGGGCCGCCCGCAGGCGACCTTCGCGTCCCAGCTCGACATCGCCGGCGGCAAGGCCACCGTGGTGCGCGAGGTCGACGCCGGCCTCGAGACCCTGGAAGTGGACCTGCCCGCGGTGGTCACCACCGACCTGCGCTTGAACGAGCCGCGCTTCATCAAGCTGCCGGACATCATGAAGGCCAAGAGCAAGCCGCTGGAGACGATCGCCTTCGCCGACCTCGGCGTGGACGCCCACGATTCGTTCAAGACCACCCACTACGCCCCGCCCGCCCAGCGCAGCCGCGGCGTGATGGTGAAGGATGCGGCCGAGCTGGTGGCCGCGCTCAAGCAGAAGGGGTTGCTGTAATGGCCAAGGTTCTCATCGTCGCCGAACACCTGGACGGCAAGCTCAACGCCGCCACCGCCAAGACCGTGTCCGCCGCGCAGGCCCTGTCGCCCGAGGGCATCGACATCGTCGTGCTGGCCGCCGACCCCGCCGGCGTCGCTGCCGAGGCCGCGCAGATCGCCGGCGTGGCCAAGGTGCTGACCGTCGCCAACCCGGCCAACGCGCACGCCGTCGCCCAGGTGCTGGCGCCGCAGGTGGCCGCGCTGGCCACCGGCTACAGCCACGTGTTCGGCCCGTCCACCACCTTCGGCAAGGACCTGATGCCCTGCGTGGCCGCCCTGCTGGGCGTGAACCAGGTCTCCGACCTCATGGCCGTGGAGGGTACGCACACCTTCAAGCGCCCGATCTACGCGGGCAACGCCATCGTCACCGTCGAGGCGCCGGCCGACCAGACCGTGGTCGCCACCGTGCGCACCGCGTCGTGGCCGGAAGCCGCGCGCGGCGGCAGCGCGCCGGTGGATGCGGCATCGGTGGACGCCGCCCTGCCCGCGCACACCCGCTTCGTTGGCCTGGCGGCCGGCAAGTCCGACCGCCCCGACCTGCAGAGCGCCAAGCGCGTGGTTTCCGGCGGCCGCGGCGTGGGCTCGGAGGAGAACTTCCGGGTGATCTACAGCCTGGCCGACAAGCTGGGCGCCGCGGTCGGCGCCTCGCGCGCCGCGGTGGACGCCGGCTACGTGCCGAACGAACTGCAGGTGGGCCAGACCGGCAAGATCATCGCGCCGGAGCTGTACGTCGCCGTGGGC
>DASWXO010000154.1:0-3942 GCA_036405455.1 Thermomonas sp. | reverse complement strand
CGGCTGGCACGGCGTGTTCATCCTCGGCGCGGTGGTGCTGGCCGTCACCGGCGGCGAGGCGCTGTACGCCGACATGGGCCATTTCGGCGCGCCGCCGATCCGCCACGGCTGGTATTTCTTCGTGCTGCCCTGCCTGATGCTCAACTATCTCGGCCAGGGCGCGGTGGTGCTGCAGCGCCCCGGCGCGGTATCCAACCCGTTCTACGAGGCGGTGCCGGACTGGGCGCTGTACCCGATGATCGTGCTGGCGACGATGGCGGCGGTGATCGCCTCGCAATCGGTCATCACCGGTGCGTTCTCGGTGTCGCGGCAGGCGATGCAGCTGGGCTACATCCCGCGCATGCGGATCAAGCACACCTCGCACGACACCATCGGCCAGATCTACATCCCCGGCATCAACTGGGGGCTGGCGCTGCTGGTGTTCGGGCTGGTGCTGGCGTTCCGCAGTTCGTCCAACCTGGCGGTGGCCTACGGCATCTCGGTGTCGGCGACGATGCTGATCGACACCCTCCTGCTGGCGCTGGTGGCGCGCATGCTGTGGCCGCGCGCGCGGCACTGGATCGTGGCGCTGTGCATGGGTTTCCTGGTGGTGGACGTGGCCTTCGTGGCCGCCAACGGCGCCAAGCTGCTGCAGGGCGCGTGGTTCCCGGTGGTGCTGGGCATCGTGCTGTTCACCATGATGCGGACCTGGCGGCGCGGCCGCGAACTGCTCAACGCCGAGATCCACAAGGAAGGCATCCGGCTGGATACGTTCCTGCCCGGGCTGATGCTGGCGCCGCCGGTGCGCGTGCCCGGCACCGCGGTGTTCCTGACCGCCAGCCCCGACGTGGTGCCGCACGCGCTGCTGCACAACCTCAAGCACAACAAGGTGCTGCACGAACGCAACGTGTTCCTGACCGTGGAAACGCTGGCGGTGCCGTACGCGCCGCAGGAGAAGCGGCTGAAGATCGAGCCCATTGCCGGCGACGATTTCCACCGGGTCATCATCCGCTACGGCTTCATGGAAACGCCGGACGTGCCGCTGGCGCTGATGCGCAGCTGCGACCAGTGCGACTTGGTCTTCAACCCGATGGACACCACCTACTTCGTCAGTCGCGAAAGCATCGTCGCCGCCCGCCGCCGCGGCATGCCGGTCTGGCGCGACAAGCTGTTCGCGTTCATGCACCGCAACGCCGCGCCGGCCACGACCTTCTTCCGTATTCCGGGCAACCGGCTGGTGGAGCTGGGCGCGCAGGTGGAGATCTGAGTCCGGGCACCGGCCGGGCGTGAGCCGGCGGCCGCGGGCCGTGCCTCAGGGGGCGGCGGTGGGCGGCGCGGCTGGCGCGGTCGCCAGCCGCCAAGTGTTCCGCCCGGCGGCCTTGGCCTGGTAGAGCGCACCGTCGGCAAGCTGGACCAGCGCTTCGGCGTCCGACTCCCCCGCGGCATTCATGCCGATGCCGATGCTGGCGCTGGCCTGCAGGGTGAGGTTGCCGAGCACCATCGGTTCGCGCATCGCCGCCACCAGTTTCTCCGCCACGAACTGCAGGCTCTGCGGAGTGGCGATGTCCTCCACCAGCACCGCGAACTCGTCGCCGCCCAGCCGCACCGCCAGGTCCACCGAGCGGATGCAGCCGCCGATGCGCCGCGCGAACTCGCGCAGCGCCTGGTCGCCGGCGGCGTGCCCATGGGTGTCGTTGATCGCCTTGAAGTGGTCCAGGTCGATGTACAGCAGCCCGACGCAGGTGCGGTTGCGGCCGGCGCGGGCCAGCGCCAGCGCCAGCCGTTCGTCGAACAGCAGGCGATTGGCCAGCCCGGTGAGCGGGTCGCGCCGGACCTGCTGCTCCAGCGCCAGTTCGGCTTCCACGCGCGAGGTCACGTCGCGGCCGGAATACACCAGCGCGGCGCGGCCGTTGGCGTCGGTGACGCTGCGCACGTTGGCCGCCAGCCAGATGTAGGACCCCTGCTTGTGTCGGCAGCGGTACACGATGCTGGCCATGCCGCCCTTCTCGTACAGGGGGTCCATGGTGTCGCGCAGGATCGCCACGTCATCCGGATGCACCAGCTCCCAGCGCAGGCGGTCGTATTCCTCGCGTGTCCAGCCCAGCAGCTCGGTCACCGACGGCGAGATGTATTCAAGGGTGCGGCCGGGCCCGATGCGGATGATCAGGTCGCGGGAATAGTCGGCCAGCATCCGGTACTGCTGCTCGCTGCGGGTCACCCGATGGGTCAGGATCCTGCGCTCGGTCAGCACCGATGCAACCGGGAACGCGGCCCAGCAGCAGCACAGGATGAACAGCTGCAGCATGCGCGCCCGCGCCACTTCGTCGGTGGCGCCGGCGCCGAGCACGAACGGGCCATGGCCGGCCGCGGTGGCCATCGCCGCAATCACGGCAATCAGCGCCATCGCCGGCACGAACCCGCTGAACCGGTGCCGCAGCACGCAGAACATCAGCGGCGGCAGCAGCAGGAAGGTGATCGACAGGCTGGCCTGCATGAAGATGAGCCAGGCGCTGGCCGCCACCAGCGCCACCGTCGCCAGCAGCTCCAGCCGGCGCTTCGGCGGGCCCAGCATGCGGTGCCCCTCGATCCGCGTGATCACCGTCAACGCGCCGAAGATCACCATGCCCAGCGCGTGCGAGGCCAGCCAGGTCTCGAACAGGATGGCGAAGGAGTACGGTCGCGGCACCAGCGCATGGCGCGTCGCGGCGGCGACCAGTGCGGACAGCGTGCATGCAAACAGCACGCCCAGGCCACCGACGCGCAGCGTGCGGTTGATGTTCGCCAGCTGGCCGACGTCCGCCACCCGCGGCGCCACGATGCGCGCCGCGAGCCACGCTTCCAGCACGTTGCACAGGCTGAGGACCACGGGCAGGGGGCCAAGGCCATTGCGCGGCAGGTTCGCGAGCAGGAATGCCAGCAGCGCACAAGCGAGGTAGCCGCCCCAGTGTCGCCGCGGCGAGGTCAGCAGCACCCCGAACAGGATGCCGCCGGGCAGCCACAGCATCGAAAAGCCGGACGGCCCCAGCGTCATGTGGATGGACCACCACCCGGAAACGGCAACCGCCAGCGTGAACAGGGCCAGTCCCGGCAGTCTGGCAACGAGCGGAGCGGCGCGTTCCAAGGCTTGCGTCATGGCCGCAGCTTAAGCGTGGCGCAGGGGGAGGACAACGCCAGGCCACGCGGCGGCGATGGCTGCCGGTACGCAGGCGGGGCCGCCGGTCGCGCCACGGCCGCGGCAAAAGCCGCGATAATCCGGGCATGAACGATCCCCGCATCATCGCCCCCGGCGCCACTCGCGAAGACGAGGCGCTGGAAGCCAGCATCCGCCCGAAGCGGCTGGACGAGTACCTCGGCCAGCAGCCGGTGCGCGAGCAGATGCAGATCTACATCGAGGCGGCCAAGGGCCGCGGCGAAGCGCTCGACCACGTGCTGATCTTCGGCCCGCCCGGGCTGGGCAAGACCACGCTGAGCCACGTCATCGCCAACGAGCTGGGCGTGAACCTGCGGGTGACCTCCGGCCCGGTGATCGAGAAGGCCGGCGACCTGGCCGCGCTGCTGACCAACCTGCAGCCGTTTGACGTGCTGTTTGTCGACGAGATCCACCGCCTGTCGCCGGTGGTCGAGGAAATCCTCTACCCGGCGATGGAGGACTGCCAGATCGACATCATGATCGGCGAGGGCCCGGCCGCGCGTTCGATCAAGCTCGACCTGCCGCCGTTCACCCTGATCGGCGCCACCACCCGCGCCGGCCTGCTGACCGCGCCGCTGCGCGACCGCTTCGGCATCGTGCAGCGGCTGGAGTTCTACTCGGCCGACGAGCTGGCGCGGATCGTGCGCCGCTCCGCGCAGATCCTCGGCATCGCCTGCGACGCCGAGGGCGCCGGCGAACTGGCGCGGCGCTCGCGCGGCACCCCGCGCATCGCCAACCGGCTGCTGCGGCGGGTGCGCGACTACGCGCAGGTC
>DASWXO010000153.1:0-9725 GCA_036405455.1 Thermomonas sp. | reverse complement strand
GGTCATGACCTTCTTCGGGTCGATGCCCATGGCCTTGGTGAAGGCGGCGGTGTGCACCTTGCTGACCTGGTGGATGACGAACTCGTCCAGCTCGGACGCCACCCAGCCCAGCTTCAGCTTGGCCACCTCGAAGGTCTTGGTGGCCAGCTTGATGCCCTCGATCAGCAGCATGCGGGTGTCGGTGATCATGCCGTCGAGGTTGCCGCGGCAGAGCTTGTTCCACTCGGTCGCGGCGCGGGTGACGCCGCCCTTGTAGCGCGGCGCACCCGGGGCCAGCTCGGCACGGGCCAGCACCATTGCGGCGGCGCCGGAACCCAGCGTGAGCGTGGCCAGTTCGTTGCGGAAATCGGCCTCGGTGATGTCCTCGCGGCTCAGGCGCTCGATCGTCTTTTCGTAGGCGAGGTTCGCGGTCTCGCCGTCCACCACCAGCGCGTACTCGATCTCGCCGCGCTCGATCATGCGGCTGGCGATGTCCATGCCATTGATGAAGGCGAGGCAGGCATTGGCGACGTCGAAGTTCTGGCAGGTGTCGGGCAGGCCCAGGTTGCCGCTGACGATGGAGGCGGTGGACGGCTCCAGGTAGTCGCGGCTGACCGAGGTGTTGACCAGCAGGCCGACGCGCTCCGGCTCGACGCCGGCGTCGGCCAGCGCCTTCACGCCCGCCAGGGTGGCTGCGTCGGAGGCCTGCACGTCGCCGTCCCACAGGCGGCGCGCGTGGATCCCGGCGATGTCGCCAAGCACGTCGATCTTGATACCCAGCCGGTCCAGCGTGGGCTTCAGGCGGTCATTGATTTCTTCGGACGACAGGCGACGGGGGGCGTCGATGTGGGCCAGGCCGGCGATGGCGACATGTTGGAACAGCATGGGGTGGCACTCGCACGGGCGCCCAAGCGGCGCCGGAACCGCATAGAATAGCGCCTCACGCGACCATGCGGTGGCGTATTGTCGAAACTGGGCCGGGAATCACGCCCCGGGCCGCTCGCGCATTCAGTTGCAGCGCCACAACGCCCAGCGCTGGCTGCCGTCGCGCGGCGAGCCTAGCGGGCTGATCCGGTTGGCGGACAGGCCGGGGGCCTCGTTGCGGGCCAGCAGCTCCAGCTCGTCGCGCACGCGCATGTCGTCGCGCTCGTAGAAGCCCACCTTGTGGGTCACCGAGACCTCCACCTCGCCGCGCGCCTGGCAGCCCGTGGGCGCGACGGCCAGCACCTGCACCTGCTTCGCGCCCGGCGCCATCTTCACGAACGTGCAGGCCGGCAGGGCCAGCACCAGCAGGACGAGGGCGACGCGGGTCGGCAGGGGCATGCGTGAGGTTCCTTGGAAACGAAGACGCACCGGATTGTGGCCCGGTGCGTCTGAATCGTGCAAAAGCGGTGGGGTCGCCGCGCCCGCTGGCGCGTTGGACGCGGCGACTGGCCAGGGCTTACTTCTTCGACACCGGCTTGCCGTCGGCGTCGATCACGGTGACCTCGCCCAGGTTCAGCGCGCGGACCGGGGCCTCGGTCTTGGACAGGTCGCCCACCACCACCCAGGTCAGGCCGTTCGGGTCCAATGCCTTGGCCGCGGCATTGACCTGTGCCGGGGTCATCGCCTCGATCTCCGCCTTGCGCTTGAACACGTAGTCGTCCGGGCGGTTGTAGAGGACGTTGCTGGCGATGGTGCTCATCACCGACGCCGCCGTCTCGTAAGCACCCGGCAGGGTCAGGGTCAGCACCTTCTCCATGCCTTCGACCTCCTCGGCAGTCGCCGGCGCCTTGCCGGCCGCGAAGTCGGCGATCTCGCGGTGCATCTCCGCCATCGCCTCGCCGGTCTTGTCGATCTGCACCGGCGCCGAGGCGGTCCACAGGCGCGGGCCGACCGAACTGCCGGCGCCGCTGCGCGCGCCGTAGGACCAGTGCTTCTCCTCGCGGAGGTTCATGTTGAGGCGGGCGGTGAAGTCACCGCCGATCACCATGTTGGCCATGTCGTACTGCACCGACATCGGGTCCGCGCTGGACGGCAGGGTCTGCGCGGCGACGATGTTGGCCTGCACGGCGCCCGGCTGGTCGACCAGGAACACGCGCGGCTTGCGGGCCGCGGCGACCGGGGCGATGGCGGCGGTGCCGTTGGCCTTGCCCGCGGCCTTCCAGTCGCCGAAGTGCTTCTCCAGCACCGGCACGATCTCGGCCAGCGTGGTGTCGCCCACCACCACCAGGGTGGCGTCCTGCGGGCGCAGGGCGTTGGCGTGGTAGGCCTCGAGGTCGGCGCGGGTCAGGCTGGCGATGGCAGCCTCGGTGCCACTGCCCGTGCGCGGGGCGGCGTACGGATGGCCGGCCCCGAACACCAGGCCCGGCACGACGCGCTGGACGATACCGTTCGGGTTGGCCTTCTCCTGCTTGATGCCGGCGATCCACTGCCCGCGCACGCGCTCGATGTCGGCCTGCTCGAAGCGCGGCTTGCGCAGCATGTCGGCAAACAGGGTCACCGACGGCTCCAGGTTCTGCTTCAGCGCCGACAGGTAGGCGCTGTTGCTGTCCAAGCCGGCGCTGGCGCCGATGTTGGCACCCAGCGACTGCGCGCGGTCGGCGAAGGCCAGCGCATTGAGGTCACCGGCACCTTCGTCCAGGAGGCCCATGGTGAAGCTGGCCACGCCGGGCTTGCCGGCCGGGTCGGCCGCGTAGCCGCCGCGGAACTCGTAGCTCATCTGCACCACGGGGATGTCGTGGCGCTCGGCCAGCACGACCTTGGTGCCGTTGCTCAGGGTGGCATGCTGCTGCTGCGGGAACTTCAGGTCGGGGAAGCTCGACGGCATCGGCACGCCCGCCTTGCGGTCCACCGTGCTCGCGAGCGTCTTGAACTTGGCGTCGACCTTCGGGGCCTTGAACGGCGCGGGCGTCTCCGCCGGCTCTTCCGCGATGGCGACGCGCTTGCCCGGATTCACGACCAGGGTGTGGCTGCCCTTGCCCGCGCCCAGCCAGGTGTTGCCGGCCGCGCGCAGCGACGCCGGGGTCGCCTCGGCCAGGGTCTTGAGGCTGGCGCGGAAGCAGCCCGGATCGCCCATGAACACCGCGCACTCGGCCAGCGCATCGGCCTTGCCGCCGAAGCCGCCGATGCGCTCCACGCCGCGGATCCAGCCGGCCTGGATGGCGGTGCGGTTGCGCTCCACCTCGTCCGCGGTGGGGCCGTCGGCCAGCAGCTTCTTCAGCTCCTCGTCGATGGCGGCTTCCACCTTGGCGACGTCCACGCCCTGCTTCACCGCGGCGGTGATCATGAAGGTGCTGCCCAGCTGCGAGCCGTAGGCGCCGGCACTGACGTTGTCCACCAGCTTGTCCTGGTGCACCAGGCGGCGATCCAGGCGCGACGACTTGCCGCCGCCCAGGATCTGGCCGAGCAGCTGCAGGCGGTCGAGGTCGGGCTGGCCGTACTCGGCCACGTTCCAGACGCGGTAGATGCGCGACTGCGGCACCTGGTCGGTCATCTCGGAGCGCGAATCGGCGGTGCGCGCCGCCACGTCCACCTTCGGCTGCGCCATGCTCGGGCCGGCCGGGATGTCGCCGAAGTACTTCGCCACCTTCTCCTTGGCGGTGGCGAGGTCGATGTCGCCCGCCAGCACGAGCACGGCGTTGTTCGGCCCATACCAGGTGCGGAACCAGGTCTTCACATCCTCCAGCGACGCCGCGTTGAGGTCGTTCATCGAGCCGATGGTACTGTGGTGGTACGGGTGGCCCTTCGGATACATGATCTTGCCGAGCTCATCCCACACCTGGCCGTAGGGCTGGTTCTCGCCCTGGCGCTTCTCGTTCTGGACCACGCCGCGCTGCTCGTCCAGCGTCTTCTGGTCGATCGCGCCGAGCAGGTGGCCCATGCGGTCGGACTCCATCCACAGCGCGGTGTCGAGCGCGGTGGTCGGCACGTTCTCGAAGTAGTTCGTGCGGTCGGAGTTGGTGGTGCCGTTCTGGTTGGTGGCACCGATGGCCTTGAACGGGGTGAAGAACTCGCCCGGCGCGTTCTCGCTGCCGTTGAACATCAGGTGCTCGAACAGGTGCGCGAAGCCGGTGCGGCCGGCCGGTTCGTCCTTGCTGCCCACGTGGTACCAGATGTTCACCGCCACCACCGGCGCCTTGCGGTCGGTGTGCACCACCACGCGCAGGCCGTTCGGCAGGGTGAAGGTCTCGTAGGGGATGTCGACGGCCGGGGCATTGGCGGCGACGGCCGACGGCATGTAGGCACCGGCGGACAGGGCGGTGGCCAGCGCAAGCGCCAGCGCGGCGGGACGGAACACGGACATCGGCAACTCCTCGAGACGGGACAGCGAACGTTCGATCATAGCGGCGCCACGGGGCCGATACACTAGGCCGGAAGCCACCCGGAGCGCATCGCATGGCCCGCACCGCCCTCGTCACCGGCGCCAACCGCGGCCTCGGCCTCGAATTCGTCCGCCAGCTGCTGGCCCGCGGCGACCACGTCGTGGCGACCTGCCGCCACCCCGGCAGGGCCACCGCGCTGAACGCGCTGGGCGGCGCCCACCCCGGCCGCCTGCACGTGCTGCCGCTGGACGTGGCCAGCGAGAAATCGCGCGCCGAACTGGCCCGCGAACTGCCGCTGGTGCTGGGCGATGACGGCCGCCTCGACCTGCTGGTGAACAACGCCGGCGTGCTGCACAGCGGGGAACGCTTCGGCCACCTGCGGCAGGACCTGCTGGAAGACAGCCTGCGCACCAATGCCGTGGGCCCACTGCTGCTGGCGCAGGCGCTGGCGCCACTGCTGCGCGACGGCGACGGCCAGCACGCGCCCGTCGTCGCCAACCTCAGTTCGCAGCTCGGCTCGATCGCCAGCGTCACCCGCTTCGGCACGCCGGGCTACGCGATGGGCAAGGCCGCGCAGAACATGGCCACCGCGCAGCTGGCGCGTGCGCTGGCGCCACGGGGCATCGCGGTGCTGGCCCTGCATCCGGGCTGGGCACAGACCGACATGGGCGGCCCGCAGGCGCCCGATCCGGTGGACGCGGTGGTGGCCGGCCTGCTGCGCCTGTTCGACGCCGCCACTCCGGCGCAGTCCGGGCGCTTCCTCGACTGGCAGGGCCGCACGCTGCCCTGGTGACCGGACGCCGCGGCCGGCCGCCTAGAATGGCGGGATGCCGCACGTCATCCTGCATCGCCCGGAAATTCCCCCGAACACCGGCAACGTCATCCGCCTGTGCGCCAACACCGGTGCCCGGCTGCATCTGGTGCGCCCGCTGGGTTTCGACCTCGACGACCGGCAGCTGAAGCGCGCCGGGCTGGATTACCACGAGTACGCGCGGATGCGCGTGCATGACGACCTGGACGCTGCGCTGGCCGCGATCGCCGCCGACACCGGCGCGCCGCCGCGGGTGTTCGCGCTGTCCACCCGCGGCCGGGTGCGCTACGACGCGCCCAGCTACCGCGAAGACGACGTGTTCCTGTTCGGCAGCGAAACCGCCGGCCTGCCCGGCGACATGCTGGACGCGATTCCCGAGGCGCAGCGCCTGCGGCTGCCGATGCGCCCCGACAACCGCAGCCTCAACCTGTCGAACGCGGTGGCGGTGATGGTGTTCGAAGCCTGGCGGCAGGCGGGCTTCGCCGGCGGGGCGTGACCACGCGCGTGTACGCCATCGTTCCCGAACGATGCCTGTACCGCGCCGGGACGGATTCAGTCCATGTTGTGACCGCGCGCAAAGAATGCGCCCACGTCCCGCCGATCGAGCGGGGCGGACAACAACAACATGGAGGTCCACCTCATGAAGCGTCTCGTCATTGCCATTGCCCTGGCTGCCACCCTGCCCCTCGCCGCCTCCGCGGCCGACGGCATCTCCTACAACTCGGTGAAGGGCGGCTACGTCGCCACCAACACCGACGGCGGTAACGCCGACGGCTGGGGCCTGGGCGGCTCCGTCGCGGTGCACCCGAACGTCCACCTGTTCGCCGACTACGCCAACCAGAAGATCGACCACACCAGCGTCGACTTCGACCAGTGGCGCGTGGGCGCGGGCTACAACCGCGGCATCTCGCAGCGCACCGACTTCGTCGGCACCCTGGCCTACGAGAAGCTGGACGCCGGCGCCGGCATCAACGCCGAGGGCTACAGCGTCGAAGCGGGCCTGCGCAGCGCGCTGACCCCGAACATCGAAGGCTACGCGATGGTCGGCTACCAGGACGGTAACGACTTCGCGGGCGACGCCTACGGCCGTCTGGGCACCAACGTGAAGTTCAACCAGAACTGGGGCATCAACGCCGACGTCCGCCTCGTGAAGGGCGGCGACACCCAGTGGTTCGTGGGCCCGCGCTTCACCTGGTAAGCGACGTCACCCCGCTGAACGAAAACGCCCGGCACAAGCCGGGCGTTTTCTTTTGCCGGAGCCATGGAGCGCAACGCAGCCAGCGGCTGCGTGGATTCAACAGAACAGCGACTGCGGATATTCCGCCTTGCGCTCGCGGGCCATCAGCCGCGCCAGGCCTTCCGCAGGCGTGACGGCGCCGTGCAGCACGTCGCGCACGCCTTCGGCGATCGGCAGTTCGATGCCGTGCGCGTTCGCCAACCGCATTACCTCGTCGGCGGTCTGCAGCGACTCCACCACCTGGCCGATCTCGCGCACCGCGTCGGCGATCGACGCGCCGCGACCCAGCGCCAGGCCCAACCGGCGGTTGCGCGACAAGTCGCCGGTGCAGGTCAGCACCAGGTCGCCCAGCCCGGCCAGGCCCATCAGGGTCTCCGGCCGGCCCCCCAGCGCGATGTTGAGGCGCAGCATCTCGTTGAGCCCACGGGTGATCAGGCCGGCGCGGGCGTTCAGCCCCAGCGCCATGCCGTCGGCGACGCCGGTGGCGACCGCCAGCACGTTCTTCATCGCGCCGCCCAGCTCGGCGCCGCGCATGTCGTTGCCCGTGTAGGCGCGGAACGCGGGGCCGTGCAGCGCATCGGCGACCTGCTGGCAGAACCCGGCATCGTCCGAATGCACGGTCAGCGCGGTGGGCAGGCCTTCCGCCACTTCCTTGGCGAACGAGGGGCCGGTAACGACTGCCAGCGGCACGCCGTCGCCAAGCACCTCGCCGGCGACCTCGTGGAGGAAGCGGCCGCTGCCCGGCTCGAAGCCCTTCGTGGCCCACGCCACGCCCGCACCCGCCGGCCGCAGCGGCGCCAGCGCGCGGAGGGTCTCGGCGAACGCGTGCGACGGCACCACCACCAGCACCAAGCCGGCATCGGCCAGTGCGTCCGGCAGCGACGTGGTCGCGTGCAGCCCCGCCGGCAGGGCGATGCCCGGCAGGTAGCGCGGATTCTCGTGCCGGCCGTCGATGGCGGACGCCACCGACGGATCGCGGCCCCACAGCACCGTGGGGTGGCCGTGCCGCGCGATCAGCGCAGCCAGCGCGGTGCCCCAGGAGCCCGCGCCGAGGACGGCGACCTTCGGCTTGTCAGACGCCGTCATGCGTCGCCGTTCAGGCGTTGCCGGCGGTTTCGGCGTCGGCCAGCGAGTCGCCCTGGCCCAGCTGCGCGGCGCGCTGGCGCAGGGTCTCGGCGTACAGGCCGTCGAAGTTGATCGGCTGCATCGGGAACGGCGGGAAACCGCCGGCGGTGATCAGCTGGCCGATCGCGGACGAGGCATAGGGATACAGGATGTTCGGGCACTGGATGCCCAGCATGGCGTCCAGCATCTGGTCGTCCATGCCGCCAAGGCCGAACACGCCGGCCTGCTCGACTTCGGCCAGGTAGGCGGTCTTGCCGTTCAGGGTGCAGGTCAGGGTGATGCCCAGGCTGACCTCGAACGCGTTCTCGGCCAGGCGCTGCACCTTCTGGTTCAGCTTCATCTGGAGGTCCGGCTGGCCCTGCTCGTTGAACACCTGCGGCGCGTTCGGGGCCTCGAAGGACACATCCTTCACGTACAGCTTCTCGACAGTGAAGGTCGGGCCCATCTGGGCATCGGCGGCCGGCGCGGCGGCGCCGTTCAGGGTTTCATCGGACATGGGATTCTCGAATGCAGCGGATGGAAGACGAAGGGTCGATTATCGCACCGAACGCGGGGCGACCTGTTCGACGTGGGGCGCGCCGGCGCGGAACACAAGCCCCGCGCGGCACCGGCCGGCTCAGCGACCCTTGACCAGCGGCAGGTCGGCGGCCTGCCAGGCCTGGATGCCGCCCTCGAGCACGCTGACTTGCGTGAAGCCGGCCTTGCGCAGGCGCTTGGCGGCACCGCTGGCGGTCTGGCCGACCCGGCACACCAGCACCACCGGCAGCGCCTTGGCGGCGGCGAGGTGCTTGTTCTCGGGGTCGAACTGGCTGGTCTGGACGTTCTTCGAGCCGGCGATGTGGCCCTTCTCGAACTCGCCCGAGGGGCGCAGGTCCACGACCAGCGCGTTGTCGCGGTTGATCAGCCCGGTCAGCTGGGCGGGGCCGATCCGGCGCACGCCGCTGAGCAGGGACGCGATTTCGTTGGCGATGATCGCCACGGTGAGGCCGACCAGGGCCAGCGAAAGCAGGGGGTGGCGGCCGGCGAAGGCGGCCAGTTCGGCGAAAGTCACGGCATCGACCGGGTATGACGGGCCGGCCATTGTAGAGGCTGCGGCGGCTTCGGGCGCAGGGCCGGTGCCCCGGCCCCGGCGGCCTTACTCGCCCCAGAGGTCCGGCAAGCCGGTCACCAGCCACCAGTTGCGGGCCTGCGCGTCGTACCGCCAGCGCTCGCGGTAGCGCACCGTGCGCTCGGTCAGGGTGTTGCGGTTGATCACCCCGATCTCGACGTCGCGCACCACCTCGCCGCTGCCCAGCGTGGTGCCGCCCAGGTCGCGGTACGAGGAAATCTGCACCTGCTTGTAGCGCGAGAAATCGACGTCCGTCAGCGGATGCGTCTTGCGGACCTCGGGGTCGACCAGGTTCCACGCGCCCTCGAAGTCACCCCAGCGGATCGCCGCCGAGTAGGTGTACTGCACTTCGTCCAGCGCGCTGCCCTTGCTGGCCGATTTCGGGCATCCGGCGAGCAGGACCAGGCAACACAGCAGCAGGCAGCGCAGCAGCCATCGGGACATCGAGCGTCTCCGCGGAGGGGGATGCCGCATCCTACCCGCTCGGGGTCAGGCCTTGGCGATCGCCACGTACCGCCCGACATAGGTCGCGGCCACCGCGCCGTCGGCCAGCACCGCGCGGGCCTGCAGGCGGATGCTGGCGCGCCCCTGCCGGTGCAGCACGTCCAGCAGCGCGGCGTGCTCGCCGGCATCGTCGAACTCGGCCTCGACCACCAGGTCCTCGAACACCGGCTTCAGGAAGCGCACGCGGCTGTCCGCCACGAACACGTCGGCGTGGACGCCGGCACTTTCCAGCTCCAGCGCCACCAGGCCCCAGGCCGCGATGGTCATCAGCGAGGACAGGCTGCCGCCGAACGCGCAGCCCTTGTCGTTGACGTTGGCCGCCAGCGGCGCGCGCAGCCGCAGCCGGCCCTCGCGCCAGTCGTCCACCCGTACCTGCAGCGCGGCGACCGGCGGCATGCCGGCGAAATGGGCGGCCAGCGCCGCCAGGCCCTGTTCGTGGGAAGTGATCCGATCCATGTGCGCAGCCTGACGCACGCACGCCACCATGCCAAGCTGTATGCATGCCGCGCCCTGTCGCTCCCGCCCTTCCGCTGCACCACTGGACCGTCCTGTCGCTGCGCCCGCGCGGCCAGCACGGCGGCCTGCGGGCGGCGGCGCGGCGCCTTGGCGCACAGGTGCTCGCCGCCTCGCCGATCGCGATCGCCGCGCTGGACGATG
>DASWXO010000152.1:0-7181 GCA_036405455.1 Thermomonas sp. | reverse complement strand
CCTCGGCGGCCGCGGACGCGCTGGCGCGGGCGCTGGCCAAGGCCCGAGCCAAGGCCCGCCAACCGTGACCGCGGCGCGGAAGCCGCGCGCGGCGCGCGGCAGCAAGCTGACGCCCGACGAAATCGTCGCGCTGTTCACCCGCCTTCGCGACGCCAATCCACACCCCACCACCGAGCTCGAGTACACCACGCCGTTCGAACTGCTGGTCGCCGTGGTGCTGTCCGCGCAGGCCACCGACGTCGGCGTGAACAAGGCCACCCGCAAGCTCTATCCCGTGGCCAACACCCCCGCGGCGCTCCTGGCGCTGGGCGAGGACGGCCTGAAGGGTTACATCAACACGATCGGCCTGTTCAACGCGAAGGCGGCCAACGTCATCGCGCTGTGCCGGCTGCTGCTGGAGCACCACGACGGCGAGGTGCCACGCACACGCGAGGCGCTGGAAGCGCTGCCCGGCGTGGGCCGCAAGACCGCCAACGTGTTGCTGAACACGGCCTTCGGCGAACCGACCATCGCGGTGGACACGCACATCTTCCGCGTCTCCAACCGCACCGGGCTGGCGCCCGGCAAGGACGTGCGCGCGGTGGAGGACAAACTGGTCAGGCTGGTGCCGGCCGAGTTCGCCCGCGACGCGCACCACTGGCTGATCCTGCACGGCCGCTACACCTGCAAGGCGCGCAAGCCGGACTGCCTGCATTGCCCGATCCACGACCTGTGCCGCTGGCCCGGGAAAGGCCCGTCGAGCTGGGCCAACTGAGCCTGCGCGCACAAAAAAAAAAGCGGCGGACCGAAGTCCGCCGCCCATGCCACTTCGTCTGGCTGCTTCCGGGGATCAGAAGCGGAACTCGCCCCACACGCCGAACTCGTCGGTCTTGAGGTCCTTGCTGCGCGCGTCGTTGCGCGTGTCGGTGTGCTTGTACACCGTCGCGATCTTGACGCCCGGGGCGATCGGGAACTCGACGCCCAGGTTGTAGTAGGTGTCCTGCAGGCTGGGATCCAGGGTCTTGCTGATGTCGCTGCGGTCGTAGCGGCCGAACACCGTCACGCCCTTCTGGGTCAGACCCATGCTGCCCCACAGCGACCAGCCGGTGGCCTTGTCGGTGGCGGCGGTCAGCACGTTGTTCCAGTTCTTGGCCTGGAAATACTCCACGCCGAAGCGGGTGTTGCCGGAGGCATAGGCCGCAAGGAAGTCCACGCGGTTGGCGGTGTGCAGCGCGTCGACCGTCTGCTTCTCCTTGCCCAGGGTGCCGGAGTAGGCACCGATGCCCACCACGGTCTTCTCGGTCGGGGCGAAGCTCAGGCGACCCTCAAAGTCCAGGCCCTTGCTGCGGCTGGGGTTCTTGTAGCCGTTGCCGTTGAGCGCGGCGACCGCGTACTCCATCGTACCGCCGGCCACCTTGCCGCCCGCATGCAGGCCCCAGTCGGCCGAGGTGCCGAACTTCAGGCGATCGATCAGGGTGTTCTCGATGTAGCGCATGCCGTAGTAGTTCTCGGCGAAGGGCACCCACGGCAGGTCGGTGGCACCGGCGCGCAGCACGAAGGCGTCGCTCAGCTTGTACTGGACTTAGGCCTTCTTCAGGTAGATCTCAGTGGCGCCGATGGCCGAGGAGTACTGGAAGTCGGTGGTCAGGTTCATCGACCACTGGTCGTTGAACTTGTGATCAACGCCGAGGTAGAAGCGCTTGATGTCGAACGCGAAGCCCGACTTGTCGGTCTTCACGCCCTTGCTGGTGTCATCGATGTTGGTCAGGTCGTAATACAGGCGGCCGCTGATCTTGGTGTCGTTCACCAGCTTCTTCAGGCCGGCCAGGTCGTCCAGCTGCTCGTTGGTCTTGGCCTGCGCGACGTTGACGTCGGACTGCGCGTCGGTGCGCTCCTCGAGGTTCTGGATCTGCGCCTGCAGCGCGGCGATCTGCGCCTTCAGCTCGGCGATGTCCTGGGCATTGGGGGCGCTTTGTGCGGCGGCGTTGAAGCTGAGGGTGCCGGTGGCGATCAGGGCGATCGCGGCAGCCAATCGGGTGGGACGCATGTGGGAACTCCGGGTGTGTGATGGACGTCGGGTCGGGCAGCGCGCAGGTCTCCGCCTGCGTCGCTTGCCGGGGCATTTCACACGGCCACGGTTGCAGTTTTATTTCCTTCCGGCGTTTTTCTTCACCTCGGGCCAACATCGACCGCCCGTCCCCGCACGCCGATGCCGCCGTCACGGGACCGTCATGAAATCGACCCGCGGGTGTCATGGCCGCGCGATGGAATGCGCGGCGAAACGGGACCACCCCCGTCGCTTCCGATCATCAGGAGTCCTTCGTGTCCAAGTCCTTCAAGTTCCGCCTCGCCGCGCTCGCGCTGGCGACCAGCTTCGCCGCCAGCGCCTTCGCTTCCGACGTGACCGGCGCCGGCGCCTCCTTCGTCTACCCGGCCATGTCGAAGTGGTCGTCCGACTACAAGGCCGCCACCGGCAAGGAAGTGAACTACCAGTCCATCGGCTCCGGCGGCGGCATCGCCCAGATCAAGGCCGGCACCGTCGACTTCGGCTCCTCCGACAAGCCGCTGCCGCCCGCCGAGCTCGCACGCTCGGGCCTGGGCCAGTTCCCCTCTGTGATCGGCGGCATCGTTCCCGCCTTCAACCTGCCGGGCATCCCGGCCGGCGCGATGAAGCTGGACCCGGACGTGCTGGCCGACATCTTCCTCGGCAAGATCACGATGTGGAACGACCCGCGCATCGTCGCCACCAACCGCGGCATCAGCCTGCCGGCCCAGAAGATCACCGTGGTGCACCGCTCGGACGGCTCGGGCACCACCTTCAACTTCACCAACTACCTGTCCAAGGTCAGCCCGTCGTGGAAGGCCGGCGTGGGCGAAGGCACCACCGTGAAGTGGCCGCTGGGCATCGGCGGCAAGGGCAACGAGGGCGTGTCCGCCTACGTCAAGCAGATCAAGGGCAGCATCGGCTACGTCGAGCTGGCCTACGCCCTGCAGAACAAGCTGTCCTACTCGCGCCTGAAGAATGCCGCCGGCAACTACGTGAACCCGAGCGACGACACCTTCTCGGAGGCCGCTGCCAGCGCCGACTGGAAGTCCGCCAAGGACTTCTTCCTGATCGTCACCAACGCGCCGGGCCAGAACGCTTGGCCGATCACCGCCACCAACTTCATGCTGGTGCACAAGGACGGCAAGGCGGGCACCAAGGCCGCGGTCGAGTTCTTCCGCTGGGTGTATGCCAATGGCGACGCGTCGGCCAGCTCGCTGGGCTACGTGCCGCTGCCGGACTCGCTGGTCCAGCAGATCGAGGCCTACTGGGCCCAGAACATCAAGTAATCGCGCTTGCGTGACAACCAGGCGGCGGGCTCCGGCCCGCCGCTTTTTTTGTCGAACCGCGGATGACGGAAATCCAGCCGCCGTCATCGGGCTGTCACAAAACCATCGTTTCATGTCGCCTACCGGAACCCCATCGCGAGACCCCCATGCGCCTGCCCCTGCTCCGCACGACCGCCCTCTGCCTCAGCCTGTGCGTCGGCCTGGCCGCCTGCACCGGCGGCTCCGCGCCTGCCCAGGGCGATGCGGCCGGCACGCCGCAAGCCGGGGACAAGGTCGCCAACATCGTGACCGGTGCCGGGGCCAGCTTCGTTTACCCGCTGATCTCCAAGTGGTCCGCCGACTACGCCAAGGCCAACGGCAAGCGGATCAACTACCAGTCCATCGGCTCCGGCGGCGGCATCGCCCAGATCAAGGCCGGCACCGTCGACTTCGGGTCCTCGGACAAGCCCCTGCCGCCGGAGGAGCTGGCGAAGGACGGCCTGGTCCAGTTCCCGTCGGTGATCGGCGGCGTGGTGCCGGTGGTCAACCTGCCGGGCATCGCCGCCGGGCAGCTGCGCCTGACCGGGCCACTGCTGGCGGACATCTACCTCGGCAAGGTGACGACCTGGAACGACCCGGCCATCGCCGCGGCCAACCCGGGCGTCGCGCTGCCGGCCGACAAGATCAACGTCGTGCGCCGCTCGGACGGCTCGGGCACCACCTTCAACTTCACCAATTACCTTTCCAAGGCCAGCGCGGACTGGAAGGCGCAGGTGGGCGAAGGCACCACCGTCAATTGGGTCGCCACCAGCGTGGGCGGCAAGGGCAACGAGGGCGTGGCGTCCTACGTGAAGCAGCTCAAGGGCGCGATCGGCTACGTCGAGCTGTCCTACGCGCTGCAGAACAAGATGGCCTACACGGCCATGCGCAACGCCGCAGGCGAATGGGTCCAGCCGAGCGCCGAGAGTTTCGCCGCCGCGGCCGCCAGCGCGGACTGGAAGAACGCCCGCGACTTCGCGCTGGTGATCACCGACGCCCCCGGCGCGCAGGCATGGCCCATCGCGGCGACCAACTTCATCCTGATGCGGCGCCAGCCGCGCGATGCCGCCGCCGCGGCTGCCGCGCGCGACTTCTTCCGCTGGGCTTGGGCGAACGGCACCGCGCAAGCACAAGCGCTGGACTACGTGCCGCTGCCGCCGGACCTGGTGCGCCAGATCGAGGCCTACTGGGCCGGGCAGCCGGGTTGATCCCGGCACCGGCGCCCGCCGCCGCGCCCGCCTCCACCGATGCCCGCCTTCGCGGGCATGACGAGCAGACCGAATGAGCGCCATCGCCCCTACCGATTCCCCCGCCGCCAGCCGCCGCGACGCCGTCGACGCGCGCCACGACCGGCATTTCCGCTGGCTGCTCACCGCCACCGCGCTGTTCGTCCTGGTCACGCTGGCCGGCGCCGCCCTGTCCATGCTGTGGGGCGGCCGCAGCGTGCTCGCGCACGAAGGGCTCGGCTTCTTCCTGTCCAGCGACTGGAATCCGGTCGAGAACAAGTACGGCGCACTGGTGCCGATCTACGGCACCCTGGTCACCGCGGTCATCGCGATGGCCATCGCCGTGCCGGTGAGCTTCGGCATCGCCTTCTTCCTCACCGAGGTCGCGCCGCGCTGGCTGCGCACGCCGGTGGGCACCGCCATCGAACTGCTGGCCGGCATCCCGTCGATCATCTACGGCATGTGGGGCTTCTTCGTGCTGATGCCGGTGATGCGCGAGCAGCTGATCCCGTGGATGGACGCCCACCTGGGCCCGCTGCCGGTGGTCGGCGCGCTGTTCCGCGGCCCGCCGATCGGCGCCGGCATGCTGACGTCGGGCCTGGTGCTCTCGATCATGGTGATTCCGTTCATTGCCTCGACCATGCGGGAAGTGTTCCTGACGGTGCCGTCGCGCTTGAAGGAATCGGCCTACGCGCTGGGCGCGACCAAGTGGGAAGTGAGCTGGGACATCGTGCTGCCCTACACCCGCTCGGCGGTCATCGGCGGCGTGTTCCTGGGGCTGGGCCGCGCCCTGGGCGAAACCATGGCGGTCGCCTTCGTGATCGGCAACAGCGTGAATTTCACCACCTCGCTGCTGGAGCCCTCCACCACCATCGCGGCGCTCATCGCCAATGACTTCGGCGAGGCCACCGAGACGTACCGCGCGGCGCTGCTGCTGCTGGGCTTCGTCCTGTTCATCGTGACCTTCGTGGTGCTGGCGCTGGCGCGCCTGATGCTGATGAACCTGGCCCGCAAGGAGGGCAACCGGTGAGCACCCCGTCCCTCGCGCTGTACCGGCGCCGCCGCGCCATCAACGCCATCGCCATCGTCCTGGCCTGCGCGGCCGCGCTGTTCGGCCTGGCCTTCCTGGGCTGGATCCTGTGGACGCTGCTGGCCAAGGGCCTGGCCCACCTGAGCCTGACCCTGTTCACCCAGGACCAGCCGCCGCCGATGGAAGCCGGCGGCTTGCGCAATGCCATCGTCGGCAGCCTGCTGATGTGCGGCATGGGCGTGGCGATCGGCACGCCGCTGGGCATCGCCGCGGGCACCTGGCTGGCCGAGGTCGGCGGCCAGAGCAAGCTGGGCACGGCGGTGCGCTTCGTCAACGACATCCTGCTGTCGGCGCCGTCGATCGTGCTGGGCCTGTTCGTCTACGCGGCCTTCGTGATGACCACCGGTGGCAACTTTTCCGCCATCGCCGGCGCACTGGCGCTGGCGTTCATCGTGCTCCCGGTGGTGGTGCGCACCACCGACGAGATGCTGCGGCTGGTGCCGGTGCAGATGCGCGAGGCCGCGCTGTCGCTGGGCGTGCCGCAGTGGAAGGTGACCCTGCAGGTGCTGTACCGCAGCGCGCTGCCCGGCATCGTGACCGGCGTGCTGCTGGCGCTGGCCCGCATCAGCGGCGAGACCGCGCCGCTGCTGTTCACCGCCTTCGGCAACGAGTTCTTCAGCCTCAACGTCAATGGCGCGATGAGCGCGGTGCCGCTGACAATGTACAAGTTCGCCGGGTCCGGCTTCGAGAACTGGGAACACCTGGCCTGGGCCGGCGCCCTGCTGGTCACCCTCTTCGTCCTGGCCACCAGCCTGCTGGCCCGGTTCCTCCTCCTGCGCAAGCGCGCCGCCCATGACTGACCTCCGGACCCCCCCGATGAACCACGCCCTCGCCGCGGCCGCGCACGACGCCGCCCTGACGCCGCCGGTCAAGATCGCCGCGCGCGGCCTGAACTTCTGGTACGACAAGTTCCATGCGGTGAAGAACATCGACATGGACATCCCCGAGAAGCGCGTCACCGCGCTGATCGGCCCGTCCGGCTGCGGCAAGTCCACCCTGCTGCGCGTGTTCAACCGCATCTATGCGCTCTACCCAAAGCTGCGCGCCGAGGGCCAGGTGCTGCTGGACGGCGAGGACATCCTCGACCCGAAGTACCCGATGAACCGCCTGCGCAGCAAGGTGGGCATGGTGTTCCAGAAGCCGGTGCCGTTCCCGATGACGATCTACGAGAACGTGGCGTACGGCATCCGCCACCACGAGAAACTGTCGAAGGCGGACATGAACGACCGCGTCGAGAGCGCGCTGCGCCAGGGCGCACTGTGGGACGAGGTCAAGGACAAGCTCGGGCAGAGCGCGCTCGGGCTTTCCGGCGGGCAGCAGCAGCGCCTGTGCATCGCCCGCGCGGTCGCGCTACGACCGGACGTGCTGCTGCTGGACGAGCCGACCTCCGCGCTGGACCCGATCTCCACCAGCCGCATCGAACAGCTGGTCGCCGAGCTCAAGAACGACTACACCATCGCCATCGTGACCCACAACATGCAGCAGGCCGCGCGCGTGTCCGACTTCACCGCCTTCATGTACCTGGGCGACCTGGT
>DASWXO010000151.1:0-9461 GCA_036405455.1 Thermomonas sp. | reverse complement strand
CGTCGCCGCGCAGGCCCGCGGCGGCGGCCACGATGTCGGCATGGCCGCTCAGGGCCTCGGGCGCCACGCGCGCGGCCCGCGCCAGGCGCGCCAGCATGGCATCGTCCGCGGTACCCATCGCGGCAGGCGCGACCTCCATTTCGATCCCGGCAGGCGGCAACGCCGGCGCCGCCGCTGGCACCCGGTACAGGACGTGGCCCAGCTCGGCCAACGCCGCCCGCTGGAACGGGTCCCAATTCACGCCGCGGTATCCTGCCCCGGTTGCCAGCGGCGGCGCAGCCACAGCAGCGGCCCCGACAGCGCATAGAGGACGCTGGTGGCCAGCAAGGTGACCGCCGGGGCGATCCACAGCGCGATCAGCACCGCCAGCGCCACCACCAGCACGAAGAACGGCACGCGGTCAGCCTTGGGGCCGCTGCCGCTGCCCTTGAAGCTGGTATACCGCACCCGGCTGACCATCAGCAGGCCTGCCACCACGGTCAGCGCCAGCGCCGCATAGCGCAGCTCCTCGCCGGACCAGCCGAAGTCCTGGCAGGTCCAGACGAAGCTGGCCATCAGCCCTGCCGCAGCCGGGCTGGCCAGCCCCACGAACCAGCGCTTGTCCACCGTGCCCACCTGGCTGTTGAAGCGGGCCAACCGCAGGGCCGCGCAGGCGGCGTACAGGAAGGCCGCCAGCCAGCCGATCTTGCCCAGCGTGGCGCTGTCGAGCTTCAACGACAGCAGCGCCCAGTGGTACATCAGCATGGCCGGCGCCATGCCAAAGCTGACCAGGTCGGCCAGTGAGTCGTACTGCACGCCGAATTCGCTCTGGGTATTGGTCAGTCGCGCCACCCGGCCGTCCAGGCCGTCCAGCACACCGGCCACGAAGATCGCCACGCAGGCGGCCTCGAACCGCCCCTGCGACGCCGCGATGATGGCGAAGAAGCCGCCGAACAGCCCGCCCGTGGTGAACAGGTTGGGCAGCAGGTAGATGCCGCGGCCGCGCGGACGCGGGGCGGGGGTTCCATGATCGTCCATGCCGCCAGTTTACGGGCTTGCGGCGGCGGCGGCGCGGTGCTGCAATCGGCGCACATTCCCCCGGAGCGCCCGCATGCACACCATCCGCCCCCTTGCCCTCGCGCTGGCGTTGGCCGCGGCCGTGACCCCGGCCATTGCCCAGCAGCGCGTCTACCAGTGGAAGGACGCCAACGGCGTGACCCATTACACCGACGTCGCACCGAAGCAGAGCCACCAGGCCCGCGACATCGAGGTCCAGGACGGCCGCCCGGCCACGCCGGCAGCCAAGGCGCAGGAGAGCGAGCAGTGCACCAATGCCCGTGCCAACGTGGCGCGCCTGCAGGGCGGCGACCCCATCGGCATGGATGCCAACGGAGACGGCAAGCCCGACCGCAACCTGACCGCCGATGAGCGCAAGGCGCAGTTGGACCTGAACCAGGCCGCGGTCAAGGCGTTCTGCACGCAGGCCAAGCCGTGAAGCAACTGGGGATGGTGCTGGCCGCCGTGGCGCTGGCGGCGGCGGCGTGGTGGTGGTTCACCGCGGAGATGCCGCGGCGTGCGCAGGCGAACGAAGCCGCGGCCGAAGCCGCGGCGATCCAGGCCGAGCGTGCGAACACCCTGTACCGCTGGCGGGACGAGGCCGGCAACCTGCACGTGACTGACGACCCGCCCAAGGGCCGCCGCTACGAGCGCATCAGCCGCACGCCGCAGGACGGCATCACGGTGGACGGCGGCAAGCCCTGAGCCCCGGCCTGCGGGTACCGCGCCCGCGCGTGGCAGAATGGCGGTTTTCCCCACCCCAGACCGCCATGCGCCTGTCGCACTTCCACCTCCGCACCGAAAAGGAAACGCCCGCCGACGCCGAGATCGTCAGCCACAAGCTGATGCTCAAGGCCGGCATGATCCGCAAGCTCGCGGCCGGCCTGTACACCTGGTCGCCGCTGGGGCTGCGGGTGCTGCGCAAGGTCGAGGCGGTGGTGCGCGAGGAAATGAACCGCGCCGGGGCGATCGAGATGGCGATGCCCTCGATCCAGCCCAAGGAGCTGTGGGAGGAAACCGGTCGCTGGGCGAAATTCGGCCCGCAGCTGCTGAAGATCCGCGACCGCAAGGAGCAGGAGTACTGCTTCACGCCGACCGCGGAAGAGGCGGTCACCGATTTCTTCCGCCAGGAAGTGGCCAGCTACAAGCAGCTGCCGCTGAACTTCTACCAGATCACCACCAAGTTCCGCGACGAGATCCGGCCGCGCTTCGGGGTGATGCGCGCGCGCGAATTCATCATGAAGGACGCCTATTCCTTCCATATCGACGACGATTCGCTGCACGCCGAATACCGCAAGATGTACGACGCGTATTCGCGCATCTTCACACGCCTGGGCCTGACGTTCCGCGCAGTGGCCGCGGACACCGGCGCGATCGGCGGCAGCGCTTCGCATGAATTCCACGTGCTGGCGAATTCGGGCGAGGACGCGCTGGCGTTTTCCGAGCAGTCCGATTACGCCGCCAACGTCGAACTGGCGGAAGCCGTGGCGCCGGGCCCGCGTCCCGCCACGACCGAACCGCTGCGCGACGTCGAAACCCCCGTCCAGAAGACCTGCGAGGACGTCGCCGCGCTGCTGGGCATCCCGCTGCAGCGCACCGTCAAGTCGGTCGCGGTGATCGGCGCCGATGCCGACGGCCAGCCGCAGTTCGTACTGGCGCTGGTGCGCGGCGACCACGTGGTGAACGAGATCAAGCTGGCGAAACTGCCCGGACTGGCCGATTACCGGCTGGCCACCGAGGCGGAGCTGCAGGAATACCTGGGCAGCGAGCCCGGGTTCCTCGGCCCGCTGCGCGCGAAGAAGCCCATTCGCGTCGTGGCCGACCGCACCGTGGCGGCGATGGCCGATTTCGTGGTCGGCGCCAACAAGCCCGGCTTCCACATCGCCGGCGTGAACTGGGGCCGCGACCTGCCGGAGCCGGAAACCGCGGATATCCGCAACGTGGTCGAAGGCGACGCATCGCCGGACGGCCACGGCACCCTGCGCCTGGCCCGTGGCATCGAGGTCGGCCACGTGTTCGCGCTGGGCCGCAAGTATTCCGAGGCGATGCAGTGCAGCGTGCTGGATGCCAACGGCAAGGCGGTGGCGCCGGCGATGGGCTGCTACGGGATCGGCGTGTCGCGCATCGTGGCGGCGGCCATCGAGCAGAACCACGACGACGCCGGCATCGTCTGGCCGGCGGCGATGGCACCGTGGCAGGTGGCGGTGTGCGTGATCAATCCGAAGAACGATGCCGCCGTGGCGGACGCGGCGGAATCCCTGCACGCGGAATTGAATGCCGCCGGGATCGACGCGGTGCTGGACGACCGTGGCCTGCGCCCCGGCGCGATGTTCGCGGACATCGAGCTGATCGGCATTCCCCACCGGGTGGTGGTGTCCGGCCGCGGGCTGGAGGCGGGCACGTTCGAATATCGCGCCCGCACCGCCGCCGAGGCGGAACAGCTGGACCGAGAGGCCCTGCTGGCGCGCCTGCGGGGGTAATCCCGGCATTACCCGCTATTTGCAGGGGAATATTGCGGGCGTATTATCCCGTTGTCCAAGGATTGGATATTCCCCTTCCCATATAAGAAACCCATGCCCATGAGCGTGAATATCGAAAACCTGAGCCCCCAGGAGCTCGCCGCCCTGATCAAGCGCGCCAACAGCCGCCGCAAGGTACTGGCCAAGCGCAAGCCCGCCGCGCAGACCAAGGCCGCGGTGGCCAAGGTGCTGAAGAGCGCCGGCTGGACCTTCGAGGAGCTGTACGGCAAGGCCGGCGGCGCCAGCACGGCCGCAGCGGCGCCCAAGAAGGCCCGCAAGGCCGCCAAGGGCCGCAGCACCGGCAAGGTGCCGCCGAAGTACCGCAACCCGGCCAACGAGAAGGACACCTGGACCGGCCGCGGCCGCCAGCCGCGCTGGGTGGCGGCGGAAGTCGCCAAGGGCCGCAAGCTGGAAGAGTTCCTGATCAAGTAAGCGCTTTCGCACCTGGCTTCAAACAAAACGCCGGCCATGTGCCGGCGTTTTGTTTTGGACGTCCCGGTGGATACAGGCCCGGGCGACGGACCGGCCAGAGCCGGTCAGAGATTGCGCCGCGCGGTGACCAGCAGGTTGCCGAAGATCAGGCCGGCCAGCAGCGCCATCAAGGTATTCAGCGCCGCCATCGCCGCAGCTTCGCCGGCGCCGATGTCTTGCGACTGCACCAGCGAAATCACCCCGCGCAATGAAATGCTGCCCGGCACCAGGATGATGATCCCGGGCAGGCGCAACAGCGCGCCGGGCCGCTTGAACCAGCGCGCGTAGCCGTTGCCCGCCGCGGTCGCCGCCAGCGCCGCCAGGAACACACCAGCCGGCGGCCCCAGCCATTCCCCCGCGAACCGGGAAATCAGGTAGCCGGTGATCACCGCCCCCATCACCCGCGGGTAGTCGCGGCGCTGGGCCCGGAACAGCACGGCGAACGCATACGCCGCCACGCCCAGCGCACACCACACCACCCATTCCGGCTGCGGACGCAGCGCCCTCACCTGCGGCGCGATGCCCACGGCATCGGCGATGCCCAAGGCGATCGCCGTGCCGATGGTCAGCGTCACGATGACCATCAGCGCACCGGCGAAGCGGGCAGTACCGGACATCAGGTGGCGGCTGGTCAGTTCGTTGGCCGCCAGCGTCAGCGACATGCCGGGCAACAGCACGATCAGCGACGCGATGATCACGGTATTGAGGTTGAGCGGCCCGACCAGACGGCTGACCAGGATGGCCACGGTGCCGGCCAGCAGGCCGGCCAGCGCCTCGAAGCCTTCGTGCAGGCGCGGGCGCGACTGCGCCGCCAGCGCCAGCAGGCCGATCAGGAAGCCGATGGCGCCGGAGGTGGCGATGTCCAGCCAGGGCAGCCGCAGCAGCCCGGCCACCGAGGCCGACGCCAGCGCGAAACCGATGGCCAGCATGGCGCGTGCCCGGCGCGAATCGGGGCGATCCAGCTCGCGCAGCGCGGCGCGGCCGGCGGAGACGCCCATGCGGCCTGAAATCACGTCCTCGGCGATCCCGTCGGCCAGGCACAGCTTGCGCAGGTTGGTGTCGCCGGGCCCCATCCGGACCACGCGCATGGTGTCGGACTCGCCGGCCGGACGCGACGGATCGCTGAAGGCCAGGATGATCCCGGTCGGATTGGACCAGGGCTGGCAGTCCAGCGACAGCCGGCGTGCGACCGACTCGACCGCACCCTCCATGCGCTGCGACGTGGTGCCGTAGGCGTGCAGGTGCCGGGCCAGGTCCACCACGAAGGCGATGCGTTCGGTATAGGTGGCTTCGGTCATGGCGGTCGGCATGGGCCAAGCATGGCATGCGCGGCGTTGCATGCACATGGCAGCGCCGCATTGCGTAAGCTTGGGCCCGCATGAGCCCGGCCACCGACCGCTTCGCGCCCACCGCCGGCACTGCCGACGGGGACGCCACCACCCTGCACCTGCACGGCCGCTGGACGCTGCGCTACGCCAGCGGCATCGCCGCCGCGCTGGCGGGTGCGCCGGACGGCGTGGCCGCGGTGGACGCCCGCGGCTGCGAGCGGCTGGACACGCTGGGGGTACTGCAACTGCTGCGCTTCGCCGACCGCCGCGGGCTGGATTACGCGGCGCTGCATTTCCGTCCCGACCAGCAGCCGCTGGTGGACGCGATCGAGGACGTCCACGACGACCGTCCCACCGGCAAGCGCGAATACGGCGTGCGCGCCGCGCTGGAGCGGCTGGGCCGCGCCGTGGTGGCGAACACCCGCGAGGTGGTGGCGCTAGTGGGCTTCTTCGGCGAGGTGCAGGCCAAGCTGCTCCGCCTGCTGAAGGATCCCGGACGGTTCCGCCTGACCGCGACCGTGCACCACATGGAGCAGATCGGCCTCGACGCCGTACCGCTGGTGGCGCTGCTGTCGTTCATGGTGGGCGCGGTGATCGCCTTCCTCGGCGCCATGGTGCTGGCGGATTTCGGCGCCACCATCTTCGTGGTGGAGCTGGTCAACGTCGCGTTCCTGCGCGAGTTCGGCGTCCTGCTGAGCGCGATCCTGCTGGCCGGCCGCACCGCCAGTGCGTTCACCGCCCAGATCGGCATGATGGTCAACCGCGAGGAGATCGACGCGATCCGCGTGCTGGGGCTGGACCCGATCGACCTGCTGGTGATCCCGCGGGTGTTGGCGCTGCTGGCGATGCTGCCGCTGCTCACCTTCATCGCCATGATGGCCGGCCTGCTGGGCGGCATGGCGGTCGGCGCGTTCAGCCTGGACATTCCCGCCGCCGCCTATCTCGCGCGCATGCAGGAGACGATGCAGGTCCGCCACTTCGTGGTGGGCATGGTGAAGGCACCGGTGTTCGCGCTGGTGATCGGCCTGATCGGCTGCCTGGAGGGCCTGCAGGTGAAGGGCACCGCCCAGTCGCTGGGCGAGCGCACCACCTCCAGCGTGGTGCAGGCGATCTCGCTGGTGATCGTGATCGACGCCTTCGCCGCACTGTGGTTCATGCAGATGGATTACTGACCGTGGCCGATACCACCATCATCCGCACCAGCGACGGCGCCGAACTCGGCGACGCGCCGCTGATCCGCGTGCAGGGCCTGGCCAACCGCTTCGGCGAGCAGGTGGTGCACGACGGCGTGGACCTGGACGTGCGGCGCGGCGAGATCCTCGGCGTGGTGGGCGGCTCGGGGTCCGGCAAGTCGGTGCTGATGCGCTCGGTCCTGGGGCTGCGCCGGCCCGACGCCGGCCGCATCGAGGTGCTGGGCATGGACGCGCAGTCGGCGGACCCCGCGGTGCGCCGCCATATCGAGCGCAACACCGGGGTGCTGTTCCAGGACGGCGCCCTGTTCTCGTCGTTGACCGTCGGCGAGAACGTACAGGTCCCGCTGAAGGAGTACTACCCCGGCATGCCGGACTCGCTGCGCTACGAGCTGGCCCTGCTGAAAGTGAAACTGGCGGGCCTGCCCGCCGACGCGGTGGACAAGCTGCCGTCGCAGCTGTCGGGCGGCATGCGCAAGCGGGCCGCGCTGGCGCGCGCGCTGGCGCTGGATCCGCCGCTGCTGTTCCTCGACGAACCCACGGCGGGGCTCGATCCGATCGGCGCCGCCGCGTTCGACGAGCTGATCCTGACCCTGCGCCGGGCGCTGGGGCTGACCGTGTTCCTGATCACCCACGACCTCGACACGCTTTACGCTATCTGCGACCGGGTGGCCGTGCTGGCCGACCGGCGCGTGCTGGCGACCGCGCCGGTGGCGGAGCTGGAACGGCTGGACCATCCTTGGGTGCAGGCCTACTTCAACGGCCCGCGCGGACGCGCCGCGCGCGCCTCGACGGCAGCAAACGACTGATGGAGCCCCGCTGATGGAGACCCGTGCCAACTACGTGCTGATCGGCGCCTTCACCCTGCTCACCACGGTGTTCCTGCTGCTGTTCGCGCTGTGGGCCAGCAACTTCTCCTCGTCGCGCGACTGGCGCGCTTACACGGTGGTGTTCACCGAGCCGGTGACCGGCCTGACCGAGGGCGGCAGCGTGCAGTACAACGGCCTGGCGGTGGGCACCGTCGAGAGCCTGAGCCTCGACGAGAAGGATCCGCGCCGGGTGATCGCCCGGCTCAAGCTGAAGGTGAGCACCCCCGTGAAGGCGGACACGCGTGCCAAGCTGTCGCAGCAGGGCATCACCGGCGTGCCGTTCATCCAGCTCACCGGCGGCAGCCCCACCGCACCGGCGCTGCCGCAGCCGGCCGACGGCAGCCCGCCCGTCATCCGCACCGAACCCTCGGCGCTGCAGAACATCGCCGACACCGCCAACCGGCTGGTGGCACGGATGGACCAGCTGCTCAGCGAAGAGAACATCCAGCGCATCTCCGCCACGCTGGACCACCTCGAGCAGGCCAGCGGAAGCCTGGCCGAACGGCGCGAAGACATCGGCCAGCTGATCGTCAACGCGCGCGACGCCACCGCCGCCATGAAGACGACGTTGGCCACGGCGGACGGCACGCTGAAGGGCCTGGACCAGCACCTGGTGCAGCGCCTGCCCGGGCTGCTGGACCGCATCGATGCCGCGATCGCCAAACTCGACGCCACCGCCGGCAACGCCAACGCGCTGATCGCCGAGAACCGCCCCGGGCTGCAGCGCTTCACCAACGATGGACTGGGCCAGCTGGGCCCCACCCTGGCGGAACTGCGTGCGCTGATCCGCGACCTGCGCGCGGTCAGCCAGCGCCTGGA
This sequence comes from Thermomonas sp., assembly GCA_036405455.1. Taxonomy (GTDB): domain Bacteria; phylum Pseudomonadota; class Gammaproteobacteria; order Xanthomonadales; family Xanthomonadaceae; genus Thermomonas. The sequence continues at coordinate 1,230 of DASWXO010000151.1, read as the reverse complement.
AGGCAACCCCGCGCGCTACCTGCTCGGCCGTGACACGCCGAAGGAGTTCGACCCCCAATGAACCGACACCTGCGCTCACGCGCCGCCCTGCTCGCCGGCTGCCTGCTGGCGGCGGGCTGCAGTTCCCTGGTCGGCGGCCCCCGCGAAACCCCGACGATCTTCGCCCCCGAGCCGACCCGCCAGGTCGACCCGGCATGGCCCGCGGCGGACTGGTCGCTGGTGGTGGCCGGCAGCGGCGACGGCCGGATGATGGACGGCCAGCGCATCGTGGTCAGCCCGGTGCCGGGGGAACTGCAGGTCTACCGCGGCGCGCTGTGGGCGCGCAGCCCCTCCGAGATGGTGGAGGACGCCGTGCTGCGCACGCTGGAGGACAGCGGCAAGCTGCCGGTGGCGGCGCGCGCCGGCAGCGGCATCGCCGGCGACTACCGGCTGCTGCTGGAAATCCGCACCTTCAAGGCCGATTACGCCGGCGCGACGACGCCTGCCGCGGTGGTGGAGGTCAACGCCAAGCTGCTGCACGTCCGCGACCAGGGCGTGGCCGGCAGCCGCACCTTCCGCCAGGCGGTCCCGGCCGCGGGCACCGAAGTGGCGCGGGTGGCGGACGCCTTCGGCGCCGCCCTCGGCAGCGTGGGCCATGACATCGCCGGCTGGACGCTGCAGGCCGGCCAGGCCCACCAGCGGCAGGCGCACGGCCCGTAGCCTCAGGCGGGACGCCGCGCCCACGATCGAGCGTTTGGATTGCCGGCTCCCGCCAAAGCCCGGACAATCGGGGGTTCGATCCAGGAGACCCCCATGAATGCAACCAGCCAGGCCACCGTCGAACGCGAATCGATGGAATACGACGTCGTCGTGGTCGGTGCCGGCCCTGGCGGGCTGTCCACCGCGATCCGCCTGAAACAGCGGGCCGTTGAGACCGGGCGCGAAGTGTCGGTCTGCGTGCTGGAAAAGGGCTCCGAGCCCGGCGCACACATCCTGTCCGGCGCGATCATGGACCCGCGCGCCCTGACGGAGCTGTTCCCCGACTGGGCCGAGCGTGGCGCACCGCTCAAGCAGGCGGTGACCGAGGACGAATTCCTGTTCCTCGACGACACCGGCGCCAAGGCCACGCCGCACTGGCTGCTGCCGGACTGCTTCAAGAACGAGGGCAACTACATCGTCAGCCTGGGCGCGGTGACGCGCTGGCTGGCGCAGCAGGCGGAAGCGCTGGGCGTGGAGATCTTCCCCGGCTTC
>DASWXO010000150.1:0-1585 GCA_036405455.1 Thermomonas sp. | reverse complement strand
GCGCGGCGCAGTGGATGCTGCTCGACCAGCTGATCGACGAGGCGCGCGGCCGCATCCCGGCCGACTCGCAGTTCGCCCTGCTCACCCCCGCCGGCCGCACTACCCTGGCGAAATACCTGGGCGGTGGCGGTCCGGTGCTGGTGCGGGTGCAGCGCGCGGCCGACATCGCCCGCCTGCTGCGCTGGGCCAAGCAGCGCGGCGTGCGGGTGGCGCTGGTCGGCGCGGCGGAAGGCTGGAAGGTGGCGCCGCAGATCGCCGCGGCCGGCGTGCCGGTGTTCGTCGACGTGCTGGCCAACCTGCCCGGCGATTTCGACGAGATCGGCGCGACCCTGGACAACGCCGCACGGCTGCACGCGGCCGGGGTCAAGGTGTCCTTCTTCCAGGGCGGCGACGCCTCGCACAACGCGCGCAAGCTGCGCCAGCTGGCCGGCAACGCGGTGGCCAACGGCCTGCCATGGGAAGCGGGGCTGGCCGGGCTGACCTCGGTACCCGCAGCGGCGCTGGACGCGGGCGCGGACATCGGCGCGTCCATCGCGGTCGGCCAGCGCGCCGACCTGGTGCTGTGGAGTGGCGACCCGCTGGACGTGGCCAGCGTGGCCCGGCAGCTGTGGCTGGACGGCCGCGCGATCCCGATGCGCAGCCGCCAGACCGAGCTGCGCGACCGCTACCTGCGCGCCGCGGGCACGCCCGAAGAAGGCCAGCTGCCGCGCGCCTATCCGGCCGACGCACGCTGACGCAGACTGGTCGCCGCGCCCGGGGCCACCGGGCGCGGATGCCATGAGGGAGAGATGACCATGGCGATGTTCGAAGGCATCAACTGGCTGGCCGTCCTGGCTGCGGCGCTGTCCGCCTTCCTGCTGGGCGGCCTCTGGTACGGCCCGCTGTTCCGGCGCGCGTGGTGCCGGGAAAACGGCATCGACCCGGATGCACCGCCCAGCGGGCATCCGGCGAGAGTGTTCGGGACCGCCTTTGTCGCGGCACTGGTCGCAGCGGCGGCGTTCGCCGTCCTGCTGCGGCCGGAGCCGCCGCTGCCGGTCGCCCTGCACGCAGGGTTCGTGGCCGGGCTGGCCTATGTCGCGATGGGCTTCGCCATCAACTACGCATTTGCCGGCCGCAGCTTGCGGCTGTGGCTGATCGACGGCGGCTACCACACGCTGCAGTTCACCCTGTACGGGCTGATCCTCGGCGCCTGGCACTGAATCCATCCAGCGCGCCGGCGCCCGCAGGCGGATGAACGGCGCCGCTCTCGGCGCGCGTCGTTGCCGCCCCGCCACATGCAAGCGCGTCCGACTTGCGGTACGGTCTTCGACAACTGAACGGGGGGCTGGAGGACAACATGCGCATCGGAATCATCGCGGATTCGGCCTGCGACCTGCCAACCGACTTCATCGAGCGCGAGAACATCACCATCCTGCCGGTGACCGTGCAGATCGGACAGGCGGTGCTGGCCGACGTGCGCAACGAGGAAGCGACGATGAACTTCCTCAGCGGCGAAACCGCCGCGCGGGCGTTCGAGGCGGAAACCACGCCATTCACCGTGCAGCAGGTGCACGACCTGTTCCTGGGCAAGCTGGTGCACGACTAC
>DASWXO010000149.1:0-21848 GCA_036405455.1 Thermomonas sp. | reverse complement strand
GCGGGCTGCCCGGGGCCGGCGCGGCGGCGGCATCCGCCATCACCGGCACGGCGGCACCGACCAGACGACCGGGCGCGGCGCGGCGTTCCCGGGCGGACTCGGCCTCTTCGCGCGCGCGCTGGGCTTCGGCCCGGCGGCGTTCCTCGGCCCAGCGGGGGCGGGGGTCGTCCTTCGGGAAGGCGGTGTTCCACCAGTCGACGCGCGCCTGCCAGCCGCGCTGGATCGCCTGGCGGTTTTCCAGCCAGGCGTTGGATTTTTCGGTGTCCATCTGGGCGCGCCGGCGCTGGATGCGGTCACGCAGGGCGACGTCCGCCGCCGGCGGCAGGATGCCGAAGCGGACGTAGTCGTCGTCGCTTTCCAGCACCAGCAGGCTGGTTTCGCGGTTGGCGATGCCGAACCGTTCGCCCAGCGCGGCGAGCGCGGCGCGATGCTGGTCCGGCTGGGCCTCTAGGTCTTCGGCCTGCCAGGTCGCGCACCAGAACGCGGCCAGCGATGAGGGTCGCGTGGCCAGGGCCTTGTGCACGTGTTCGCGCGGTCCGCCGGCGGTGGCCTGCAGCAGCGCCAGGCGCGGAATGGCGCCCGGCGACGGCGCCACGTGGCAGGCGCGCAGGGCGCCGCCGTCGACGGCGTATTGCTCGGCATGCCAGTTGCGGTCCAGTGGACCCAGCGTCGCGCGCAGGGTCGGCGTGCGACGCAGTGCGCGCAGGGCCTGCTCCGGTGTGAGCGTCGCCAGGTCGAGCACCTGCCCACCCGAGCGCGTCAGCCACCGGGCCAGGGCCGGGTCGGCCACGCCGTGCGCGAGCACGAACACCGGAGCCCGGGTGCCGGGATCGACGGTCCCCGGCAAGGTGGCGACGGCGTCACTGACCAGCAGCACCTGCTGCGCATTCGGATCCGCGCGCCATGCCGAGAGGGCGGTGGCACCGTCCGGCTGTTCGCCTGCCAGCGAGGACAGGAATTCCGCCAGCGCCGCCGGGGAGTCGATGCGGACCTGGCGGCGCTGAACCGTCTCGCGCAGCACGCTGAGGGTGACATCCACGCTGCGGCCGCGCAGGTAGCGGTCCAGCACCTGGAGTTCCGCCGTGCGGTCGGCGCCGAGGGTGCTGTAGGAGGCATCCCACACCACTTCGATGCGGCGCGGGGCGGGCGCGGCGGGCACCGCGGCCGGGCGGCGCGCAGGCACTTCCAGCCAGTGCATTTCCAGCCCGTCCTCGAAGGTCGCGTGGAAGGCTGCATCGCCCGATGGCGCGGCGAGGCAGGCGGTGGGTGCGGCTCGGGTATCGCCGGATTGCCAGGACGCCATGTAACGAGACTGCAGGCGACGCCAGCCCAGGGCCGTGCTACCGGCCGTCACCGGGGCTCCGGTGGCCGTGGCGCGCACGGCCGCGCGGCTGCCCGTCGGCAGGCCGGCGTCGAGGCCATGTTGCCAGCCGCAGGCACCACGCACGGCGAGGCTGGCGATGTCCACGCGCAGGCGGCGTTCGCCATGCGCGGGGATCGGGAACACGCGGATGCCGTAGCGGTTGCCGGCCTCCTTCTGGGCCAGCGCCGGGTCCACCCGGTTGCGCACGGTCTCCTCGAACGCGGTGCGGGCGCGGACCCGCTCCACCGGCACCGCGTCGCGCAGCGAGCCCTCGACGTCGAGGGCGTAGCCGTGCAGGCGTTCGTTGCCGGCCAGGGGGACCTGCACCGTGGTTTCCAGCGGGCGGTCGTGGGGGTTGCGGATGACCAGTTCGACGCGTCGCAGGGCGAAGGGGCCATCGAGGGTCCACTCCACGCCGGTGGCGGCCAGTTGGACCTGGCCGTCGGCCTGGAGCTTGGGTGTCGTGGCGGCGCCCGCCGTGCCGCAGGCGGCCAGCAGGGAGGCGAGCAGGGAGGCGAGCAGGGTCCGGCGAAGGACGAGGGCAGGGCAAGTGGCGGCGTTCATTCCGATGCGATCCTGATGGTGATGCCGGCGGGTTGGGTGAGCATTCCGAGGGTGCCGAACATACCGAACGCGTCACGGTGCCCATCGGGGTTAAGCGTCGAACGCATCACCGGCTCGCCATCCCTGCCGTACCGGAGCGTGACGGCGCCGCGGCCATCGAGCTGCATGCGCGCCATGCGCCCACGGGCGTCATAGGTGAACACCAGCTGGTGGCGGGTGCCCTCGCGCAGGCGTTGCACCATCAGCGAGGCGGGAAGGTTGCGCGCGTTCCAAGTCAGCGTGGCAACGGTATCGCCCTCGCGCGTCGCCTCGACCAGCCGGCCATCGTCGTCGTAGCGGTAGCGGAAGTCCCCGCGCCCGTCGCGCAGGCGCACGATCTTGCCGGTGAGTGGATCCGTCTCCACCAGTTCGCGGGACTGTTCGGACACCGGCCGCGGGTCTTGCGATCCGTTGGCGGAAGACCCGCATGGCCCGCCGAGGGCAAGGAGCATCAAGGCGGTCCACCACGTCGTCCTGCGGGCGGCGAGCGGCATGCGGTGTGTATCCCCGGGAAATGCCCCACTGTAACCAGCGTGCGTGGCCCTTGCCATGCCCTCGCTGGTGCGCCTCACCGCAGCCGGAAGACCGCCACCACCTCCGCCAGGTCGTCGGCCTGCTCCTGCAGCGAATGTGCCGCCGCAGTGGCCTGTTCCACCATGGCGGCGTTCTGCTGGGTGACGCCGTCCATGTGGGTGATGGTCTGGTTGACCTGCTCGATGCCCGTGCTCTGTTCCTGCGAGGCGGCCGAGATCTCTGCCATCAGGTCGCTGACGCGGCGCACCGCGTCCACGATCTCCTGCATCGTGCCGCCGGCCTGGGCGACCAGCGCCGCGCCCTGGTCCACCCGCTGCACCGAACTGCCGATCAGGCCCTTGATCTCCTTGGCGGCCTCCGCGGAGCGCTGCGCCAGTGCCCGCACTTCGCCCGCCACCACCGCGAAGCCGCGGCCTTGTTCGCCCGCGCGCGCCGCCTCGACCGCGGCATTGAGCGCCAGGATGTTGGTCTGGAAGGCGATGCCGTCGATCACGCCGATGATGTTCTCGATCTGCTTGGAGGCCGAGGTGATGCCGTCCATCTGCTCGACCACCTGCTCGACCACCGCGCCGCCGCGCGAGGCCACGTCGGCCGCGCCCGTTGCCAGCTGCCGCGCCTGGTAGGAGGACTCGGCGTTGTTCTTCACGGTGGAGGTCAGCTCCTCCATCGACGCCGCGGTCTCCTCCAGGCTTGCCGCCTGCTGCTCGGAACGCGCGGACAGGTCGCTGTTGCCGGCGGCGATCTCGCGCGCCGCGGTGCGGATGGCGTCCACCGCCGCGTGGACGCGTTCCATCGTCTCGGTCAGCCGCTCGACGGTGGTGTTGGTGTCGTCGCGCATGCGGCCGAACACCCCGCGGTAGTCGGCGGTGATGCGCTGGGTCAGGTCGCCCTGCGCCAGGGCCCCCAGCACGCGCTGGACATCCGCGATGGTGCCGGCGTTGGCGTCCAGCATGCGGTCCACGCCCTCGGCAAGCCGGCGGAAGAACCCGGTCTTGCCCTCCACCTCGATGCGCTTGGACAGGTCGCCGGCGGCGGCGGCCTCGATGACCTCACCCACTTCGGCTTCCACCGCGACTTCCTGGCTGCGGTCGCGCCACTCGACGACCACGCCCAGCCGCTCGCCGTCGGCGGACACCACCGGTGCCGCGGTCTGTACGAACACGGCGCTGCCGAACACCAGCTCGCGCTGCTGGAGGGCGTCGACCCGCGCGGTGTCGCTGCCACCGGGCTGCAGCTGCGCCAGCGGCTGGCCCTCCAGTTGGACCAGGTCGGCCTGCGGCAGGTGGCGGGCAAGGGTGGGCCGGTACTGGCCCAGCAGGTTGCGCATCGCCGGGTTGGCGTAGACCACCAGACCGTCCGCGCCCGCGATCAGCATCGCGGTGCCGGCGTTATCCAGCGCGATGCGGACGCGCTGGTTCTCGGCGGCGATCCGCCGCTCGGCATCCAGCCGCGCCTTCAGGTCCGCCTGCATCTTGCGCAGCGCCCGCGAGACTTGCCCGACCTCGTCGTTGCCGCCCGCTGCGATGGGGTAATCCAGCTGGCCTGCCGCCACCGCGTCCACGCCCTGCACGATGCCGCGCAGCGGGGCACCGATCAGCGCCCGCAGCAGGACGACCACGACGACGACCAGCAGCAGCACGCTGGCGACGCCGACCAGGATGACCCGGTTGCGGATTTCCACGACGCCCGCCATCACGGCGTCGGCCGGCGCGGTGACCATCAGCGCGAAGGCGTCCGGCGAATGGCCGACGGTCACCGGCACGTAGACGCGGAACACTTCACCCTGTACCAGCGAACCGATCTCGCGGCGGCGCACCGTCTCGCCCTGGGCCAGCGCCGCCAGTACGCCGCGCAGGTCCTGCTTCCACGGCTTGCCCAGCAGCTCCTTCTCCGGCGCCGCCAGCACCATGCCGGTGGGAGAGAGCAGGCGCACCACCCCGCGCTGGTAGGGGCGGATCTTGGCCAGGTTGGCCTGGATCGCGTCCAGGCTGATGTCGGCGCCTGCCACCCCGCGGAACTGGCCGTCCACCTTGAGCGGCACCATCAGGCTGGTCATCAGCACCTGCTTGCCGTCCACCTCGTCGGAATACGGCTCGAACATGAGCTCGTCGCCGCGCTGGCGGACGGCGGCGTAGTACTTCTCCGCCGCATCGCCGGTTACGATGATGTTGTTCTCGCTGCCCACCGCATCCTGCAGGGACACCTGCCCCGAGGCCGAGCGCGTCCAGTACACGGACATGCGGCCGGCGTCGGTGCTCACTTGCTGGCTCGGCGTCAGCCCGGCGACGAAGGTCTTCAGGGCCTCCGCGTCCGGTTCGCCGTCCTTCCAGGTGCGGGCGAATTCGGCGTCGCGGCCGTCGAAGGCGTCGGGCTCCAGCTCCAGCCAGTAGCCCAGTACGGCGGGATCGGTTTCGGAGAAGCGGCGCACCAGCGAGGAGGCTTCGCCACGCTCGGCGCCGCCGCGGGCCATCATCGACAGCGTGCCGTCGGCGAGGCCACGGACGCGGGAGAGGGTTTCGGTGGTCGAGCCGCGCACCTTGGCCGCTTCCGCCCGGGCCAGCTGCTCCAGTTCGTCCATGGCGGTGGCTTCCTGCACCTCCGCCGCCTTCTTCTGGATCAGCCACGCCGCGCCGGTGAAGCACAGCGTCGCCACGATGCCCAGCACCAGCGCGGTACGCGCCACGATGGACTGCATTCCCGTCCCGATCTTCCGCATGCGGTGTTCCCCTGGCTCGTGAACCGGCACAGGCAAGGCGCGGTGTGGCCGCCCGGGGCTCAATCCTTGGTGACTATATCGCCAGCACGCCACGAACCTTGAGGTCGGGAGGGAATGGGGCGGTGCCACTCCGGAGGGAGGGCCGGGGTGACCTGTCGTGCGAATGAACGGAGCGAACGTCGTTAACCGGAACTAACGCCTTGTCCACGCTGGGGAAATGCGACGCCCTGCAGGATGGACGCGTGGCAGCAATCTTCGCGTGTCCCCCTGCCGGATTGCCGTCACGTCCCCCCCAATGGAGCAACGCACATGAACAAGGACATCATTGCTGGCAACTGGAAGCAGCTGAAAGGCAAGGCCCAGGCGAAGTGGGGCGAGCTGACCGACGACGTGTTCGATGTCGCCCAGGGCGACAGCAAGTACCTCGCGGGCAAGTTGCAGGAGCAGTACGGCTGGCAGCGGGAGCGCGCCGAGAAGGAAGTCAGTGAATTCGGCCGGACGTTGAACTGACGCGTCCCGGGACACCCATCGCGGGCCGGCCTCGTGCCGGCCCGCACCCTGGGCGGCGACAACAAAAAAGCCAGCCCTTGCGGGCTGGCTTTGGTGTTTTGGTGGAGCCAGGGAGGATCGAACTCCCGACCTCGTCATTGCGAACGACGCGCTCTCCCAGCTGAGCTATGGCCCCACATTGGGAGACAGCATTATACGGATGCCATCGGGCGCTGCCAACTAGCCCCCCAGCAGGGGCGACAGCCGCGGTTCCAGCACGGCCCGGCGCCAGCCCGCCAGCGGTCCGGTCCATCCGTTGCCGTCCTGCAGGCCCTCCAACAGGCGGCGGGAGGCCAGCACGCCTTCCGGCAGCCCGAGCTCCGCCGCAACCGCCGCCACCGCGTCCTGCAGGGCCCGCAGCTGCTTCTTGTCGCGGTCGTCGCCGCGCACCGGCGGGGCTTGCGCTTCGTCGGGGAGCGGGGTGGTGAGGGCTTCCCACAGCGGCGTGCGCAGGTTGCGCGGGGCCTTGGGGAAGCCGTCCAGCAGGGCGTCGAAGCGCAGCCGGCTGTCCAGCTTCTGCCGGGCGAGGGCGACCGCCAGCTCGTTGTCCAGGATCCAGCTGCGCGGGCGGTCGCTGGTGCGGGCTTGCGCGTCGCGCCAGCGCAGCAGCCGCAGCAGGCGGCGCTGGCCGTCGGCGTCGAGGAACTGCGCGCTGCGGATGGCCAGGTGCGGCCAGCGGTCGCTGTCGTCGCTGGTGGCATTCGCCAGCTGGCGCTCGCTGTCCTCGGCCAGCCACGCCGCGCGGCCGTTCGTGGCCAGGCGCGATTGCAGGTCCCGGTGCAGGGCGTGCAGGTGGCGCACGTCGTCGGCGGCGTAGTCCAGCTGGGCCGGCGACAGCGGGCGGCGCAGCCAGTCGGAGCGGGTCTCGCCCTTGGCCAGCTCCACGCCGGTCACGGCCTGTACCAGCTTCTGGTAGCCCAGCCCGGAACCCAGCCCACATAGTGCGGCGGCGGCCTGGGTGTCGAACAGGGGGGCCGGCAGCACGCCGCAGGCGTGCTTGAACGCCACCAAGTCCTCGCTGGGGCTGTGCATCAGCTTCAGCACGCCCGGATCGGCCAGCAGGGGCGCCAATGCCTTCGCCATGCCGGGCCGCAGCGGATCGACCAGCAGGATGTCGTCGTCGGATTCGCCCAGCGCGATCTGCACCAGCGCCAGCTGCGGCCAGTAGGTGCGTTCGCGGATGAATTCGGTGTCCAGGCCGATGGCGGCGGGCGGGGTGGCGATGCGCGCGCGCAGCGCGTCGGGGGTCTCGATCCAATGTGTCATGTCGCCATTATGCGGTTGCCGGCGGCTTGCCCATGGCCTAAGTTCATTTCCTCCTCCGGCCGGCGGCGTGCCGGCGTCCATGGAGCAGGGTTTGCGCGCAGGCGGTTTTCTCATCGCGATCGCAGGGCTGGTCGTGCTGGCCGGCTGCAAGCCGCAGCCGGCCCGGCCGGCGCTGGACCGGCATCCCGTGCCGGCCCAGCAGCGGCTGCCCGCGCAGCCTGCGCCCGCGGTGGAAGCCGGGCAGGTGCGCATCCAGGGGGACGACGCCCTGGCTGACGTCCTCAGCTGGACGCTGCCCGAGGTCCGCATCGACCGGCCTGCCCGTGCCCGCGCGCAGGCCCGGCGGGCCCTCGCCCAGGGCGACCTGTTCGAGACCGCGGCGTCGGCCATCCCGCTGCTGCTGGCGTTGCGCCAGCGCGATCCCGGCAACGCGCAAGATGCCGCGCTGCTGGACAAGGCGCAGGCCGCGCTGCTGGCGCAGGCGTGGGTGGCGCTGGACGCCGGTGAGGACCTGGCGGCCCTGCGCTATGCCCAGCGCCACGGCACCGTGTTGCGGACGTTGTGGCCGGAACAGCCCGAGGTGCGGACCTACCTGAATGCGGTGGACCGCGCCGGGCAGGCCTTCGAGCTGTGCCAGGCGGGCGAACAGGCGCTGCGGGCGGGCAATGTCGATGCCCCGGGTGGGGCGCTGGCACTGTTCCGGCGGGCGCAGGCGCTGTGGCCGCTGCGCGCCTGTGCGTCGCAGGGCATCGAGGCGGTCGAGGCGGCGCTGCTGGCGGGCGCGGAGGCGCAGGCCGCGCGCGGTGATTTCGATGCGGCGTATGCCGAACTGGCGCGCGCGACGCCGGTCCGTCCGCAGTCTCCGGCGCTGCCCGCGGCGCGCGCGCGCATCGAATTCCTGCGCAAGGACCGCATCCGCAGGCTGGGCGACCAGGGCCTGATGGCGCTGGCCGATCCGGCGGGGCTGCGCTTCGCCCGCGAACGGCTGGCCGAGCTCCTGCGCATCGCCCGCCCCGGCGAGGGTGCTGGCGTGGCGCTGCGCCAGCGCATCGAGCAGGTGGACCACTACGGCCTGTTCAAGCCCGGCCAGGTGTTCACCGACGCGCTGCCCGGCGGCGACCGCGGCCCTGCGCTGGTGGTGCTGCCGCGCGGCACGTTTTCCATGGGCGCGCCGGAGGGCGAGCCGGACGCCACTGCCGACGAGCGTCCGCGCCATGCCATTCGTTTCGAGCGCGGCTTTGCGATGACGCGGCACGAGATCACCGTGGGCCAGTTCCGTCGTTTCGTGGAGGCCACCGGCTACGTGCCGCGCGCCACCCAGCGCGGGCATTCGATGGCCTACGACGTACGCAGCGGCAATTTCCTGCGCGGCAGCGGCATCGACTGGCGTTCCACGTACGACGGCCGCCCTGCTGGCGACGACCTGCCGGTGATCCACGTCACCGCCCGTGACGCCGAGGCCTACGCCGCGTGGTTGTCCGGGCAGACCGGCGAGCACTACCGCCTGCCCAGCGAAGCCGAGTTCGAGTACGCGCTGCGGGCAGGCGGGAGTGGCCGCTTCCCGTGGGGAGATGGCCTGCCGCCACCCGGCGTGGAGAACCTGGCCGGCAGTCGCGACGTGTCCAGCCGCGGACGGCGCTGGAGCAACGCCTTCCCCGGTTACGACGATGGCTGGTGGGGCCCGGCGCCGGTCGGCCGGTTTGCACCGAACGCCTTCGGGCTGTTCGACATCGGCGGCAACGTGAGCGAATGGGTGGCCGACTGCTGGCACAAGGGGTACCGCCGCGCACCGGCCAACGGCGCCGCATGGGTGAACCCGGGCTGCCGGGTGCGCATGTATCGCGGCGGTTCCTGGGCGAGTGCGCCGGCGCAGACGCGGTCCGCATGGCGGGCGCCGGGTGGGGTGGATGTCACCAATGCGCGCGTCGGGTTCCGGCTGGTGCGGCAGTTGTAGTATCGAGCCACCGATCCGCCGGCCACGCACAAGGAGCACCGCATGACCCCGAATCCGATGGGCAACCGCAGGGGCGGCCTGCGCCTCTGGGTGCTGGTGCTGTTCGCGGGTTACGCCGCGTACTACTGGTTCTCCAACCGCAGTGTCGATCCGCTGACCGGCGAGACGGTGGTGATCGACAAGAGCATTTCGCCGGAGCAGGAGACCGCGCTCGGACTCCAGGCCTACCAGCAGGTCCTGCAGCAGGAACGTCCGCTGCCGGCCGATGCCGAGGTGTCGCGGCAGGTCACGGCCATCGCCGGGCGTCTGATCGAGCGCATTCCGCCGGTGTCCGATGCGCTGGCGGCGGAGCACGGCTTGCAGGCCAGCCACGTCGAAAAGACGTTCGACTGGAAGGTCACCGTGCTGCAGTCCGACCAGGTCAACGCGTTCTGCCTCCCGGGCGGCAAGATGGCGGTGTACACGGGGTTGCTGCCGGTGGCCCGGAACGCCGACGCGGTAGCGGTGGTGATGGGGCACGAGATCGCCCACGCGCTGCTGCGCCACGGCGCCCAGCGCATGACCCGCGGCAAGCTGGAGCAGTTGGGGCAGATGGCCGGTGCTGCCAGTGGCATGGACCAGGGCACGTTGCAGACCGTGATGTCCGCCTACGGCTACGGCAGTGCCTTGCCCTATGCCCGCAGCCAGGAGACGCAGGCGGACGAGCTCGGGCTGATGCTGGCGGCCGCCGCCTGCTTCGATCCCCGCGAAGCCGTGCCGCTGTGGGAGCGGATGGACCGCAACGCGGGCGGCAACGCGCCGCCCGAGTTCGCGTCCACCCACCCCAGCGCCGGGACGCGCATCCAGCAGCTGGAGGCGCTGATGCCGAAGGCACTGGCCTACCGGGCGAAGTTCTGTCCCGAGGCCCCCGCGCCCGCCGGCTGAGCGGGCGGGCCTGCCGTGCGATGGCCGGCAAGGCCGTCCCGCGGAAACGCTACAGCCACCACGCCAGCGCGAACAGGCCCAGCATGGCGAAGGCCAGCGCCAGCTTGAGCGCGGTGCCCAGCAGCAGTCCCAGCCAGGTGCCGGCGCCCACCTTGGTGGCGTGGCCCACGGTCCGGTGGGTGAGGGCGCGGTGGTGCAGCAGTTCCCCGATCACCGCGCCCGCGAATGGCCCCAGCAGCAGGCCCGGCAGGCCGAGGAAAAGTCCGCCGAAGGTGCCGATCGCCGCGCCCAGCATGGCCTGCCGGCTGGCGCCCACCCGCTTGGCGCCGTGGGCCGTCGCCCACAGGTCCACGCCGATCGACACCAGCGTCAGGCCGGCCAGGACCGCCAGCGTCGGCCATCCCACCTGGACGAAATCCCCGGTCCATGCGGCCAGCAGCAGTCCGGCGAACACCAGCGGCACGCCGGGCAGCACGGGCAGCACCGTGCCAGCCAAGCCCACCAGTACCAGCAGGGCGGCGATCAGGTATGACAGCGTGCTGGGATCCATGGCGCCTCGCGCAGGGGGATTTGCAGGCAGTGTGCCAGCCACGCATGCGAACGGCCCGCGGGGCGGGCCGTTCGGTGGCGGAGAGAGGGGCGTTACTGCAGGTAGGCCTGACCGTTCTCGACGCGGACGCGTGCACCCTCGCGGAAGCCGGACACGTTGCCCTGGGTGACCTTCACGGTGCGGCCGTCGTCCATGCGGATCTCCACCGTGTAGCCCGGCGTGCGGTTCTTCTGGATGGCGTTGCCCACGGTCGCGCCGGCGGCTGCGCCCGCCACGGCGGAGACGTTCTGGTTGCCCTTGCTGCCGCCGGTGTGGGCCGAGACCTCGTGGCCGGCGACCGCGCCGATCAGGCCGCCAATCAGCGCGCCGGTGGTACCCGACGCCCCGCCGACGCTGATCTTGGTCACGGTGCCGCAGTTCGCGCAGGTGTTGCCGTAGCGGTTGTAGCCGGCGTCGCCGTAGCCATTGCCACCGCCGTAGCCGGTGGGGCCGGTGCTGGCGCAGCCGACGCTGGCGGCCAGGGCCAGGACGGTCGCGGTGGTGCCGAGGAGGTGCGGGATGCGAAGGGCCATGTGCGTTCTCCTTGCGAGTGCGGAGGGTGGGATCGCGGTGTTGCCACGATGTGTCGATCCTGTGCCGCCCGGCATGAACGGCGCCCGACGCGTGCCGCTGATGGGGCGACGCGCTTAACCGCGATTCACCGACGTCGCCGGGATGTGAACACGGTGCGCAGTCTTACTGCGTCAGGCCCTGCACGAAGAAGGCCGCCCGGAGGCGGCCTTCGAAGGGACGCGGCGGGGGGTCGATCAGCCGCGGAAATCGCGGTGGCAGCTCTTGCAGCCGTCGCCCAGCGATTTCATCGCCGCGGCCACGCTCTCGCAGCTGAGTGGCGGGGCGGCGATCGCTTTGTCAGCGGCGGCGCGCATGCCCGCGGCGGCGGTGCGGAAGCGCTCGTCATCGCGCAGGTCCGGGAAGGCCGGCTCCAAGTCGTTGCCCAGCGTGCGCAGGGCCTGCAGGTGCGGCAGCACGTCGGTGGCGCTGCAGCGGTTCTGTTCCATCGCGGCCTTCAGCTGGCCCATGTGCCAGCCCTGGACTTCCATCAGTGCTTCGGGGAAGTGGTCCTTCCGTGCGTCCAGCGCGCGCAGCACCATCACGGTGGCGACCATGCCGACCACCAGGCCGAGGATCAGCAGGAACAGGTAGCGGCCGGCATTGGAGGTGCGGGCGGCGGACGTGCCGGTCGAATCGGGCGTGGACATGGTGGCTCCGTGTGGAAGGCGGGAAACGTGGCGGGGCGATGGTGGCACAGCGGCGGCGGCGCCGGAACCGGCCCGCCCCCCGGTGGGGCAACGGCCGGCAGGCTACGGGCGTCACCAGCCCATGTGGTGGCCACCGTTGATGTCGAGGTTGGAGCCGGTGATCCAGCCCGCCTGCTCGTCGGCCAGGAAGCCCACGCCGTAGGCGATTTCCTCCGGCGTGCCGAGGCGGCCGGTGGGGATGTCGGCCACGATCTTCGCGCGGACTTCCTCCGGCACCGCCATCACCATGTCGGTGGCGATGTAGCCGGGGGAAATCGTGTTCACGGTGATGCCGTTGCGGGCGTTCTCGCGCGCCAGCGAGATGGTGAACCCGTGCATGCCGGCCTTGGACGCCGCGTAGTTGGCCTGCCCGTACTGGCCCTTCAGGCCATTGATGGAGCTGATCTGGATGATGCGGCCCCACTTGCGCTCGCGCATGCCCTCGATCACCGGACGGGTGACGTTGAAGCACGAGTTGAGGTTGGTGTTGATCACGTCCATCCACTGATCGGCCTTCATCCGGTGGAAGGTGCCGTCGCGGGTGATGCCGGCGTTGTTGACGAGGATGTCGATCGGCCCCAGCCGCGCCTCGACCTCGCGGACCATCGCCTCGGCCTCTTCCGGCGAAGTGACGTCGCCCTTGACGATCGTGACCTCGACGCCCTCGGCCTGCATTTTCTCCTGCCAGGCGCGCGCCTTCTCCTCGTTGCGGTAGTTGGTGGCCACGCGGTGCCCCATCGCGGCCAGCCGCTTCACGATGGCGGTGCCGATGCCGCCGGTGCCGCCGGTGACCAGTGCAACCCTGGACGTCATGCCGTGCTCCTTGCCGATCCGAATGAAGGGGTTGCCTCGATTCTAGGCATGTTGCGTGGCATTTGCGTTGTGCATTGCGGAGGGGGCGGGCGGCGGAACGCGTGGCACGCGGTCCAGCCGGAAGGCCTGCGTCGCCGCCTGCAGGAACGCCTCCACGCCGGCCAAGGCCGATGGCGGCAAGGCTTCCTGTCCCAAGCGTTGCCAGAGCCTCGCCAGGGTGGCCACCGGTGTCGCGGCGTCGACGGGTAGCGCGGCGTCCGACTTGGAGAGCTTGCGGCCGTCCGCATCCAGCACCAGCGGCAGGTGGGCATGGCGGGGCGTGGGCAGGCGCAGCGCGCGCTGCAGCAGGATCTGGCGCGGGGTGGAGTCCAGCAGGTCGGCGCCGCGCACCACGTCCGTGATGCCCTGCTCGGCATCGTCCACCACCACGGCCAGCTGGTATGCCCACAGCCCGTCGCTGCGGCGCAGCACGAAGTCGCCGACGGCGGCGTCCACGTGCTGGTGCTGGGGGCCGAACACCGCGTCCTCGAAGGCGATGCCGCAGCCGTCCGGCACCCGCAGCCGGATCGCCGGGTCGGGCCGCCGCTGGCGGGTGACGCATCGGCGGTGGATGCCGCCGGCGTCGGCGAGCGCGCTGCGGCTGCAGTGGCATTCGAAGGCCTGGCCGGAGGCGAGCAGGTGGTCCAGCGCAGCCTGGTAGAGCGCATCGCGCCCGCTCTGGCGGACGACGGGGCCGTTGTGGCGGAGGCCGAAGGTCGCCAGGGTCGCCAGCTGCGCCTCCGCGGCGCCGGCCACGGTGCGGGGCGGGTCGATGTCCTCGATCCGGACCCGCCATTCCCCGCCGGCCTGGCGCGCCAGCACCCAACTCCCCAGGGCGGCCAGCAGGGAGCCGGCGTGCAGCGGCCCGGTGGGCGAGGGGGCGAACCGGCCGCGATACGGGACGTCCGTCATGGGGGCGTTCGTTGTTGAATTCAGGTCGGGGCGGCCACACTACCGGAAGACACCGCGCATCCGGCGCGGGACAACCGACTGGGATTATCCATGTTCAAGCGCATGTTCCTCTTCCTGGCCACCAATCTCGCGGTGCTGGCGCTGGTCAGCGTCGTGATGTCCGTCCTCGGCGTGAACCCGCAGCAGACCAGCGGCCTGCTGGTCATGGCGGCGCTGTTCGGCTTCGGCGGCTCGATCATCTCCCTGCTGATGTCGAAGTGGATCGCCAAGCGCACCACCGGCGCGCAGGTCATCACCCAGCCGCGCAACGAGGCCGAGCAGTGGCTGCTGTCCACCGTGCGCCGCCAGGCCGAGCAGGCGGGCATCGGAATGCCGGAGGTGGCGATCTACGACGCCCCCGAGATCAACGCCTTCGCCACCGGCGCCAACCGCAACAACGCCCTGGTCGCGGTCTCCACCGGCCTGCTGCGGGCGATGAGCCGCGACGAGGCCGAAGCCGTGCTGGGCCATGAAGTCAGCCACGTCGCCAACGGCGACATGGTGACGATGGCGCTGCTGCAGGGCGTGCTGAACACCTTCGTGATCGTGCTGGCGCGCGTGGTCGGCCGGGTGGTGGACGGCGCCATCAGCGGCAACCGCGACAGCGACGCGCCGGGGTTCGGCTACTACATCATCGTGTTCGTGCTGGAGATGGTGTTCGGCCTGTTCGCTTCGATGATCGCGATGTGGTTCTCGCGCCACCGCGAGTTCCGCGCTGATGCCGGTGGCGCCGCGCTGGCCGGCCGCCAGAAGATGGTCGCCGCGCTGGAGCGGCTGGCGCAGATGCACGGCGCCAGCACCCTGCCCAAGCAGGTCGCGGCCTTCGGCATCAACGGCGGCATCGGCAGCGGCCTGCAGCGCCTGCTGATGAGCCACCCGCCGCTGGAGGAGCGTATCGCCGCCCTGCGCAACGCCGCCTGATCGAGGGGGGCTCCCCAAGCGCGAAGCCCGCCGGCTGGCGGGCTTCGTCGTGTTCAGGCGTCGAACTCGTAGTTCATGTCCGGGCCGGCGATCGCCAGGAAGTTGCCTTCCACGTAATCGATGCCCTGCGAGAACAGGATGCTCATGCTGGCGGCGTCCTGCACGAACTCGGCGATGCTCTGGATGCCAAGGTCGCGTGCCTTCCGGGCCAGGTCCTTGACCCGATGCTGGTTGGCCTGGTTCTTTGCCAGGTCGTCCATGAAGCTGCGGTCGATCTTCACGAACCCCGGGGTCAGGTGGGTCAGCAGCTGGAACGAATCCAGGCCGGCGCCGAACTGCTCCAGCACCAGCTTGCAGCCCAGCGTGCCGATGGCCGCCGTGAAGTCCTGGGTGGCGCGCAGGTTGATGAAGACCTTCGATTCCGGCACCTGCAGCAGCAGGGCGTCGCCGGAGACCCCGTGCGCGGCCAGCCGTTCGCCGATGAAGCCGGGCAGCCCGCCGTCCAGCAGCGAGGCCTGGGTGACTTTCACCAGCAGCGTCACCGGCTTGCCGGCGCGGATGCGCTCGCCGAGCATGGCGATGGCGCGGGCAATGACCCAGCGGTCGATCTGGCCCAGCAGCCCGTGCTCCTCGGCGATGTGCATGAAACTGGCGGGGGTGATGGTCTCGCCATTGCCGCTGTCCAGCCGCAGGTAGGTTTCGTACATCGCCCGCGGTTCGCCCAGCAGGTGGATGATCGGCTGGAAGTGGAGCAGGAAGCGATCGTTGGCCAGGGCGTCGCGCAGGCGCTCCACCCAGGCCTGGATGCGTTCTTCCTCGGCGCGGTCCACCGCGCTGGGGTCGAAGAGCTCGACATGGTTGCCGCCCACACCGGCGGACGACTGCACGCCCTGGCTGGCCTTGGCCAGCACCTGGGTGACGCTGGCGATTTTCTCGCCGATCTGCACGCCACCGATGCTCACCGTGATCGTGCTGGAGCTCCCACCGACCTCGAACACCCGGGCGGCGAAGGCCTCGCGCAGCTGCTCGGCCAGCGCGGTGGTGTGCGCATGGTCGCCGCTGGCCAGCACCGCGAAGCTGTGCTCGCTGAAGCGCGCGGCGTGCGCGCTGCCGTCAGCCAGGCGTTCGCCCACCACCTGCTGCAGGCATTCGGAAATGCCGGCCAGCAGGTCGTCGGCGCAGTCCAGCCCGATCTCCTGGAGGATGCGCTGGTAGTTGTCGGGTTCCAGCAGCAGCAGCCCGTACTGCGCGCGGTGCTGGCCGGCGTCGCCCACCGCGTCCTCGAGGATGCGCAGGAAGGTGGGGCGGTTGAGCAGGCC
Organism: Thermomonas sp.; assembly: GCA_036405455.1. GTDB lineage: Bacteria > Pseudomonadota > Gammaproteobacteria > Xanthomonadales > Xanthomonadaceae > Thermomonas. Next base: position 6,048 of record DASWXO010000149.1, on the reverse strand, counting down.
GGTGGTCTGGTCGCGCTGGCGCAGTTCCTCGACTTCACGGGCCAGCTCGGGGTCCACCTCCGCGGCCTGGTGGCGGAAGATGACCTGCTGGCAGGCCTCGCCCTGGTACTGCGCGGCGGTGAACTCCATGACCGCCGGGAATTCGTTGCCTTCCGCATCGTGCGCGGTCAGTTCGTAGCGGGGCGGCGCATCCTCGCCCTTCGACAGGCTCTTCAGCAGGGCCTTGAAGGCGGTGACGTCGCCTGGCGCCACCAGGTCCAGCAGCGACATGCCTTCGATGTCCTCGAAGGCGTCGAAGCCGAACATCTCCAGGTAGGCCTGGTTGGCGCGGATGTGCATGCCCTCGTGGATGTAGGCGATCGGTTCGCGCGAGGAATCGATCAGCATGTCGCAGCGGCGCTGGGTCTCGCGCATCTGCGCTTCCAGCCGGCGCTGCGAGCGGCGCGACTCCAGCGCCTGCCACTCGGCGTGCACCACTTTCAGGAACTGCTGCGGACGGTCGCGCAGCGCCACCGCTTGCGCCCCCAGCGCCGTCACGCTCTCGAGGATGTCGTCATTGACGCCATCCAGCGCGGCCAGCAGGGGAACATCGCGGCCGCAGCCCATCACCGCCTTGGCGACCTGCTCGAACGGCAACAAGGTGGCGGCGTGGTCGGCCAGCACCATGTCCACCGGCTGCTGGGCCAGCATCTGGGTCAGTTCGTCCAGCGACTCCGGGCGCAGCGGGCGCACCGCCGTGCCGGCGTTGCGGAGGCGGCTGACCATGGCTTCCGCCTCGTTGACGAGGTCGGCGACCAGCATCAGTCGCAGCGCGGTGTCTTTGCCTGTGGCCATCGCGAGGGTCTTGCGTATTGCGGTTGGTGGGACAGGCTACATCATCGCGCCGCGGCTGTAGCCCCCTGTGCCAGCGGCGTCTTGCCCGGTTGGCCGGCGATCTCGCGGACCAGTTTCGGCACCAGGTAGCCGGGCAGGCGGGCCGCCACCGCTGCGTGCAGCGACAGCGCCGTGGCGTCGTCGACCTCGAAGTGGGCGGCACCGGCGACCCGGTCCAGCTGGTGCAGGTAGTAGGGCAGCACGCCAGCGTCGTGGCCGCGTTCGAACAGGTCCGCGAGCGCGTCCACGCTGTCGTTGACGCCGCGCAGCAGCACCGCCTGGTTCAGCAGGGTGACCCCCGCGCCGCGCAGGCGCGCCATCGCGGCGTCCACCGCGGCGTCGAACTCGCGGGCGTGGTTGGCGTGGACCACCACCGCCACCGGCCAGGGCAGGTCGCCCAGCCAGGCCAGCAGGCCCTCGTCCACCCGCTCGGGCAGGACCACGGGCAGGCGGGTGTGCACGCGCAGGCGGCGCAGGTGCGGGACCGCGCGCAGGGCGTCGGTCAGCTCGGCCAGCTTGTGGTCTGCCAGCGACAGCGGGTCGCCGCCGGACAGGATGACCTCGTGGATCGACGGGTCCGCCGCGACCCGCGCCACCGCCTCGCGCCAGCCGGCCGCGGCGGCGGTGTCTTCGGCGTAGGGGTAGTGGCGGCGGAAGCAGTAGCGGCAATTGATCGCGCAGCTGCCGGTGGCGATCAGCAGGGCGCGGCCGTTGTACTTGTGGATGACCCCGCCGCCGCGGCGCGCGGCGGTGTCGCCCACGGCATCCAGGCCGAAGCCGGGCACCACGCACTCCTCGTCCAGCACCGGCAGGACCTGCCGGAGCAGCGGGTCGTGCGGGTCGCCGGGCCGCATCCGGGCCACGAAGCCACGCGGCACGCGCAGGGGGAACTGGCGCGCCGCGGCCTCGGACAGGCCCTCGGCCAGGGCGTCCAGCCCCAGCAGCGCCAGCAGCTCGCGGGGGTCGCGCACGGCCTCGCGCCAGAGCGCCTGCCAACGCCGGGGGGTGTCCGGCTGCACTGGGATGGGGGCTGCAGGTATCATGTCGGGCTGCAAATACACCGTTCCGGCCATGCCGGAACCCTCGGAAACCCACAGTTTAGCCGCCCCGCCGGGTGGCCCCAAGGAGCACCCATGGCCTCTCTCGGCATGAACGACGTCAAGTCCGGGCAAAAGATCCTGGTCAACAACGAACCCAGCATCATCACCGAAACCGATTACGTGAAGCCGGGCAAGGGCCAGGCGTTCACCCGCGTGCGCTACCGCCAGATCCGCACCGGCCGCGTGCAGGAAATCACCATGAAGTCCACCGACTCGGTGGAAGCCGCGGACGTCGTCGACACCGACATGCAGTACCTGTACACCGACGGCGAGTACTGGCACTTTATGAACCAGGAGACCTTCGAGCAGGTCCAGGCCGACAAGGCCGGCGTCGGCGACGCCGCCAAGTGGATCAAGGGCGAGGAGTCCTGCGTGGTCACCCTGTTCAACGGCAACCCGATCCAGGTGACGCCGCCGAACTTCGTCGAGCTGAAGATCGTCGAGACGGACCCGGGCGTGAAGGGCGACACCGCCGGCACCGGCGGCAAGCCGGCCACGCTGGAGACCGGCGCGGTGGTCCGCGTGCCGCTGTTCGTGGCGCAGGACGAGATCATCAAGGTCGACACCCGCAGCGGCGAGTACGTCTCCCGCGTGAAGTGATGCACCCACCCGTCCGCGCCGGGCGCGGGCGGGTGCCGCTTTTGAAAGGAACGACATGACCGAGCCTGCGCCGCAGCCCTGCGACCTTCTCATCGAAGCCGGCTGGGTGGTGCCGGTCGTCCCGCACGGCGTGGTCCTGGAGGATCACGCCGTCGCCGTTTCCGGGGGACGCATCCTGGCGGTGCTGCCCACCGCCGAGGCGCGCGCGCGCTTCGCGCCGGCGGAGACCGTCTCGCGGCCGGAAGCCGCGCTGATCCCCGGCCTCGTCAACGCCCACACCCACAATCCCATGACGCTGCTGCGCGGGGTCGCGGACGACCTGCCGCTGATGACCTGGCTGCGCGAGCACATCTGGCCGGTGGAAGCGGCGGTGATCGGGCCCGAGTTCGTGGCCGACGGCATGGCGCTGTCCATCGCCGAGATGCTCCGCGGCGGCACCACCTGCGCCAACGAGAACTACTTCTTCCCGGACGTGCAGGCCGCCGTCTACAAGAAGCACGGTTTCCGCGCGCTGGTCGGCGCGGTGGTGATCGACTTCCCCAGCGCCTGGGCCTCGAGCGACGACGAATACTTCGACCGCGCCTGCGAGCTGCACGACGCCTGGCGCGGGGATGCCCTGATCGGCACCGCGTTCGCGCCGCACGCGCCGTACACGGTCAGCGACGCCAACTTCGAGCGGGTGCGGATGCTGTCGGACCAGCTGGACGTGCCGGTCCATCTGCACACCCACGAGACCGCGCAGGAGGTGGCGGACTCGGTGAAACTGCACGGCCAGCGTCCGCTGGCGCGGCTGGACCGGCTGGGGCTGGTGAACGACCGCCTGATCGCCGTGCACATGACCCAGCTCACCGAGGCCGAGATCCACCTGTGCGCCCAGCGCGGCGTCAGCGTGGTGCACTGCCCGGAATCCAACCTCAAGCTTGCGTCGGGCTTCTGCCCGGCCTGCGCGCTGCTGAAGGCGGGCGTGAACCTGGCCATCGGCACCGACGGCTGCGCCAGCAACAACGACCTCGACATGTTCGGCGAGACCCGCACCGCCGCCCTGCTGGGCAAGGCGGTGGCCAACGACGCCGCCGGCTTCTCGGCCTTCGAGGCGCTGCACGCGGCCACGCTGGGCGGTGCCCGCGCGCTGGGCTTCGGCGACCGCATCGGCTCGATCGAGCCCGGCAAGGAGGCCGACCTGGTCTGCGTCGATCTGTCCGCGCTGGAGACCCAGCCGCTGCACCACGTGGCCTCGCAGCTGGTGTACGCCGCGGGCCGCCAGCAGGTGAGCGACGTCTGGATCGCCGGCCGCACAAAGCTGCGCGAGCGCGTGCTGGTCGACATGGACATCGACGCCATCCTCGCCAACGCCCGCCAGTGGCGGCAGCGGATCGCCGCGCTGGGCCGATGAGCCCGGCGGCGGGCCGCCGCTGCGCCCCATGGCTTAGGCCTTTCGCTTTGCGGACAGCGCGTGTTTCCGGCGCACTGGCCGAACCCACCAGGAGCTCCCCATGACCACCGCCTCCGCCCCGTCCAACTTCCACCAGGCAGAACTCGACAAGTTCGACGAGCTCGCCCAGCGCTGGTGGGACCCGGCTGGCCCGCAGAAGGCCCTGCACGCGCTGAACCCCGCGCGGCTGGGCTACGTGGCACAGCGTGCCGCCCTGCGCGACGCGACCGTATTGGATGTCGGTTGCGGCGGCGGCCTGCTCAGCGAGGCGCTGGCCAAGGCCGGTGCCCGCGTCACCGCCATCGACCTGGCCCCGAACCTGCTGAAGGTCGCCCGCCTGCACGGGCTCGAGTCCGGTGTGAAGGTCGAGTACCGCCAGGCCGCGGTGGAAGCACTGGCCGAGGAACTGCCGGGCGCGTTCGACGTGGTGACCTGCATGGAGATGCTGGAGCACGTGCCGGACCCGGCGTCCGTCGTGCGCGCCTGCGCGACGCTGCTGAAGCCCGGCGGCCGCCTGTTCCTGTCCACCTTGAACCGCACCCCGGCCGCGTTCGCGCTGGCCATCGTGGGCGCGGAGTACATCGCGCGCTTGCTGCCCAAGGGCACCCACCAGTACCGCGATTTCATCAAGCCCTCGGAGCTGGCGCGCCTGCTGCGCGACGCCGGGTTGGCGATCGAGGACGTCAGCGGCCTGCTGTACGAACCCTGGCGCAACGCGGCGCGCATCGTCCGCCGCACCGACGTCAACTACCTCGCCTGCGCGCGCAAGCCGGAATGAGCGCGGTCCTGTTCCCGAAAGTGGTGCTGTTCGACCTGGACGGCACGCTGCTGGACAGCGCGCCGGACATGCTGGCCACCGTCAACCACATGCGTGCCGCCCGGGGCCACGGGCCGATGGCGCTGGAGGCGCTGCGTCCGCACGTGTCCAAGGGCTCGCGGGCGATGAGCGCGGCGGCCTTTCCGGAGCTGGGCGGCGAGGTGTCGCCGGACATGATCCGGGAGTTCCTCGAGGTCTACGCGCAGGTGCTGGGCCGGCACAGCGTGCTGTTCGAGGGCGTGCCCGCGCTGCTGGACGCCATCGAAGCCGCCGGCAGCCGCTGGGGCATCGTGACCAACAAGCCGGAATACCTGGCCCGGCAGGTGTTGCCCGGGCTGGGTTGGGAGGCGCGCTGCGCGGTCCTGATCGGCGGCGACACGCTGCCGCAGCGCAAGCCCCATCCGCTGCCGCTGCTGCACGCCGCCGCAGGGCTGGGTGTCGATATTGACGACTGCGCGTACGTCGGCGACGACCAGCGCGACATCGAGGCGGCGCGCGCCGCTGGCATGCCGTCGGTGGTGGCCCTGTGGGGTTACCGGCTGCCCGGCGACGACCCGCAGGCTTGGGGGGGCGACGCGCTCGCCGGTGCCGTCCAGGATCTGCTCGAGCCCGCGCTCTGGAGTGCGCTGCGGTGAACGGACAGGCGGCACTGGAGGAATTCCTGGGCAAGTGGCGCGCGCGCTGGCCGGAGTGGGCCATCGCCGAGGTGTTCCTGCCTGCCGCGGACCGCCCGGTGGCGCAGGCGTGGTTGGCGCTGCGCGGCGAGCTGGCCGAGGCGGCCTGGGGCGGGGACGACCCCACGCCCGGCGCTGCCAAGCTGGGCTGGTGGGAAGAGGAACTGCGCGGCTGGTCGCGCGGCGCGCGCCGGCATCCGTTGGGCCAGGCCCTGCAGAAGCAGCCGGTGGACTGGGCCGCGCTGACGGCGGCGCTTCCGGCGCTGCGCGCGCGGCGGGCCCCCGAGCAGGACCGCGCCACCACGCTGGCGGGCTTGGCACCGCTGGCGCAGGTAATGGCGCCACTGACCGCGCGCCTGTTCGATGCGCCAACGGCGTCGACGCCGGAGGCGATGGCGGATGCCCTGCTGGCCGAATGGGTGCTGCTGTTGCCCCAGCGCGGGGTACCCGCGGCGGGAACCGACATCCCGAGCCTGCTCGCGGCTCCGCCGCTGCGCGCCGGCGCCCGCGTCGAGCGCATCCATGCGGGCCTCGTGCGCGCCCGCCTGCAGC
>DASWXO010000148.1:0-2904 GCA_036405455.1 Thermomonas sp. | reverse complement strand
CCGCCGGCGCGGCGCCATCGCCTACAATCGCCGCGGGGTCGCCGGACGGGTCGATCCTTCCCGAAGGCAGGCGACGGCGACAGGTGCATGGGCAACAGGGCGGTGGATGAGGCGGGCGCAACCGCACCGGCAGCGACGACGCGGCTGCTTGCCGCCGACGTGGGCGGCACCTATGCACGGGTGGGTCTGGTTGATCCGGACGGCAGCGGTTTCACCGTTGGTTTCCACCGCCGCTACGAATGCGCGGCCTTCCCCAGCCTGGCCGCGGTCTTGCGCCATTTCCACGACGAGGCCGTCGAGGCCGGCGAAGCCGCGTTCCCGGACGCCTGCGTCGTGGCGATTGCCGGCGTGCTGCAGGGCGATCACCTGCTCAACGGCAACCTGGCGTGGCCGGTGTCGCTGTCTGCGACACGTGGCGACGCCGGCATCGGCCACCTGCACCTGATCAATGATTTCGAGGCGCTGGCCTGGGCGCTGACGCGGATTCCGCTTGCGCAGTTCCAGCCGCTCGGCGCGGCAGGTGGGCTGCCGCTGCCGGTGCTGTTGCTGGGTCCGGGGACCGGGCTTGGCGCCGCGCTGCTGGTCGACCAGAACGGCCGGCTCGCCGTCCAGCCCAGCGAAGCGGGACAGGCCGCGCTTGCCGCCGGCACGCCGCTGGAGCTGGATGTGGTGCGGATGCTGCAGGCGCGTTTTGGTCATGTGGCCAACGAGCGGGTGTTCTCCGGCCCCGGGCTGGTGAACCTGTACCAGTCGCTGTGCGCGCTGCGCGGGGTGCCGCCGCGCTGGAATGCGCCCGCGGAACTGGTGGCGGCGGCGGACCACGGGGATGACCCGCTGGCGGTCGAGTGCATCACGCTCTTCTGCGGATGGCTGGGCAGCTTCGCCGGCGACCTGGCGCTGGCCTTCCGGGCCGGTTCGGTCTGCCTGGCCGGGGGCCTGACCGGGCATCTGCAGCGGCACCTGGGTCAGGGTGACTTCATGCGGCGTTTCGTCGACAAGGGCGTGCTGTCCGACAGCCTGCGCCAGCTGCCGGTGCACGCGCTGGAGCACGGTGACCTGGGCCTGATCGGCGCTGCGGCCTGGCACGCGGCACAGCCGCGCGACTGAGCGGAGGCCGCAGTCGCCACTCGGTGGCGGCACCGGTCGCGGTGGTGGCCCCATTGCCGGATTTCCCGGAAAGCGGCTTTCCGTATCAGGATCAATGGTTTATGTCCGGGGTGCGGGGCGGCGGCCATGTACGCCGGCGCGTCTAGCCGCTAGAATGCGGGTTTCCAGCGCCGCGCTGCCGCCATGACTTCCCCTGCTACCCATACGCCCCTCCTCTTCGTGACCGGGGGCGTGGTGTCCTCGCTCGGCAAAGGCATTTCCGCCGCCTCGCTTGCAGCGATCCTCGAAGCCCGTGGCCTGAAGGTCACGATGATGAAGCTGGACCCTTACCTCAACGTCGATCCGGGCACGATGAGCCCGTTCCAGCACGGCGAGGTCTACGTCACCGACGACGGCGCCGAGACCGACCTCGACCTCGGCCACTACGAGCGCTTCGTCAACACCCGCCTGTCCGGGCTGAACTCGATCACCACGGGCAAGATCTACGACGCCGTGATCCGCAAGGAGCGCCGCGGCGACTACCTCGGCGGCACCGTGCAGGTGATCCCGCACGTCACCGACCAGATCAAGCACTGCATCGATGCCGCCACCACCGGCTTCGACGTCGGCATCGTCGAGATCGGCGGCACCGTCGGCGACATCGAATCGCTGCCCTTCCTCGAAGCCATCCGCCAGCTGCGGATCGAGCGGGGCGCCGACATGGCGATGTTCATGCACCTGACACTGGTGCCCTACATCGCCGCCGCCGGCGAGCTGAAGACCAAGCCCACCCAGCATTCGGTGAAGGAACTGCGCGGCATCGGCATCCAGCCGGACGTGCTGATGTGCCGCAGCGAGAAGCCGCTGCCGGACGGCGAGCGCCGCAAGATCGCGCTGTTCACCAACGTGCCGGAGAAGGCGGTGGTCTCCGCCATCGACCTGGACAACATCCACAAGATCCCGCGCTGGCTGCACGCGCAGGGCCTGGACCAGCTGGTGGTGGAGCAGCTGCGCCTGGACGGCAAGGCGCGCGCGGCGGACCTGTCGGAATGGGACGCGGTGGTGGATGCCGCCGAGCACCCGGACGGGGAGGTGACCATCGCCGTGGTCGGCAAGTACATCGACCACAAGGACGCCTACAAGTCGGTGGGCGAGGCGCTCAAGCACGGCGGCATCCGCCAGCGCACCCGCGTGAACCTGAAGTGGCTGGAGGCCGGCGACATCGAGCGCGAGGGCGCTGCCGCGCTGCTGGCCGACGTCGACGGCGTCCTGGTGCCGGGCGGGTTCGGCGACCGCGGCTTCGAGGGCAAGGTGCTGACCTCGCAGTACGCCCGCGCCACCGGGCTGCCGTATTTCGGCATCTGCTACGGCATGCAGGCGGCGGTTGTCGACATGGCCCGCCACGAAGCCGGCCTGGCCGGCGCCAACAGCACCGAGAACGACCGCAACGCCGCGCATCCGGTGATCGGGCTGATCACTGAATGGCGCACCCAGAGCGGCGAGGTGGAGCGCCGCAGCGAGGGCTCCGACCTGGGCGGCACCATGCGCCTGGGCCTGCAGGAACAGCGCATCAAGCCGGGCACGCTGGCGCACGCGCTGTACGGCAAGGACGTGGTCGGCGAGCGCCACCGCCACCGTTACGAATTCAACAACCGCTACCGCACCCAGCTGGAGGATGCCGGGCTGGTGATTTCCGCCAAGTCGATGGACGACCTGCTGGTGGAGATGGTGGAACTGCCGCAGGCCGTGCATCCGTGGTTCCTGGCCTGCCAGGCGCATCCCGAGTTCCTGTCCACGCCGCGCAGCGGGCATCCGCTG
>DASWXO010000147.1:0-1843 GCA_036405455.1 Thermomonas sp. | reverse complement strand
CGCGCTGTCCGGCATCGCCGCGGCCGAAGCCGGTGGCGGCGCCGCGCGCGAGCAGGTCGATGCGCTGATGGACAAGGGCCGCGACCTGATCGACAGCGCCGCCGACCTGATCCGCGAACGTCCGCTGGCCTCGTTCGGCGTGGCCTTCGCCGCTGGCTGGATCATCGCCAAGCTGGCGCGCAGCGGCGGCGACAAGTAAGCCCGCCGCGTGTCCGACGCGCCCCGCGACACCGACGCACCCGCACCGCCCGACCTCGCCGATACCCTGAAAGAGGTCGGTGCGGCGGGCCGTGCTGCGTATGGCTCGGCCAAGGACACCGGACGCGCGCTGCGCGGGCTGGTGTCGGCCGACTTCGCGCTGGCGCGTAGCGCCTTCGGCCGCGCGCTGGCGTGGGCCGGCGTGGCGATCGTGTTCGGTGCATCGGCCTGGCTGCTGGTGACCGGCGCGCTGATCGCGCTGATGCAGCGCTTCGGTTTGTCGTGGTTCCAGTCGTTGTCGATCGCCGCGCTGCTGAGCCTGGCCGTTACCGCGTTCGCGGTGTGGAAGGTGGGCCGCTACTTCGACTACACCGGTATGCACGCCACGCGGCGGCAGCTGTCGAAGCTGGGCCTGTTCGACGAGGACGCGGCGATCGACGACGACCCGCCCGCCGCCGGCACCGCGCACGACCCACGCGCGTCGGACCACGGGGGCGCCTGATGCGCTTCGAGAAACTCCTGCAGCACGTGCAGCGCGCGGAACAGCGGGTGGAGCTGCGCGCGACGCATGCGCAGACCCAGTGGACCACGTTGAAGCAGGCCTGGCGCGAAGGCTGGACGCCGGGGCGCATCCTGATCGCCGGCGTGGTCAGCGGCTTCCTGGTGGGCCGCGCCGAACCGCTGCGCACGTTGACCGGCGCACGCTGGATGCAGATGTTCAGCGCGGTTTCCAGCCTGCTGGCCACGGCGCAGGCCGCCGCCGCCGCCGAACAGGCCGAGCAGGCCGCCGACACCGCGCAGGACGTGCAGGACCAGGCCGAGGGCATGGCCGAGGCCGAAGAGCCGCTGGTCGACGAGGCGTTCGAGGACGACGACATCGTCGTCACCGCGCCCCGCCCGGCCGAAGCCGCCACCGAGCTGTCCGAACGCTGAAAGCGGACGCGGCGTCCTGACGCGACGCTGACGGAGCGCCCGCCCATAATCGCGGCACCTTCGTACCGGCGCCGCCATGAGCCAGCCACCCGACGCATCACCCGCCCCTGCCACCTCGCCGCCGCCCACGCGCCCCCGCGCCTCCGTGCCGCTGCTGGTACTCGCGACGCTCGCGGTGGGCTACACGCTGTGGGCCGCACAGGACGTGCTGTTGCCGGTGCTGCTGGCGATGTTCTTCGCCCTGGTCGGCAACCCGATCATCCGTCTGCTGCGGCGGATGTACGTGCCGCGTTTCCTCGGCGCGTTGTTGGTGCTGCTCGGCGGCATGACGATGACCGGCCTGCTCGCCCACAAGATGCTGCCATCGGCGATGGACTGGGCGCAGCAGGCGCCGCGCGAGATGCGCCAGTTGGCACCCAAGCTGCGCGAACTGACCAAGCCGGTGCAGGACGCCAACAAGGCCGCCGAAAGCTTCGCCCGCGCCGCCGCCGGCAGCCAGACCAGCAAGCAGCCGCAGGTCGTGCAAGCCGCGCCCGACGACCCCTACCGCAAGCTGCTGGCCACGCCGCGCGTGCTGGCGTCGCTGCTGGCGGTGGTGCTGCTGACGTTCTTCTTCATGGTCTATGGCGAGAACCTGCAGCGCAACGCGATCGCGTTGTTGCCGGGGCGGCAGCAGAAGAAGTTCACCGTGGACATCCTGCATTCCATCGAG
>DASWXO010000146.1:0-38385 GCA_036405455.1 Thermomonas sp. | reverse complement strand
CCGAATCGGCCACGATCTCCCAGAGAGCCGCGACGAACTCGATACGCGGCCGATGCACCTTTTCGTACGCCTCCGGCGAAGACGCCCTGAGCTTCTGCCAGTTCCGCGCGTAATAGGCGCGCTGGGCAACGAGATGACGTATGCGAACCTCGTCGATTTGCAGTTTCCACTCAGGATCCGCAATCCACGCATCACACTCGGGCGCTGCAGTGACCTGCTTTTGAACACCTAGCGGGAAGAGAAGCCGTGCGCTTACATCGGCCTCCAGCATGCCGCGACTTCCCACAGCCTCAGAACCCTCGATGGCCCAGACGATGCTCGCGCCCAATCGACGCACGAACTCAGCGATGTTCGCGCGATTCAGGACCGAGATTATGTGCTGACGAACGTAGCCCGAGGTGGTCTTGAGGCTCGCATGGCCAAGTCGACCCTGGACCTCATGGACATCTTGGCGCTTGAGATAAGCGAGCCCTGCATTCTGGTTTCGCAACTGCTCTCGGGTGAACTTGAAGAGCTTGTGGAACTCGATGAAGCGCTCATGTATGTGGTGGCATGGCCAAAGACCGAACGAAACCGTGTCGTTGCTGCTCACCAGCGCAACGAAGACACGCTTTTCATCGGCCTGCCAGTGCTCGACGACATTCTTGCTGTGTCCCCTCATCAGCTCGAGTGCAGCACGGAGCGTTCGGTCCGAGCCATCGATCTCGGCTGTTTGAAGCTCTTCCGTCTTACCCTTCAGCGCCTGCAGCTCGATCGTGGCGTTGCTGATACTTATGCCAGACGCGGTCAGGCTCCTGACGGTATGACGGTTGAATGCAGTTTCCGCTTGAATCCGCAGCTCGATAGCAAACTGCACCCATCGTGGGACATACCAGTGGCTGAGCAGGTTGCGGAAGGTTGAGAACCTGCCCTGACCCGATCTTTTGCTGGACCACCGCTCCAGCTCAGGGAACGCCATCTGTAACCGTTCTGCCGCGAGTCCGAGATTGATGGAGCGGTTGGTCGCGACCCGCACGCCGTAACCTTCTCGCGTGTGGTAGCCATTCTTCCTCATGGCTGCCAGACCTACTGCAACGATGGTTTGAAGGTCCGCCATGACCAGCCAGCGCTGGAGGCTCGAATCTTCGCGTGCGCCATGGGCGATGAGGCGGTCGACGTAACCCAGCGCTTGTTCGTCGAGGGGAAGCGCTTCGGCGGCTTCAGTCCACGCCCTCCACTTCAGGAATCCTTCGATGTCCTGGTCGCAAGCTGCCTTCACGCGCAGAAGTCGGTCTTCCACGTGACCGATCGCACTTTGCCGAGCCCGCTGCGGCGGCCCCTGGGCGACGTTCACGATCGTCGAGCGGAATTCGGGGTTGATTGCGCCTGGATCAGGCGCGTCGCTGAGCATCCCACGCGTTGTCGTCACGAGCGCTTTCATGGCGCCACGCGGGAAGCGGGGAGCCTCTGCGCCGATGGCGAGATACGTGCGGGTCAGTAGGTGGCGAAAGCTCGTGATGTACCCGTAGCGAGTCTTGTCGGTCATCGCGCGGAGCGCGGTAACACCGGCAAGCAGCTCACTGAGCGTGCGCGCCTCCGCGGGTGTATGTCCGGATACTTTCGAGAGTATCTCGACCGCCTGCGCTCGCTGGGAGTCGTCCCTGTTCTCGCACGTGAGCCACAAGATCCAGTTCCGTAGCGCCCCCGTCGTTAGGTGGTCGCCCGGCAGCTGGATCTGGTCTATGACGGCGTCGAGTAGACCGCCCCGCTCGACTCCGAAGCGTTGGAAGTCGAACAGAACGCCCGGGAATGTTTCGCGGCCGTGTGGTCGGTGGGTCGTCGGCACAAAGCGCTTCGCGCTTTCGGACCAAGGCGAGCGCACCGCCACTTCATCGAGCGTCTCCTGCAACAGCGGAGCAAGAACAGCGCCCAGGTGCGCGTCGTACTCGCCCGCGTGCTGCACGAGAGCAGGGACGTCGACACGCGGCCTGCCGTGGGCCAGGTCGACCACTGCCTTGGGAAGACCGTTCATCTGCACCCACGTGCGGATCGCGTCGGCGTGCCTGTGGGCGTCCTTCTCAGGGTCGGTACGAATGCCGAGCACAACCAGCTTTGCTTCGACGCGGGCGACGACCGTGTTGGTCCGTCGAACGTCGTACTGGTCGCCGAGAAATGCCGAGACGTGATCGGAGAACAGGCGTAGGTCGGTGGGGTCGCCGGCAAGAAGCGCATTAAATAGATCCGCGAGCGCGCCCCATCGCTCCAAGAGGACTTGCTGGAAACTCACGCGTCGGGGCGCTCGCCAGTCGCCGACCCGTCCGTTGAACAGCCGCACGTCAAACTGCCCCGCCGGCGTTGTAAATGTCGTCGCTCTCCGGGAGCGGCCGCCCTGCCATCCGACAGCCAAGCTGTCGTGGAGCGCCAGTAAGAATGCAGCGGCTAGCTCGAGGAGGAGCGGATGGTCGGACGAGGAAGTGCTACCTTGAGCGTTAAGGGTGAGGGTCGACTCCGGGTTTGCCCCCGAGGACAGCAATTTCTTCGGCCGCGCCATCGCCGACCCTTACTGTGAACAGAGCGACAGGCTAACACTCCCAAAGCCACGTCGCCCTGCACCAGCCGCAGCATCGGGCGCGGTTGGCGCAGGTCGTCGCGCAGCTGCGCATAGACGCGCGCCTGCGCCCGGGTCAGCGCGAACGGCAGCGCTTCCTTCAGTTTCGCCACCAGCGCTTCGTCGCCGCGCAGCGCGCGCGTGCCCTCGGCCTGGAGGGCCAACCGCTGCCGGCGCAGGCTGAGTTGGTGGGCCAGCAGCTCCTCCAGCGCCAGCCGCCGCTGCGCCGGATGCAGCCCGCTCACCAGCGCGGCGAGGTCCGCGTCGCGCGGCGGCGTGTGCAGGGTGAGGATCGCCTCGCGCAGCGACGGCAAGCCGAGTTCGCGCAGCCACGCCTGCGGCAGCAGTTCCAGCGTCGCCTCGTCCGGCAGGCGCTGCAGCGCCTGCAGCACCAGCTTGCGCACGGTGGCCGGGCCGATGCCTTCGATGTCGGGATAGACGGGGTCCAGCGCCTCACCCAAGGCATGGTCGCCGTCACCAAGGACGCGGTAGCTGGGATGCACGATCTCCAGGCCGTGCTGTCCCGGGCGCGGCGTGCCGAACGCCCGCACGCGCGCGCCCACCGCGAACTGCGCGACCTGCTGCGCACGGAAATGGAAGAACCGCAGCACCAGCGTGCCGCCACCGTCGTCGGCCAGCGCGACGCGCAGCATCGGGCGACGGCGGAAGCCGCGCTCCACCGCCGCCACCCGGCCCTCCACTTGCGCAGCGACGCCGGGACGCAGCAGCCGGATCGGCACCAGCGTGGTCCGGTCCTCGTAGCCGCGCGGCAGGTGCAGCCAGAGGTCCTGCAGGGTGGCGAGCCCGCGCGCGGCGAGTTTCTCGCGCAGCGCAGGCCCGACGCCGGACAGGACGGTCAGCGGGGTGTCGGCGCCCGCGATGGCGTGGAGGGGTGCGGCCGGCATCGCGACAGGATGCCGGCCCCGCCCGTTTTGCGCCAGCCCGCCTCAGTAGCGGTACTGCACCTCGAGACCGACCTGGCGCGGCGCGCTGACGGTGGCGCCAACGGTGCCGAACACCGTCGTGCCGTACTGGGTGAGCCCAGTCACGTAGCGGTGGTCGAAGACGTTGTTGGCGTAGGCCGCGACGCTCCATTGCTCCGCCGGGGACCGCCACTGCAGGAACAGGTCGGTGCGGTTGGTGGCGCCGCCGATGCGGAAGGCAGGATAGCGGCCGCAATTGCCCTGGGTGCCGGACGAGGCGTTGCAGCGGGAGGCGCCGCGATGGCCGTGGCGGGCAGTGAACGTGAGGCTGCCCGCGCCGCCGAGCTCGATGCGATAGCTCCCGCCGAGCGCGAACGACAGCTTCGGTTCGCCCGTCGGTTTGCCCGAGAGATCGGCGCCTTCGGGCGTGACGTAGCGATCGTAAGTGGAATCGATCCAGCCCAGGTTGAAGTCGAACTGCAGCGCCGAGGTCGGGAACCAGCGCGCGCTGAACTCGGCGCCGGTGGCGGTGAGGTCGCTGACGTTGGTCACGTAACGCGGCACCACCGGCGTGGTGTCCAGCCAGATGGCCTGGCGGTTGTCGTACTTGTAGCGATACGCCGAGGCCTCGAATTGGAAGCGCCCCCCGGCCAGCGACCGCTTGAGGCCGGCCTCGAAGTTCCAGACATCCTCGTTCTCGAAGTTCGCGCCGGGCGAGAACGCGTTGTAGCCACCCGCCTTGTAGCCCTTGGCCAGCGACGCGAACACCATGGTGTCTTCGGACAGGTGGTAATCCGCGACCAGGCGGGGACTGATGTCGCTCCAGCCCTTGGACGCGCGGTTCAGCACGCCCTTGTTCGCCATCGACACCGGATCCTGGAAGGCCAGATCCATCGCCATCAGCATCTCCGCGCTGAGGGGCATGCCAGCCTCCTCGCCCACGGCCGCCAGGATGCCAGCGTCATCCAATACCTGCAGTGCGGCGTTGAGCGCATCCGCAGTGTGGTAGCCGTTGAACCAGGTGAACGCTTTGTCATCGTGGGTGTACCGCAGGCCGACGGTCAAGTTGAGTTTGTCGGTGGCATGCCAGATGACATCGCCGAACGCCGCGTAGGCGGTGGAACGCAGGGTGTTGTCGTAGGACTCCGTCCAGGGATTGCCCAGCAGCTGGACCGGCACTTCGTAGAAGTCCGCCACCGACTGCAGCACGCTGAAGAGCGGCACGCCCAGCGCATACATCGCCGCGGTATCGACGCTGCTGCTGTTCAGCCCCACGATGCTGGACTGCCTGGCCCGCTCCCTGAACCAGCTCGCGCCTGCCACCCAGTCGATCCTGTCCGTATTCCCGCTGAATTTCAGCTCCTGGTACCAGGTGGTGTTGTCCTCGACATTGTTGGTATCGATGTAGAGGTATTGCCGGTTAGTGGCATCCTCCTCGGCCCGGTTCATCGTCTCGTAGTGGCGCCACGCGGTGGTCGAAGTCAACCGGCCCCATGCGAAGTCATGCTCGACCTGCAGGGTGGTACCGTCGAAGTCACGCGTCTCGTCGTTGCCCACCACGTCAGTGAACGCCGGCATGTCGAATGGATTGCGGTAGTGGGCCGGATCGGCCGGGAAGGCGGGCAGGCCGGTCTCGGGATCCAGGTCGACGATGCCGATCGAGGGGCGCGAGCGCTGGTCCAGCGTTTCGTGGTCCCAGCTCCACAACAGGCGCGTGTTGTCGCCGACATCCCAGCCGAACGCCAGCCGCAGGGCATCGTTGCGACCATCGTCGAGGCGCTTGCCGGTCGCGCCGTCCCGTAGCCAGCCGCCGGTTTCGTCATGCAGCGCGTTGATGCGCAGTGCCATGGCGTCGTTCAGAGGCGCGTTGAACGTGCCGTCGACATGGCGGACATCGTGGTTGCCGGCGCGCACGCGGATCCGTCCTTCGTTCTCACGGGACGGGCGCCGGGTGACGATGGAGATCGCGCCGGCCGCCGTATTGCGGCCGAACAGGGTGCCCTGCGGGCCCTTGAGCACCTCGATGCGCTCGACGTCCAGGAAAGGGAGTACCGTGCCGCCACCCCGCCCCGCATAGACACCGTCGACGTACACGCCCACGGTGGGGTCCGTGCCGATCCCGATGTCGTCGGTACTCAACCCGCGCAGCCGGAAGCGGGCCTGCGTCGGCTGGTCGTCGCCGATCTCGAGCCCGGGGATGAAACTGTCGAGGTCGCCCAGCGTGGAGGCGGCAGTAGTCTCGATGGCGCGGGCATCGACCACCTGCAGCGCGATCGGCACATCGCGAAGCTCCTGTTCGCGGCTCTGCGCCGTGACCACGATCGCATCCAGTGTGGTGGCCTCTTTCTTGTCCTGCGGCTTGTCCTGCGCCTGCGCCTGCGCCAAGAGCGCCACGGGCGCCAGCAGCGACGCCAGCAGTGCGCGCCGCACACCCCTCGCGAGTTTGTCGTACGTCATGCCTCGTCCCCCCTCTGGTTGGATTCGCCGCCGAAGCCGCGAACGGTATGCATGCAGCGCGCGCTGCTCAGGTACCGCATTCCCCTGCCGGCATGTGCGCGATCCAGTCGCGGATCAGCGCCACGCCCTCCGCATGGGCCACACTGCGCCCCAGCTCCGGCATCATCACGCCCGGGTCCACGCTGCCCATGCGGAACGGCAGGATCGAAGCCTCCGGCTTGCCGGGCACGATGTCCCAGCGCCGATTGCCAGTCCCCTGGCCGGCGGCGATCGGCAGCTTGCAACGCCCCAGCCGCAGCAGGTCGCGCGTTGTCGCGTCCAACCACATGCCGGACGTACGCGCCGCCCCTGTTTGGCTGTGGCAATGGCCGCAGTTGATGTCGAGATAGGACCGCGCGCGCGCATCCAGCGGTGCGGCGGGATCGTCCCAGGACGGATTCCTCGGCAAGCTCCCCGCAGGCACGCCGCTCAGGTACCCCACCTGCTGCCAGCGCGCCAGCTGGTTCAGGCTTCCGCCCGCATAGGCGAAGTCATGGTTCAGGTGGCGCACCTTGGGCCCGATCGGGAAGACCGCCTTGGATTTGAGGTCGGTGCCGTGGCAGCCCGCGCATTGGTTCGCGTCCGGGACCGCGTAATCCACCTGCTCCCGTCGGCCATCCGAAGACACCAGGGTCAATGGGAGCAACTCGCCACCGCGCATCAACCGCGCCTCGGTCTGCTCCGCATTCCAGACATAGGGCAAGGCCACCCATCCCGCCGCGCGACGCACCAGCAACCGCGTCTCCACCAGCCGCACCCGGTCCAACGACAGACCGCCGTCCGGCTCCGGGCCATCGTCCACGCTGCGCAGCACCACGTCGACATCGCGCCCCGTGTCAGGCAACGGGTAGTAGAACGTCTTGGTGATGATGGTGCCGACGGGAAAATCCAGCGTGTCCACCAACTGATAGCGCGCAGCCTTGCCCTCCGGCATCCACACCGTGCGCAACTTGTGCGCGTAGTCGGTGAACAGGGGCGTATCCAGCGTGTACGGCTCGACCCTCGCATTGAGACGCAAGCGGCCGTCTGCCACGTAGACGATCCGCCAGTCGGACAACCGTTGCGGCATGCCCTCGGCGAAGAACTTCACCGGCCCCGGCGCGTGCGTGCGCGTGCAGGCCGCCAGCAACATCAGCCCCAGCACGGCAAGGATGCGTCGCATCGCCATCAACCGCGCCTCAGGTCCACCGCCGGCAGCGGCGGTAGCGTGCAGTCATACGCCTTGGCGTCCTTGCTGGGACTCTTGTAGCCGCCCGGCCCATCGGCATTGACCACCCCGGACACCCCGCGCAAGCACAACTGCGGCCCGCCCTTGCGCTGGGGATTGACGTAACCATCGAACAGCACGTCCGGCAGGGCGCCACTCAAGCCGTACAGGGCCAGACGGAGCGCCTTGAGGTCCAGGCCATCCGGCGAATCACCGCCACCCGCCAGACGGTTGTCGTGCACATGGATGCGTTCGGGGTAGGGGTCGAACTCGCCCGACGCCTTGTCGTCCTTGTATCCCGTGGAATAGACGCTGGAGACGATGATGTTCGCGGTCTTGTTGTCGGCGATGTCGTTGTCGAAGATCTCGATGTTGTCGTTCGAGTTGATCACCACGCCGCTGCCGGCCGGAACGCTGGCGACCGGCGTGCCTTTCGCGCCGAAGTTGCCCAGGTTGTTCTGGAAGACCTTGTTCCTGAACACGCGGATCGCATCGCCCTGCTGGGTCAGTGCCGGCATGTTGAAGACCAGGATGCCGCCCGTGTTGCCGGTGGCGACGTTGCCATAGACGTCGGCGTTGATCGTGTTCTCGATCTCGATGCCGGCGACGTTGCGCTCGGCGCGGTTGTTCCGGACCACCACGTCGCGGGACTGGCCGACGTAGATGCCCGAATCGGAAGCACCGATCGCCACCGAGTCTTCGATCAGCACGTTCCTGCACAGCACCGGGTAGAGGCCGTAGCCACCGTTGCTGGTCTTCGGCCCGCCGGTCCATTCCACCCGCACGCCGCGGATGGTGACGTTCTCGGCCTGACTGATCTTGAAGCCATCGCCCTTGCTGTCCTCGATGGCCAGGTTCTCCAGGGTGAAGCCGTTCGCGTTCACCAGCAGGCCCTCGGCACCGGTCTTCTGGCCCTTGAAGCTGAGCACCGTCTTGTCCTTGCCCTGGCCGCGCAGGGTCACGCCGTCCACGCGGAGGCTTAGGCCACGGTCGAAGTGGAAGGTACCCGCCGGCACCTCGATCACCTCGCCCGGCTTCGCATCCAGCAGACGGTTGCGCAATTCCACGGCATAGCCCCCTTCCCCTCCCGGCGCGGCGGCCGGTGCATCCTCGCCTGCCTGCCGATCGCAGCCGGCAAGCGTCAACGCGAATCCAATCGCCAATGCGACGCACGTGCGCTTCATGTCCTGTTCTCCTCCCCGGATGCAAGGGAGTGTGGGCACGCGGGCGAATGCCTGCCTAGGGGCGGTTCGCCCTAGAATGGGGGCAAAACGGACAGAACTGCCGATGCCCAACCGTCATCTCGGACAGGACACGCGCCCCCCGGAACGGAATCCGTTCCGCGCCGGCATCATCGCCGCGCTGTGCCGCCGGGCCGCGGAACTCGACATCGACAGCACCCCCTGGTTCGAGGGCATGCGCCTGTCACCGGCCGATTTCGACGCTCCGGATCCGCCCTACCTGTCCTACCGCGAGGCCTGCGACATCCTGCGCCGCGCACTCCCCTCATTGCCCGGCGAGGGCCACGGGCTGGCCCTGGGCGGCCGCCAGTCGCTGCCGGACTTCGGCGTGCTGGGACTGGCCATGCTGGCCGCTCCCACCTTCCGCGAAGCGCTCCAAACCGGCATCCGCTATGCGCCGGTGTCGGGGGCAATGCTGGCGCTCGGCCTCGGCGAGGATCCCCTCGGCATCGCCGTGACGATGGGGATGTACCAGCCGGATCCCCTGCTGGAGGTGTACCTGTGCGAGGAGCTGCTTTCCAGCTGCCTGAACCTGTGCCGGTCCGTCTTGGGGCCCGCCTTCCGTCCCGAACGGGTCGAGCTGGCGTATCCCGCCCCCGCCCATGCCGAACGCTACGCGCGCCTGCTGCGCGCCGACGTCAGGTTCGGCGCGAGTGGCCACAGGATCGTCATCGCGCACCGTTGGCTGGACCAGCCGATGCCGGCAGCCAACCCGCGCACGGCCGACCAGCTGGCCGAATTGTGCCGAGCCCAGATGCCTCCCGGCTCACCGGCCGAGGGCATCGCCGCGGTCATCGAACACCGGCTGGCCCTGACGCCCGCGCAGCCCCCGCGGCTGTCCGAGCTGGCGGATGACCTGCGGATCACCGAGCGGACGCTCCGCCGCAAACTGCAGGCGGAAGGCACCAGCTACCGGGCGCTGCTGGACCGTGTCCGCGAGCGCGTCGCGCGCCGGCTGCTGGAGCAGCGGACGCTGCCCCTGGGCAGGGTGGCCTCCGAAGTGGGGTTCGCCGATGCCCGCGACTTCCGGCGGGCGTTCAAGCGCTGGACCGGATGCCTGCCCGGAGAGGTGCGCACAGGCACCTCGACCGGCGGGGATCAGCCCAGCACCATCACCCCGTCCACCTCGAACGCCGCGCCGCGCGGCAGCGCGGACGCCTGGATGGTGGAACGCGCCGGGTAGGGCTGGCTGAAGTACTCCGCCATCACGGCGTTGACGCGGGCGAAGTCGGACAGGTCGGTCAGGTACAGGCCCAGGCGGACGACGTGGTCGAACGAGCCGCCGGCGGCTTCGCAGACCGCCTTCAGGTTGTCGAATGCCTGCCGCGCCTGCGCCTCGATGTCGCCTTCGGCCATCTGGCCGGTGGCCGGCACCAGCGGCGTCTGTCCCGACAGGTACACGGTGTCGCCGGCGCGGATCGCCTGCGAGTACGGGCCGATGGCGGCGGGCGCGGCGTCGGTATGGATTGGGGTGCGGGACATGGCGGCTCCGGAGTCGGGTGGACGGCAGGCCGCGATTGTATCGCGCGTCCCGCAAGCGCCCGCCGGGTCAGCAGCGCTGCACGTCCTGCACCACCTGCAGCCGGCGCACGCCGCGGATGACCTCGGCCAGGTGGCGCGCGTCCGCCACGTCGATGCCGAAGCGCAGCACCGCGATGTTGCTGTCGCGCTCGAGGTATTCCACGCGATCGATGTTGGAATCCGCGTTGGCGATGGCGGCCGCGACCTGCGCCAGCACGCCCGGCCGGTTCTCCACCTCGATGCGGATCGCGGAGCTGAAGTGGCCGGAGACTTCGCGGTCCCAACCGATCGCCACCCAGCGCTCCGGCGACTTGCGGTATTCGGCGACATTCGGGCATTCCATCCGATGCACCACGATGCCCTTGCCGGCGCTGTGGTAGCCCATGATCTCGTCGCGCGGGATCGGCAGGCAGCACTGCGCGAAGCTGATCACGCCGCGCTCGTGGCCGGTGATCAGGATGCGCTCCTGCGGCGCGGCGTCCGATGCCGCGCCCGCGGCCGCCGCGCCGTGCGCCAGCGCCAGCGCCACCTGCGAGGGCATGCGGTTGCCCAGCGCGATGTCGGCCAGCATCGCCTCCAGCCGCGAGTAGCGGTTGTCGGCGAGGTAGGCATCGAGGCGGCCCATCGGGATGCGGTCCAGCGCGGTGCCCTGCGCGCCCAGCGCGCGGTCGAGCATGTAGTGCCCCAGCTGCACGGCGTCCTCGTGCTCCAGCTGCTTGAGTTGCTGGCGGATCGCGGTGCGCGCCTTGCTGGTGGCCACGAACTCCAGCCACTGCGTGGTCGGCACCGCCGACTTGGCGGTGATGATCTCCACCGACTGGCCGCTGGCCAGCTTGGTGCGCAGCGGCGCCAGGCGCTTGTCCACCCGCGCGGTGACGGCGTGGTTGCCGACGTCGGTGTGCACCGCGTAAGCGAAGTCCAGCGCGGTGGAATTGCGCGGCAGCGCGAGGATGTCGCCCTTCGGCGTGAACAGGTAGACCTCGTCCGGGAACAGGTCGACCTTGACGTTCTCCAGGAACTCCAGCGACGAGCCGGTGCTGCGCTGGGTTTCCACCAGGTTGGCGATCCACGCCGCCGCCCGGCTCTGCGCGCTGTTGCCGCCGCCTTCCGCGCCGATCTTGTACGCCCAGTGCGCGGCCACGCCGCGCTCGGCGATCAGGTCCATCTCGCGGGTGCGGATCTGCACCTCGATGGGCGAGCCGTAGGGCCCAAACAGCACCGTGTGCAGCGACTGGTAGCCATTGGCCTTGGGGATGGCGATGAAGTCGCGGAAGCGGCCGTCCAGCGGCTTGTAGACGGCGTGCACCACGCCCAGCGCGTGGTAGCAATCGGGCACGGTGTCCACCACCACGCGGAAGCCGAACACGTCCATCACCTGGTCGAAGCTGCGGCTCTCCGCGCGCATCTTGGTGTAAACGCTCCACGGCGTCTTCACCCGTCCGACCAGCCGGTGCTCGAGCTTCTCCAGCGCCAGCCGCTGCGCCAGCCGCGCCTCGATCTGCCCCAGCGCCTCGCGCCGCACCAGCGGCTGGCTGCGGATGCGCTTGGCGATCACCGCGTGCCGCCACGGATGCAACGCCTTGAACCCCAGGTCCTGCAGCTCCGCCTTGACCAGGTTCATGTCCAGGCGCTGGGCGATCGGCGCGTAGATGTCCAGCGTCTCGATGGCGATGCGCCGACGCGCTTCCGCCGACTGCGCGCCCAGGGTGCGCATGTTGTGCAGGCGGTCGGCCAGCTTGATCAGGATGACGCGCAGGTCGCGCGACATCGCCAGCAGCATCTTGCGGAAGCTCTCCGCGGCGGCTTCCTGGCGGTCGGCGAAGCGCACCTTTTCCAGCTTGGTGACGCCGTCGACCAGCTCGGCCACGGTCTCGCCGAACTGCGCGGCGACGTCGTCCCGGCCAAGCGGCGTGTCCTCGATGGTGTCGTGCAGGATCGCCGCGACCAGCGTCTCCACGTCCAGCCCCAGCTCGGCCAGCACCTGCGCCACCGCGACCGGATGGGTGATGTAGGGCTCGCCCGACTTGCGGGTCTGCCCGGCATGCGCCGCGGCGCCCACCGCCCAGGCACGGCGCAGCTGGGCGCGCTGGGCATCGTCGAGGTAGTAGGCGGCCCGCTCCAGCGCCTGCACGTAGTCCGGCACCGCCGCCGCGTCGGGCGCGGTGTCGGGCAGGACTAGCGCGGGATCGCCGGGCGTCATGCGTCGAGCCTAACCTTGCCGCGCCATGCCCGCAAACGGTGACCCACAACGCAGAAGCGGCCCCGCAGGGCCGCTTCGTGGGCGATGGCGCAACGCGCGATCAGTCGTCGCCCTTCATGTCGTCGTCGCCGGCCACCACCTCGGCGGCGGCCCACTCCAGCGCCTCGCGCTCCTTGCGCTCGCGCTCGGCCTTTTCCACCGCGTCGATGAAGTCGGTGTCGATGGTGCGGGCCGCGATCTCGCGCAGCGCCAGCACGGTGGGCTTGTCGTTGGCTTCGCTGTTGTCCAGCTTGGGCTCGACGCCGCCGGCCAGCTGGCGCGCACGCTTGGCCGCCATCATCACGAGTTCGAAGCGGTTGTCGACCACCTGCAGGCAGTCTTCGACGGTAATCCGGGCCATGTGTGTCCTGCGGCCAGCGGGCCGCGCAAGCGATCTAGGGGGCGGTAAGTCTAGCCGGCGGCGCGACCCTTCGCAAGGCCACGCCTTTTAAATCAAAAACTTAGAGCCCGGCCTGCCCCGCAAACGCCACGGCGGCCTCTCGCGCACGGGCGTCGCGGCTAGGCATCGACCAGCAGGGAGGTGATCAGCCGGGCGTGCCGCGCCACCTGGGCGTCCTTGCGCAGCCGGCTGGCGGTGAAGATGCTGCACATCTCGACCACCGCCGTCTCGAACACCTCGTTGACGATCACGTAGTCGAACTCGCCGTAGTGACTCATTTCGTCGCGCGCGGCGGCCAGCCGGCGCTGGATGACCGCCTCGCTGTCCTGCCCGCGCTTGCGCATGCGCTCCTCCAGCGCGGCCCGCGAGGGCGGCAGGATGAACACGCTGACCGCGTCCGGGACCTTGGCGCGGACCTGGCGGGCGCCCTGCCAGTCGATCTCCAGCAGCACGTCATGGCCGGCGGCCAACTGCGGCTCCACCGACTGGCGGGCGGTTCCCTTCCAATCGCCATGCACCTCGGCGTACTCGAAAAAATCGCCGGCGCGGATCATGCCCTTGAACTCGTCCGCGCTGACGAAGTTGTAGTGCTCGGCATGGCGCTCGCCCGGGCGCGGCGCGCGCGACGTGAACGAGATCGACAGGCGGATGTTGGGATCGCGGGCCAGCACCGCGTTGACGATGCTGGATTTGCCGGCACCCGAGGGCGCGGCGACGATGTAGAGGGTTCCGCGCATGGGCTACTCGATGTTCTGGATCTGTTCGCGGATCTGGTCGATCAGCACCTTCAGCTCGACCGCGGCATTGCTGGTGCGGGCGTCCACCGACTTGCTGCCCAGCGTGTTGGCCTCGCGGTTGAACTCCTGGAGCAGGAAGTCCAGGCGGCGGCCGACCGGCTCCTTGCCGCCCTTGAGGATGCGGCGCAGCTCGACCAGGTGGCTGTCCAGGCGGTCCAGCTCCTCGTCCACGTCGAGCTTCTGCAGCCAGAGCACCAGCTCCTGCTCCATGCGGCCGGGATCGGCCGGCTGCGCGAGGTCGGCCAGGCGCGCCTCCAGCTTCTGGCGCTGGCCGGCGCGGATCAGCGGCACCAGCGTGCGCACCTCGGCGGCGATCCTGGCGATGGCGTCGGCGCGCTCGGCGATCACCGCCGCCAGCTTGCCGCCCTCGCGTTCGCGCGCGGCGGTGAAGTCGTCCAGCACCGCGTCCAGCAGGGCCAGCGCCTCGCGCTGCATCGCCTCGGCATCCGCATCGCGTCCGCGCAACACGCCGGGGTATTGCAGCAACTCGGTCAGGCTGGTGCGCAGGCCCGGGAACTTCGAAGTGAGGTCGAGGTTGAGCCGCGCCAGCTCCGCGACCAGCCCGTCATTGAGGTGCAGGCCGGCAGCGGTTTCCGGCGCGCGCAGGCGCAGCACCAGGTCGAGCTTGCCGCGCGACACCCGCGCGGCGACGCGCTCGCGCAGCGGCGCTTCGAACGCACGCAGTTCGTCCGGCAGGCGCAGGCCCAGCTCGAGGAAACGGTGGTTCACCGCACGCAGCTCGGCGGACAGCACGCCCCATTCGGTGGCGCGCTCGCCGGCGGCGAAGGCGGTCATGCTGCGGATCATGCGGTATCCAGGGCCGTCGGGATGCGGATGGTAATCTAGCACCCCGTCGTTTTCCGGCTTCCACCGCATGTCCTTCTCCCGTCCCAGCGGCCGCGCCGCGGACCAGCTGCGTGCCGTCTCCATCGAACGCGGCTTCACCCGCCACGCCGAGGGCTCGGTGCTGGTCAGCTTCGGCGACACCCGCGTGCTGTGCACGGCCAGCGTGGAGAACAAGGTGCCCGGGTTCCTGCGCGGCAAGGGCGAGGGCTGGGTCACCGCCGAGTACGGCATGCTGCCGCGCGCCACCCACACCCGCAGCGACCGCGAGGCCGCCCGCGGCAAGCAGGGCGGCCGCACGCTGGAGATCCAGCGCCTGATCGGCCGCAGCCTGCGCGCCTGCGTGGACCGCGCGCTGCTGGGCGAGCGCACCATCACCCTGGACTGCGACGTGCTGCAGGCCGACGGCGGCACCCGCACCGCCGCCATCACCGGCGCCTACGTCGCGCTGGTCGATGCCGTGCAGGGCCTGGTGGCGCGGCGCGAACTGAAGCTGCCGGCGAACGGCCGCACGCCGATCGTCGGCGCGGTGGCCGCGGTGTCCGTGGGCATCTACCAGGGCGTGCCGGTGCTCGACCTCGACTATGCCGAGGACAGCGGCTGCGACACCGACATGAACGTGGTGATGAACGACGGCGGCGGTTTCATCGAGTTGCAGGGCACCGCCGAGGGCCATGCGTTCCGCCGCGACGAACTGGACGCCCTGCTGGCACTGGCCGGGAAGGGCTGCGCCGAGTTGTTCGCCGCGCAGCAGGCGGCGCTGGGGCAGCCGTGAGCGCGGCCGCCCGATGAAGCTGGTCCTGGCCAGCGGCAACGCCGGCAAGCTGGCCGAGCTGCGCGACCTGCTCGCCGACAGCTGCGTGCTGCACGCGCAGTCCGAGTTCGGCATCGGCGACGCCGACGAAACCGGGCTGTCGTTCGTGGAGAACGCCATCCTCAAGGCACGCCATGCCGCGCGCGCCACCGGCCTGCCCGCCCTTGGCGACGACTCCGGCCTGTGCGTGGACGCGTTGGACGGCGCGCCGGGCCTGTACTCGGCACGCTATGCCGGCCGCCACGGCGACAGCGAGGCGAACATCGACAAGCTGCTGCAGGCGCTCGACGGCGTGCCCGACGATGTCCGCACCGCGCGCTTCGTCTGCGTGCTGGCGCTGGTGCGCCACGCCGACGACCCGATGCCGCTGGTCGCCCAAGGCGAATGGGCCGGCCGCATCCTGGCGGCGCGGCGCGGCGATCGCGGGTTCGGCTACGACCCGGTGTTCTTCTCGCCGGCGCACGGCTGCAGCGCCGCCGAACTGCCCGCCGCCGTCAAGAACCGCGACAGCCACCGCGGCCGCGCGCTGGCCCGGCTGCGGGAATTGCTGGGGTAGCCACGCGCCGGCCGCATGCCGGCCCACCGGTCGCGGCGGGAGCCGCTCCTACGTCACGAACCATGCTGACCACGCCCCCTCTCTCGCTGTACGTGCACCTGCCCTGGTGCGTGCGCAAATGCCCCTACTGCGACTTCAATTCGCACGCCGGCAAGGGCGCGCTGCCGTTCGACGCCTACGTCGATGCGCTGGTCGCCGACCTCGATGCCGACCTGCCGCTGGCCTGGGGGCGCGTGGTCCACAGCGTGTTCTTCGGCGGCGGCACGCCTTCGCTGTTCCCGCCGGAGGCGATCGACCGCTTCCTGCAGCAGGCCAGCGCGCGGCTGCGCTTCGCCCCCGACGTCGAAATCACCCTCGAGACGAATCCCGGCACGGTCGAACACGGCCCGTTCGCCGGCTACCGCGCGGCGGGCGTGAACCGGCTCAGCTTCGGCGTGCAGAGCTTCGACGACGGCTGCCTGCAGCGGCTGGGCCGCATCCATTCCAGCGGCGACGCCGAGCGCGCGGTGAAGGCGGCGCAGGACGCCGGCCTCGACAACCTCAACATCGACCTGATGTATGCGTTGCCGGGCCAGGCGCTGGCGATGGCGCTGGAGGACGTGGAACGCGCGCTGGCGCTGGCGCCGACCCACCTCAGCCACTACCAGCTCACGCTGGAGCCGAACACCGTGTTCGCGGCGCGGCCACCGCAGGGCCTGCCCGACGAGGACGGCGCTTGGGACATGCAGGAAGCCTGCCAGGCCCGGCTGGCCGGGGCCGGCTTCGCCCAGTACGAGATCAGCGCCTACGCCCGCCCGGGGCAGCAGTGCGCGCACAACCTCAACTACTGGCGCTTCGGCGACTACCTCGGCATCGGCGCGGGCGCGCACGGCAAGCTCACCTTGGGGGCCGACCAGCAGGTGCTGCGCCGCTGGAAGGTGAAGCATCCCACCGAGTACCTCGCCAAGGCCGGCACCGCCGCGGCGATCGGCGGCGACGAGGTGCTGAGCCCGCAGCGGCTGCCGTTCGACTTCATGCTCAATGCGCTGCGCCTGAACGAGGGCGTGCCGGCGGCGCTGTTCGAGGCGCGCACCGGCCTGCCGCTGGCCGCCATCGCCGACCGGCTGGCCGACGCCCGCGAGCGCGGCTGGCTGGAGCCCGACCCGGCCTGGCTGCGGCCGACCGAACTGGGCCGGCGGTTCGCCAACGACGTGATTGGCCTGTTCCTCGACTAGACCGCGTGGATTGAGGCGCCCCCCGTTGCCGCATACCATGGGGGAATCGCCAATGCGCCAGGGGGGCGCCCACGCGCCGTGTCCTCGTCCGCACCGACCCACCACGCACCACCCGCCACGCTGGCCGACGCCCGCCTGCCCCGCCGCACGCGCCAGGCGCTGCAACACCTGCTGGCGGACCTGCGCTCGGTGCTGGAGCAGGAGCTACCGGCGGTGCTGCAGGAAACCGAACTGTCGCTGGCGCGCACCCCGCCCGCCAGCGATCCCAAGCTGGAGGAAGCCCGGCTCGCTTCGATGCGCAGCCTGGGCGGCGGCGTGCAGGCGTTCATCCGGAGCTTCCTCGGCTGGGTCGAATCGGGACTGGCCGGCCTGCAGGCCGCACGGCGCGATGCCGAAGCGCCCGATACGCCACCGGTGCTGACGCTGAGCCTGCTGGAAGAGGACACGCTCAGCGACGAGTTCGTGCTGGGCAACATGGCCAGCCGCATCGAGGCGCGCAACAGCCTGGGCCTGCAGCTGCTGGGGCAGCGCTTCGGCGTGCTGGCCGGCGCACCCGCCTTCGCGGGCGATACCCTGCCGCTGGGGCCGCAGGCGCTGTGCCACGCGCTGGCGGACGCCGCCGACCAGCTGCGGCTGTCGCGCTATGCGCGCATGCAGCTGTTCCAGCAGTTCGAACGCACCTTGGTCGACGTCTATCCCGCGCTGGTGGACGCGTTCAACAACCGGCTCATCGACGACGGCATCCTGCCCTACCTCAGCTTCGTGCCGATGCGGGTACGGGCGAGTACAACGCCCGGCCACGACCTTGCGGCCGTCGAGGCCGGGGGGGGCGCGAGCGGCGGCGGACACGGCGCAAGCGATGTCCGCCCACACGACATCGGCGAAGGACACGCGGGCCCGGCCAGCCCGGGCTTTGCCGCGCTCCAGGCCCTGCTGCACCAGCGCCGCTCGCTGCTGGCCAAGTTGCGCCCCGGCGGTCGCGACGAACGCGTGCTTGAAGCACTGCCGCACGACGAAGTGCTGGCCACCCTGGAACGGATGCGCGGCAGCACCGGCAAGGCCGACACGCTGGCGGACCTGCGCCAGATCCTGCTGGCGCAGGCCCGCCAGGCCCATGGCCACGGCGTGGCGCTGTCGGAAACGGACAGCGACAGCTTCGACCTGCTGGCGCTGTTCCTGGCGCAGCTGCAGCGCGAGCTGCGCAAGTCCAGTCCGGGCGAGGCGATGCTGGAACGCCTGCGCCTGCCGCTGGCGCAGCTGGCGCTGCGCGACCAGGACTTCTTCACCGATGCCGCCCACCCCGCCCGCCAGATGCTGGACGCCATCTCGCTGGCCGGCGCCCAGTGGCTGGCCGAGGACGACCTCGACGCCCAATGGCTGGGATTGCTGCAGCGCGCCGCCTCGCACGTCCAGCAGGACAGCACGGGCGCGGTGGACACGTTCGCCGAGGCCAACCAGACCCTGCAGTCGGGCCTGCAGGCGCTGGACCGCAAGGCGGAGATGGCGGAGCGGCGGCAGATCGAGGCCGCGCGCGGCCGCGACCGCCTTGAACTGGCGCGCCGGCGCGCGACCGAGGAAATCGCCCGGCTGCTGGACGGCCACGTCCTGCCGCGTTTCCACGCCACCCTGATGGAGCAGGCCTGGGTGGACGTGCTGTCGCTGACCCACCTGCGCAACGGCGAGGAGTCCGACGCCTGGCGGCAGCTGCTGGAGGTCACCGCGCGCATCGTCGCCGTGGCAGCCGGTGACGCCCCGCAGCCCACCGACATCGGGTTCCTCGAGCAGATTCGCACGGCCCTGGAGCAGGTGGGCTACCACGCCGAGGATGCAGGCGCGCTCGCCGCCCAGCTGGCCAACGGCCAGGGCTCGGACGATGACCAGGCATCGCGGACGGAGCTGCTGGTCCAGCTGCGCGCCCGCGCGCGGCTGGGCGCCGACACCGGCGGCACGCCGTCGCCCCCCCCGGCCGCACCGCGGACGCCCGCGGAGGACGCCGCCTACCAGCACCTGCGTGCACTCACGCTGCCGGTGTGGGTCGACATCGAAGAAGAGGGGCAGGACGGTCCGCAGCGGCGCCGCCTGGCCTGGATCAGCGAACACACCGAGCAGGCCCTGCTGGTGAACCGGCGCGGCCTGCGCGTCGGCAACGACGACCTGGACGGGCTGGCACGCAAGCTGGCCGCCGGCCGGCTGCGCGTGCTGGATGCCCACGCGGCGCCGGCAACCAGCGCCTGGGATGCCACCCTCAGCAGCCTGCAGCGGATCGCCCCGGGTGAAGCCGCGCAGGAGAAGGAGCCCGGCCATGGCCGATGATCCGCGCCGCCGCCAGCCACGCCGTGCCGTTCCCGGCCGGGTGGACGTGGTGGATACCATCCTCGAAGAGTCCGTGGGGCACCTGGGCAACCTGTCGGTGGGCGGCATGCTGCTGATCGCCCACCGCCCGCTGCCGGACGACGCCCTGTTCCAGTTCCGGTTCAACCTGCCGGACGCCATCGGAGCGGGGCAGCCGCTGGAAGTGGGGGCGCACGTCCTGTGGCAGGACCGGGCCGGCGCGACCGGACAATCCTGGATCGGCCTACGCTTCCTGGGGCTGTCGCCGGATGCCACCCAGCGCCTGCGGGCCTGGGCCGCGCAACCCGAGTCCTGACCCCGGCCAGGACCTGCGCCCTCGCGGCGGATGCGCGACAATCGGGGCCTCCCCCGGAACAGCGCCATCGCCATGTCGCCTTCGCACCTGTCGTCCCTCTACCCGCAGCACCTCGAGACCCTGCAGGCCCGCGCCGCCGAAGCGCTGCGTCGCAGCGGCCACGACCACCTGGTGATCCCCAGCGGCACCCTGCACTACCAGGCCTTCGACGACCGCGACTATCCGTACGCGGTCAACCCGCAGTTCAAGGCCTGGCTGCCGCTGACGCAGGCGCCGGGCAGCTGGCTGGTCATCACCCCGGGCGCGCGGCCGAAGCTGATCTTCCTGCAGCCCCACGACTACTGGCACGTGGTGCCGGCCGCACCCGCGGGCTACTGGGCCGGACACTTCGACATCGAGGTCATCCGCACGGCCGACGCGGCGATCCGCCTGCTGCCGCCGGTGTTCCGCTGCGCCATCGTCGGCGAGCCGCAGAGCGCGCTGGGCAGCTACGTGCCGAACAACCCGGAACCGATGGTGCAGTACCTCGAGTACCACCGCGCGTTCAAGACGCCGTATGAAATCGCGATGATGCGGGAGGCCAGCCGCATCGGCGTGCGCGCCCACCGCGCGGCGGAGCGTGCGTTCCGCGCCGGCGCCAGCGAGTTCGGCATCCACCTGGCGTACTGCCAGGCCGCGGGCCAAGACGCGAACGACCTGCCCTACGGGAACATCGTCGCGCTCAACGAACACGCCGCGGTGCTGCACTACACCCACCGCGACCGCCTGCCGCCTGCACCGGTGCGCAGCTTCCTGATCGATGCCGGCGCCAGCTTCGGCGGCTACGCCAGCGACATCACCCGCACCTACTCGGCGGCCGACGACGAGTTCGCGGCGATGATCCGCGCCGTCGACGCCGCGCAGCTGGAGCTGTGCGACATGGTGCGCGCCGGCACCGACTACGCGCACATCCACCTGCAGGCGCACCGGCTGCTGGCCGGCGTGCTGCGCGACTTCGGCATCCTCAAGGTGTCGCCGGAAGACGCACTGGCCCGTGGCGTCTCCAGCGCGTTCTTCCCGCACGGCATCGGCCACGGCATCGGCCTGCAGGTGCACGACGTGGCCGGTTTGGCCGCCTCCGATGCCGGGGGCACGATCGCCAAGCCCGATGGCCACCCCTACCTGCGCCTGACGCGCACGCTGGCGCCCGGCATGGTGGTGACCATCGAGCCGGGGATCTACTTCATCGACATGCTGCTGGACGAGCTGAAGGCGAAGGGCCAGGGCGATGCGGTGGATTGGGACCGCGTGGACGCGTTCAAGCCCTACGGCGGCATCCGCATCGAGGACGATGTCGTGTGCACGGACGACGCCCCGATCAACCTGACCCGCGAAGCCTTCGCGGGGTGATGCCATCCACCCCGGCGCTTGGCGCCGGGGCCGCCATCAACCGGCCATCAGCGCCTCGACCTCGTCCGCGCTGCGCTCCAGCGCGCCGGTCAGCACCCGGTGGCCGTCGCGGGTGACCAGCACGTCGTCCTCGATGCGGATGCCGATGCCGCGCCACTTCGCCGGCACCGCGGCATCGTCGGCGGGAATGTAGAGGCCGGGCTCGATCGTGAACACCATGCCCGGCTCGAGCAGGCGCGAGGCGCCGTCGATGCGGTATTCGCCGACGTCGTGCACGTCCAGCCCCAGCCAGTGCCCGGTCTTGTGGCGGTAGAAGCGCTTGTAGTCGCCATTGGCCACCACCGCCTCCAGTGATCCCTGCAACAGGCCGAGCGAGAGCAGGCCGTCGGACAGCGTGCGCACCGCGGCCTCATGGCCGGCCTCGTATGGCACGCCGGGCCGCGCCTGCGCCAGCGCCGCGGCCTGCGCGCGACAGACCAGGTCATGCAGCGCCCGCTGTTCGCGGCTGAAGCGGCCGCCGA
Organism: Thermomonas sp.; assembly: GCA_036405455.1. Lineage (GTDB taxonomy): Bacteria > Pseudomonadota > Gammaproteobacteria > Xanthomonadales > Xanthomonadaceae > Thermomonas. The sequence continues at coordinate 16,990 of DASWXO010000146.1, read as the reverse complement.
CCGGGAAGGTGCGGGTGATGTCGCTGGCATAGCCGCGGTGTTCGGCACCGGCGTCGATCAGCACCAGCTCGCCGGCGCGCGCCTTCGCGGCGTTGGCGCGGTAATGCAGGATGCAGGCGTTGGCGCCGGCGCCGACGATGCTGGCATAGGCGGGCTCGGCACCGTGGCGGCGGAACACCCGCTCCACCTCGGCCTGCAGTTCGTATTCGTGGATGCCGGGCCGGGCCGCGCGCATCGCCGCGCGGTGCGCCTCCACGCTGATGTCGGCGGCCTTCTGCATCAGCGCGATCTCGTCGGCCGACTTGAACAGGCGCATCTCGTCCAGCAGGTGGCCCAGTTCCAGGAACTCCTGCGGCGGCTGCGCACCCTGCCGTACCTGCGCCCGCACCCGGTTCAACCAGCCGATCAGCTTGAGGTCGAAGTCGGGATCGCGGCCGAGGTGGTAATGCACGCGGCGTCGGCCTTCCAGCAGGCCGGGCAGGATGTCGTCGATGTCGGTGATGGGGTACGCATCGTCCAGGCCCAACGCGTCCACCGCGCCCTCGGGGCCCAGTCGCGGGCCGTCCCAGCCTTCGCGCTCCGGGTCGCGCTCGCGGCAGAACAGGATGGACTCGCCGTGGCGACGGCCCGGCACCAGCACCAGCACCGCCTCGGGCTCGTCGCAGCCGGTCAGGTACCAGAAATCGGAATCCTGCCGGTACGGGTAGTGGGTGTCGCGGCTGCGGATGCGCTCCGGTGCCGCCGGCAGCACCAGGATCGCGCCGTCGCCGGCAGCCTGCATCAGCGCCTTGCGACGGCGGGCCAGGGCCTGGCGCCAGTGGGCGGTGACCGGCCGCATCGGGATCAGTGCAGGCGCTGGCGGTGCTGCGACCCCAGCGCGCAATCGGCATGCAGCAGGAGCACCGCCATGCGCAGGTACTCCTCGATCTCGACCAGCGCGTCCTCGTCGCTGCCGTCGTCGTTCTCGTCCACCTGCGCGGCGCCCAGGTTGGCCAGGTCGCGCAAGGCCTCCTGCCCCTCCTCGGACAGCGGCTTGCCGTCCACCGCGAGGCCGAACCCGCCGAGGAACGCGCGGCACCACGCAAACAGCGCGGCGGCGCGGACCACCGTCTTCTCGCCTTCCGGCAGCAGCAGCTGGAAGCCGAAATCCGGATCGCCCAGCTGGGCCGCGCTGGCCACGCGCAGGCGGTCCAGCGCGTCATCCGGCTGCGGCGCCGGCAAGCCGGGATCGGCCATCACCAGCGCCGGCCAAGCCGCGGTGTCGGCGCCACCCGCTGCCAACCAACCACACAACGCACCATGCAGCTCGGCGGGACTGCTGGCCAGCGCCAGCCGCTCGGACGCGGCACCCACGTCGGTCCAGGAGGGCAACTCGGTTTCGCTCACGCGGGACTCTCGCGCAGGGGGGTGGCCAGTCTAGCAATCGCCGGGCGGCGCTTGTTGCGGCCCAGTGGCCGTGCCTACACTGCGCCGATGGGGTTTCGGGACGCGATGGGGAGGACACGGCTGGCCGGCAGCGTGCTGCTGTGGCCCTCTGCTGCCCTTGCCGCGGATGAGGGATTGACCCCTACCGGCTCGCTGGTGCTGCTGCTGTCGCTGCTGGTCCTGCTGCTGGCCTGGCTGGCGATCGCCAGCCACCGCCGGCGTGAGCGCGAGCAGCGCGCGCACCTGCAGGCACAGCAGGAGCGCGAACAACAGTTGCGCCTGTCGCTGTGGGCCTCCAGCGAGCTGTTCTGGCGCTACGACCTGCAGAAGCGGGCGCTGGAGGTGATCCGCGTCACCCCCGACCAGGACGACCGCCTCACCGTGCATGCCGACATCGGCGAGCATCCGCAGATCCACGAGGACGACCTCCCGCGCGTGCTCGACCGGCTGCGCGCCTACCTGCGCGGCGAATCGCAGTTGTTCGTGTCCGAGCACCGGATGCGCGGCGAGGATGGGCAATGGCAATGGATGCGCGTGCGCGGCCGCACCATCGGCCACGATGCCGACGGCCGGGTGGCGCGCATCGCCGGCACGGCGCGCAACATCGACTCGCTGCGCGAGCTGGAGAGCCAGAACCAGATCGCCGCCGAGGTCATGCGCAACATGGCCGAGTCGGTCGCGGTGATGGACGACGCGTTCCGCTTCGTCGCGGTCAATCCGGCCTTCAGCCGCATGACCGGCTATTCCGAGGACGAAGTCATCGGCCGCGAGACCAGTGTGCTCAACGGCGACCGCCACGAGGACGCGTTCTACCAGCAGGCGCGCCGGGCCATCCAGGCGCAAGAGGCCTGGAGCGGGGAGATGTGGCAGCGGCGCAAGGACGGCAGCGACTTCCTGTGCGCGATGCAATGCAACCAGATCCGCGAGACCGGCACCCGCAACCGGCTGTACGTGCTGGTCACCAGCGACATCACCGAGCGGCGCCGGATCGAGCAGGAGCTGCGCTACCTGGCCAACTACGATCCGCTCACCAACCTGCCCAACCGCACCCTGCTGTCCGAACGGCTGTCGCGCGCCATCGTCGAGGCGCGCCGGCGCGGCACCCGGCTGGCCCTGCTGTTCCTCGACCTCGACAACTTCAAGAACGTCAACGACTCCCTGGGCCACGCCACCGGCGACCGCGTGCTGCGGGCCGCGGCACAGCGGCTGCAGGAGGTGGCCGGCCAGGACCGCACGGTCGCCCGCATCAGCGGCGACGAGTTCGCGGTGGTGCTGGCGGACATCACCGACCCCGCGGAGGCGGACCAGTGCGCGACCCGCATCATCACCGCCTTCGACGCGCCGCTGCGGCTGGACGACCGCTACGAATTCACCATTTCGCCGTCGATCGGCATCAGCGTGTTCCCCGACCACGCACAGGTCCCCACCGAGCTTCTGAAGCATGCGGACACCGCGATGTACCAGGCCAAGGGCGGCGGCAAGCGCGCCTTCCTGCGCTACGCGGATGCGATGGATGTCGACATCCGCCGCCGCGCCAACCTGATCGTGGCGCTGCGCAAGGCCGCCGGGCGCGGCGAGCTCTCGCTGGTCTACCAGCCGGAGCGGGTGCTGGCGGACGGCCGCTGCGGCGCCGTCGAGGCGCTGCTGCGCTGGACCAGCCCGGAGCACGGCAACATCGGGCCTGACGAATTCATCCCGCTGGCCGAGGAAAGCGGCGTGATCGTCGAGATCGGCGAGTGGGTGCTGCAGGAGGCCTGCCGCACGCTGGCGAGCTGGCAACGCGCCGGGGTGGATCCCCGGGTCAAGGTATCGGTGAACGTCTCCGCGCTGCAGCTGCTGCGCAGCGACCTGCCGGGCGCGGTCAACGCCGCGCTGCGCGACAGCGGCCTGCCGGCATCGGCGCTGGAACTGGAGTTGACCGAAAGCGTCCTGATGGCCAACGCCGAGGTCGCCAGCGAGCGCCTGCGCACGTTCCGCACGCTGGGCGTGTCCATCGCCGTCGACGACTTCGGCACCGGCTATTCCTCGCTGTCCTACCTGCACCGCCTGCCGATCAATACCCTGAAGATCGACAAGGCGTTCATCGACGGCCTCGCCTCGCCCGACGACCACGAGGACGCCACCATCACCACCACCATCATCGCGATGGCCCGCACCCTGGGCCTGCAGGTGGTGGCGGAGGGCGTGGAGACCGCCGGGCAGCTGTCTTTCCTCGAACAAAGCGCCTGCGACGTGGCGCAGGGCTACTGGATCTCGCGTCCGCTCCCGGCCGAGGCCTGCCTGCAGTTCCTGCTGGAGGCGCAGGCACGCGCCCGCGCGCGGCTTGACCCCGCCACCCCGCCTGCCTAAGGTGCGCGGATGGACGAACGCGACCTGCAAGGCGAACTGCACAAGCTGCTGGCGCGGATCGACCTGCTCGGCGCCCGCATGCAGCGCCTGCAGGAGGAAAACCGGGTGCTGCGCCAGCAGGTCGAGCAGATGGCGGGCGAGCGCGCCCAGCTGCTGTCGAAGCAGGAACAGGCGCGCAGCCGCGTCGAGGCGATGATCGGGCGGCTGAAATCGCTGGAGCAGCACACATGAGCGAACCGGTCACCGTCCGTATCCTCGACCGCGAATACACCGTCGGCGTCAGCGACGACGAGCGCGCCGGGCTGGCGTCGGCCGCGCGCATGCTGGACGCGCGCATGCGCGAACTGCGCGGCGGCAACAAGATGGTCGCGCCGGACCGCCTGGCCGTGCTGACCGCGCTCAACCTCGCCCATGAACTGCAGCAGCAGTCCACCAAGCCGGCCGCGCCCGGTCGCGCCGCGCTGGCGCTGATCGACGAGGCCAACCGCAAGCTGGACGCGCTGCTGGCGCAAAGCTGAACCTCGCCGTCGAGGGCTTCTCAATGCGGCGTTGCGTCGGCGGTGAGCGGCTATACTGTCGCCGTCCTCTGCCGTGAGCGACGGCGTGCGAAACATTCGCCTTGTCCCTTAACAACGACCGCGGGGACGTAATGGCAGCCGGGAGTGCAGGTCCGCCCCGAGCGGAAAGCCCGATGGCCGCCACGCGTTCCCACTTGAACCCCGGGTTCAAGGTCGTTCCGCACGCATCGCCACGGCGGAGACATTCCTTCCCCGCAGCCCGGCCCGTCCCCGCGTGAGTCCGCCCCCCGACCGCGCCGCGTTGCGCAAGACCCTCCGCGCCCGCCGCCGCGCCCTGCCCGCTGCCGCGCGCATCGCGGGCGCCGAAGCGCTGGCCGGTCGCCTGCTGGCCCTGCCGTTCCTGCCCGCCACCGGCTACGTGGCCGGCTACTGGGCGATGGACGGCGAGATCGGCCTGCACGCCTTCCAGCTGCGGCTGCCGGCCGGGCTGGTCTACTGCCTGCCGCTGCTGCACGACGACGGCACCCTGCGCTTCGCGCCGTGGCGCGCGGGCGACCCGCTGGTCACCAACCGCTTCGGCATCCCCGAACCCGACGTCACCGCCGACGGCGCACTCCGCGCCGAGGACATGGCGCTGCTGGTGATGCCGCTGGTCGGCTTCGACGGCGCCTGCCACCGGCTGGGCATGGGGGGCGGCTGGTACGATCGCAGCCTCGCCGTCCGCCACCACCAGCCCGCGCCGCCGTGGCTGGTGGGCGCGGCCTTCGCCGCGCAGCGCGTGGACGCGTTGCCGCGCGAGGCCTGGGACGTGCGCCTGGACGCCGTCTGCTGCGAGGACGCCACCCTGATCGCCACGAACGCCGGATAGGAGCCGACGCATGACCCTGCGCAAGCGCTACTGGATGATGAAGTCCGAACCGGACGCCTTCTCCATCGATGACCTGGCGCGGGTCGGCACCGAGCCGTGGAATGGCGTGCGCAACTACCAGGCGCGCAACTTCATGCGCGACGGCATGCAGGTGGGCGACGGCGTGATGCTCTACCACTCCAACTGCAAGGTGCCGGGCATCGCCGGCCTGACCACCGTGGCCAGCGCCGCGTACCCGGACGCCACCCAGTTCGACGCGGGCTCCGACTACTTCGACCCCAAGGCCACGCGCGAGGCGCCGCGCTGGTTCCTGGTCGACGTCGCCTTCGAGCGAAAGCTGCGGCGCGTGATTCCGCTGGAAGAGATCAAGCGCCACGCCGACGCGCTGGGCGAAGGCTTCCCGCTGACCGCCAAGGGCAACCGGCTGTCGGTGTTCCCGGTCACCGCCGCGCAATGGAAGCTGCTGCTCGCGCTGGAATGAGCGCGCTGCTTTGCTGACCCGGCGGATACCGCTGGCACCCGTATCCCTCCTCTTTGTCCCCCTCACACACCGCAGGTTCCCGCATGTCCGACGCCAAGAAACTCGCCGCCGAGAAAGCCATCGATTACGTCGAGGACGGCATGATCGTCGGGGTGGGCACCGGCTCCACCGTCGCTTACTTCATCGACGCGCTGGCGGCGTGGAAGGACCGCATCCAGGGGGCGGTGTCCAGCTCCGAGCAGAGCACCGCGCGCCTGAAATCGCACGGCATCGAGGTGATCGACCTCAACGCCGCCGGCCCGCTGTCGCTCTACGTGGACGGCGCCGATGAATGCGACCCGCGCAAGTGCCTGATCAAGGGCGGCGGCGCGGCGCTGACCCGCGAGAAGATCATCGCCGAGGCCAGCGCGCGCTTCGTCTGCATCGTGGACCCGAGCAAGCGGGTGGACGTGCTGGGCAAGTTCCCGCTGCCGGTGGAAGTGATCCCGATGGCGCGCAGCCTGGTGGCCCGCGAGATCCTGCGCATGACCGGCGGCCAGCCGGTGTGGCGCGATGGCGTCACCACCGACAACGGCAACATCATCCTCGACGTGCACAACCTGGCCATCGTCGACCCCGTGGCAATGGAGCGCGAGTTGAACCAGATCCCGGGCGTGGTCAGCGTGGGCCTGTTCGCGCGCCGTCCGGCCGATGTGGTGATCGTTGGCGGGCAGCCGCCGCTGGTGCTCTGACCGGGCGTCCCCGGCGTCGCGGGCTCAGTCCGCGACGATGCGGTCGCGACCGTCCTGCTTCGCCCGCAGCAGGCGGTCGTCGGCCAGCGCCAGCAGGGCGTGCGCCGGCTGGCCTGGCGCCAGTTCCGCCACGCCGGCGCTGAACGTGCAACGCAGCACGGTGCCGTCGTCCAGCACCAGTTCGCGATCGCGCACGCGCTGCAGCAATTCCTGCATCCGGCGCGCAGCCACCGGCAGCGCCAGTTCCTCCAGGCACAGCAGGAATTCCTCGCCACCGAAGCGCGCCGCGAACAGCCCCCACTCGGCCACGAACTCGGCCAGCATCCCGCCGACGGCCTGCAGCACGGCGTCGCCGGCGGCGTGCCCGTGCTTGTCGTTGACCAGCTTGAACCGGTCGATATCCAGCAGGGCGACGCTCAGCGGCCGACCCGCGGCTTGGGCCCGCGCCACCGCCTCGGTCAGGTGGCGATCACCGGCACGGCGATTGGGCAACCCGGTCAGCTCGTCATGGCTGGCTTGGTGCTCCAGCCGGTAGCTGGCGATCTCCAACTGGCGATTCTTCTGGCTGAGCTCCTCGGTGCGCTCCGCGATGACCTGGTTGAGCCGGCGCTGGCGGCGCCGATAGCTGGCGGTGCGCAGCCAGCCGACGAGGAAGACCGTGGCCACCAGCAGCACGGCGGCCAGCGCCAGCACCCACGGTCGCCGCCACAGCGGCGGCACCACCTCGACCTCCAGCGACGTGGTGCCGATGGCCCCGCCCCGGGTCCAATCCAGCGGCATCGCCATCGCCTGCACCTCCAGGCGGTAGTGGCCGGGCGGCAGGCGCGTATAGACCGCGTCGGTGCTGCTGCCGGCCTGCACCCAATCCTGGTCGAAGCCGTGCAGTCGGTAGCGATAACGCAGCTTGCCCTGCGCACGGAAACTCATGCCGGCATAGCCGATCGCGAGGCGGTTGGCGCCGGGCAGCAACCGCAGGCGTGCATCCAGCGGCTGCTGGACGCCGTCGACGACGATGCTCTCGAACGCCACGGGTGGCCCGGCCACCCGCCCGCCGCCCGGCGTGGCCGGGTCGATCAACGCAAGGCCGGCTGAAGTCGGGAACAGCAGGGTGCCATCGCGACCACGCCAGCCCGCCGGCATGGTGGCGCCGTTGCACTGGTTGCCGGGCATGCCATCGCTCTGGTCGACGACATGCACTGCCAGCAGCCGGCGGCGTCCGGCATCGACCTCGGCCAGTTCACGGCGCGAGATCCGGAACACGCCCATGTTGCTGGACAGCCAGAAATTGCCCGCGCCGTCGTCGATGATCCGGAACAGCTTGTCCCGCGGCAGGCCCTGGCGATGGTCGTACACTTGGAAACGGCCGGCCCGCAGGCGCAGCAACCCGCGATCGCTGGCGATCCACAGATCGCCTGTGGGATCGCGTAGGAAATCGAAGACGTACTGCGCCGGCACGTCACTGCCGGGCCGCCAGCGCCGCAGCACGCCGGCGGCATCCAGCGTCGCCATGCCGTTGTCCGTGCCGATCCAGAGCGTCCCGGCGGCATCGCGGTAGAGGGCCTGCACGGTCACCGCGGGCTGGCCGTCGCCCCCGAGCAGGTAGGACAGCCGGCCGGCGCGGTAGTGCGCCAGTCCGTGGCTGCCGCCGATCCAGACGCCGCCATCGGCCTCCGGCAGCACCGCACGGACCAGCGGCTGCGCGCCATCCCCCAAGAGGATGCGCTCCTGCACGCGCCCCTGACGGTCCAGCCGGACCACGCCGAGGTCATAGGTGCCGGCCCACAGCATGCCGTCGCGCCAGGCCAGCGCCAGCACCGAGGTGTCGTGCGCAGCCTGCCCCGAGCCCAGCCGCACGCGCTGCGCGTGCCCTTGCGACCAGCGGTCGAGGCCGTTGGTGTGGCCGATCCAGTAGGTGCCGTCGTCGTCCTGCAGCACCGCGCGCACGTAGTCGCTGCCCAGCCCGTCGCGCTGGGTCAGCCCACTGGCGATGCCGTCGGCCACGCGGTACAGCCCGTCGGTGCTGCCAACCCAGACCAGGCCCTCGCGATCCACCAGCAACGCCTTGCTGACGGCACCGGGGATCGCCATCGAGGACAGGCGGCCATCGGGGTCGCGGCGCTGCAGGCCGCCGGTGGACAGGTTCATCCACAGTACCCCGTGCGCATCCCGCACCACGGCGTCCACGCGCTGCCCCGCGCCGATGTGCTCGACGCGCCCATCCGCATGCCGCCAGCGGACGCCGTCATCGCCCGCCAGCAGCCAGCCGCCGGCACCGTCATCCACCAGGGCGCGCACCGCGGCGGTACCGGCCCAGCCCGACGCCCAGCGCGTCGCGCGCCCCGCCGCTACGCGGTACGGCCCTGCCTCGGTACTGACCAGCAGGCCGCCGCTACGATCCTCGGCGAGCCCGGTGATGGCCGCCTCCGGCAGGCCGGGGACGCCCTCGTGCAGGCGGCCGGCACGGTCGATGCGCAGCAGGCGCGTGCCGGACGCGATCCACAGCCCGCCATCGCGACGGTCGCGCAGGAGCGCGGTCACACTGAGCTTGCGCGCCTCGGGACCGCCCAGCCGGGTCCAGCGCCCGCGGTCATAGCGGAACACGCCGTCGCGGGCCGTGCCGAACAGCACGCCGCCATCGGGCTCGGGCAGGATGCTGAACACGCCGGCCAACTCGGCACCCGGCGTGTTCTGGCGGTCGAACAGCGTGAATCCGCGGCCATTGAAGCGGACAACGCCTTCCCAGGTGCCGGCCCACAGGAACCCGTCGCGGTCCTGCGCCACGGCATGCACCAGCGGATGCGGCAGGCCCTCGGCCATCGTCCAGCCGACCGTGGTGTAGTGGCGGGGCGCCGCGGCGACCGCGACCGGCAGCAGGGCGAGCACGACGAGGCCCAGCAGCCATCCACGCAGGTCGGCGGCGGCCCGGCGCAGCACGGACGGCGCCGGGCGCATGCGGTGGCGATCGGTGGATGCGGTTGGCAGACAAGCCCCCTGTAGGCCCGCGCGGGCGGGCCTGCACCCCCCTTCCCGCTAATTTACCACCGCACCGGCGCTCGACGCGGTGGCGCGGGCACGGGATCCGGGGCCGGTCTCAGCCCGTGGCCTCGTCCTGCCGCACGCGGAACCAGGCCGCGTACAGCGCCGGCAGGACGAACAGGGTCAGCAGGGTGGCCACGGTCAGCCCGCCCATGATCGCCACCGCCATCGAACCGTAGAAGGCGCTGCGCGAGAGCGGGATCATCGCCAGGATCGCCGCCAGTGCGGTCAGCACGATTGGGCGGAAGCGGCGCACGGTGGCGTCGATGATCGCGTGCCAGCGGTCGTGGCCGGCGTCGATGTCCTGCTGGATCTGGTCGACCAGGATGACCGAGTTGCGCATCACCATGCCGGCCAGCGCAATGGTGCCCAGCATCGCCACGAACCCGAACGGCACGCGGAACAGCAGCAGCGCGAGCACCACGCCAATCATCCCCAGCGGCGCCGTCATCAGCACCAGCGCGGTGCGCGGGAAGCTGCGCAACTGCAGCATCAGCAGCGCCGTGACCACCAGCACGAACAGCGGCATCCCGGCCTTGATGGAATCCTGTCCGCGCGCGGAATCCTCCACCGTGCCGCCGGTTTCCAGCAGGTAGCCTTCCGGCAGCGTGCGGCGGATGCCGTCGAGCGTCGGCAGGATCCGCGCCACCACCGTCGGCGGGGTCAGCGCGTCGGTGCGGATGTCGGCGCGCACGGTGACGGTGGGCAGGCGGTTGCGGTGCCAGATGATGCCGTCCTCGAAGCCGTACTCCAGCGTGGCGATCTGCGCCAGCGGCACGCTGCCGCCGGGCGTGGGCACGGCCAGGCTGCCCAGCAGGTCCGGGCGTGCGCGCTCTTCGGGCGTGCCCCGCAGCAGGATCTCCACCAGCTCGTTGTCCTCGCGGTAGGTGCTCACCGACAGGCCGGACAGCGACCCCGACAGGAAGTGCGCCAGCTGCGCGCTGCTCACGCCCAGCGCGCGGGCGCGGTCCTGGTCGATGCGCAGGCGCACCACCTTGCTCGGCTCGCTCCAGTCCAGGTTGACGTTGGCCACGCCGGGGTCGGCGCGGACCTTGTCGGCCACCTGGCGGGCGATCGCCTGCACCCGGCCGATGTCCTCGCCGGACACGCGGAACTGCACCGGGTAGCCCACCGGCGGCCCGTTCTCCAGCCGGGTGACGCGCAGCTGCAATTCGGGGAACCGGGGCGCGACGTCCTCGATCAGCCACGTGCGGATCGCCTCGCGTGCCGCCGCATCCTTCGCCAGCACCACGAACTGGCTGAAGTTGGCGGCGGGCAGCTGCTGGTCCAGCGGCAGGTAGAACCGCGGCGAGCCGGTGCCCACGTAGGCCACGTAGTTCTCGATGCCGGCGCGCGACTTCAGCAGCGCCTCGAGCTTCCGGGTCTGCGCGTCGGTGGCGCGCAGCGAACTGCCCTCGGCCAGTTCGAGGTCCACCATGAGTTCCGGCCGCACCGAATCCGGGAAGAACTGCTGCGGCACGAAGCGGAACAGCGCGATCGACGCCGCGAACGCGGCGACGGTGGTACCGATCACCAGCCAGCGGTGGCGCAGGCAGAATGCCACCCAGCCGCGCAGGCGGCGGTAGAACGCGCTGGCGTAGGGATCGTGCGCCCCTGCCGAGGCCACCGCGGGCGCGCCGCCGAACCGCTGCCGCAGGCGCTGCACCAGCGTGGGGCGCAGGTGCGCGTCGTGCAGGTCCGGCAGCATCTTGTCGCCCAACCAAGGAATGAACAGCACCGCCGCCACCCACGACACGCACAGCGCGATCGCCACCACCTGGAACAGCGAGCGCGTGTACTCGCCGGTGCTCGACGCCGCGGTGGCGATGGGCAGGAAGCCGGCCGCGGTCACCAGCGTGCCGGTCAGCATCGGGAACGCGGTGGACTCCCACGCGAAGCTGGCCGCCTTCAGCCGCGAATAGCCCTGCTCCATCTTGATGGCCATCATCTCCACCGCGATGATCGCGTCGTCCACCAGCAGGCCCAGCGCCAGCACCAGCGCACCCAGCGAGATCTTGTGCAGGCCGATGTCGAACACATGCATGACGGTGAAGGTCATCGCCAGCACCAGCGGGATGCTCACCGCGACCACCATGCCGGTGCGCAGGCCCAGCGAGAAGAAACTGACCAGCAGCACGATCGCCACCGCCTCGGCCAGCACGCGCACGAACTCGCCGACCGCCTCGTGCACCGCCTGCGGCTGGTCCGACACCTTGCGCAGCTGCATGCCCACCGGCAACGTCTTCTGCAGCCGCTGGAACTCGGCCTCCAGGGCCTTGCCCAGGCGGATGATGTCGCCGCCGTCGCGCATCGCCACCGCGATGCCCAGCGCGTCCTCGCCCATGAAACGCATCTTCGGCGCGGCCGGATCGGCGAAGCCGCGCTGCACGCGGGCGATGTCGCCCAATCGCACCGTGCGATCGCCGGCACGGATCGGGAAGGCGCGGATCTGCTCCACCGAATCGAACTGCCCGTCCACGCGCAGGCGGATGCGGTCGCTGCCGGTCTCGAAGAACCCGGCCTGCGCCATCGCATTCTGCTCGTCCAGCGCCTGCTTCACCGCGGACAGCGGGATGCCCAGCGTCGCCAGCTTGGTGTTGGACAGCTCGATCCAGATCTTCTCGTCCTGCAGCCCGATCAGCTCGACCTTGCCGACGTCCGGCACCCGCTGCAGCTCCAGCTGGATGCGGTCGGCGTAGTCCTTCATCAACGCGTAGTCGAACCCGGGCGCGGTGAGCGCGTAGAGGTTGCCGAAGGTATCGCCGAACTCGTCGTTGAAGAACGGCCCGACGGCCTCGGCCGGCAGGGTGGCGCGGATGTCGCCGACCTTCTTGCGCACCTGGTACCAGAGCGCCGGCACGTCCTTCGACGGCATCGAATCGCGCGCCATCACGATCACCTGCGACTCGCCTGGCCGCGAGTACGAGCGGATGAATTCGTACTTGCCGGTGCCCATCACCGCCTTCTCGACGCGCTCGGTGACCTGCTTCGCCACCTGCTCGGCGGTCGCGCCCGGCCACAGCGTGCGCACCACCATCGCCTTGAAGGTGAACGGCGGGTCTTCCGACTGGCCCAGCTGGCGGTACGACCATACCCCGGCCAGCGCCACCACCAGCATGGCGAACAGCACCAGCGCGCGGTTGCGCAGCGCCCATTCCGACAGGTTGAAGCGGCCCATGGCTCAGCGCGCCCCGGCCGCGACCGGACGGTTGCGGCGGTCGACGGGCGCCACCTGCTCGCCTTCGCGCAGCAGGTGCCCGCCCGCGGCGACAACCCAGTCGCCCGGGCCCACGCCGCCGAGCACCGGCACGCTGTCCTCGCCGTAGCCACCCAGCCGGACCGGGCGCCGCTGCGCCTTGCCACCGACCACGACCCACACCGCGGTGGTGCCGTCCTCGCCGCGCTGCACCGCCGACAGCGGCAGGCGCAGGCCGGCATCGGCCCGCGCCGCGATGTACACGCGGGCGCTCTGGCCCAAGCCGGCGTCCGCGGCCAGCGCACCGTCCAGGGCGACCCGCGCGGCATAGGTGCGGGTTTGCGGGTCGGCGGCCGCGGCGATCTCGCGGATGTGTCCCGGCAGGCGCTTGCCGGGGGCGCTCCACAGTTCCACCACCGCCGGCTGGCCGGTGTGGAAGTCGCGGATGCGCGCTTCCGGCAGGCCGATCGCCACCTCGCGGCCGCCGTCGGCGGCCAGCACGAAGATGGGCTGGCCCGCCGCCACCACCTGGCCAGCTTCGGCCTGGCGGCTGGCGATGACGCCGTCGCGCGGGGCACGCAGGCGGGTGTAGTCGTCCTGGTTGCGCATCAGGTCGTACTTGGCACGCGCGGCGCGGTAGGCCGCGTCCTGCGCGTCGTAGGCGGACTGGCTCACCAGCTGCTGGGCCAGCAGCGTGCGGTAGCGGGCCAGGTCGCCCTGCAGGCGCACGAGGTCGGCGCGCGCGGCGCTGGCCTGCAGCTGCGCATCGCCCGGGTCCAGTTCGGCCAGCACTTGGCCCTGCCTGACCGGCTGGCCGGCATCCACCAGCCGCCGCGCGAGGTTGCCGCCTACGCGAAATGCCAGCACGCTCTCCTCGCGGGCGTGCACGTCGCCGGCGAAGGCCTCGCCGGCCATGCCCGGCGCGCTGCCCGGCTGCACCACCAGCACCGTGCGCGGCGCCGCGGGCACCTGCGCCTCCCGGCTGCAGCCCACCAGCGCCAGCGACGCCAACACCGCCATCGACCGCCCGAACCACGCCGCGCGCCGCTTCTTCATGCCCTGCTCCATGCTTGCCCCACCGGCGCGCCGGCCAATACTGAACTGCACGGTATGGTATAAATAAGGAAATCCGCCGTCCAGCCGTTCCGCATGACCCGCACCACCGCCTGCAAGCCCGCCGGCCCCGGCCGCCCCAAGGACCTCGCCAAGCGCGCCGCCATCCTGGACGCGGCCAAGCGCATGTTCGTCCAGCACGGCTTCGACCGCGTGAGCATGGACCAGATCGCCGCCGAGGCAGGCGTCTCCAAGCTCACCGTCTACAGCCACTTCGGCGACAAGGACAGCCTGTTCGCCGAGGCGGTGCGCACCCACTGCGAGCAGGGCATGCCGATGCGCCTGTTCGAGCCCGATCCGGACGTGCCCCTGCGCGAGCGCCTGATGGCGATCGGCGAAGCGTTCTTCGCGATGGTGATGTCGCCGGAAGCCATCGCCGGGCACCGCATCCTGTGCTCGCCGCAGCTGTGCGGCAGCGGCCTGCCGGAACTGGCCTGGAAGGCCGGCCCGCAGCGCACCAAGGACGTGTTCGCCGCGCTGCTGGAGCGCCGCATCGCCACCGGCGAGCTGGAGATCGACGACCCCGACCGCGCCGCCGGGCATTTCTTCACCCTGCTCAAGGGCGACCCGCACGCGCAGGCGGTGGCCGGCTTCTCCTGCGGCGGCGGCAACGACGCGCCGCGCGCCCACGTGGCCAGCGTGGTGGATCTGTTCCTGCGCGCCTATGCGAAGCGTTGAGCCAAAGGCTGAACGGAGCCCCGCCCTGCCCTTGGTGCCGGTGACTTCCGGCACTGCGTGCTGGTGTACCGGTACGGCCAGACTGCCCGCCAGATCGGGAGCCGGCGGTACTACAATAAGCGGTTCCCCGCAACGGATTTTCCCCACATGAGCATCGACTTCGCCCGCGCCCGTGAAACCATGGTGGAACAGCAGGTGCGTCCCTGGGACGTGCTGGACGCGCGCGTGCTCGAGACCCTCGCCCGGATGCCGCGCGAAGCCTTCGTGGCCGACGCGCTGCGCGGGCTGGCCTACACCGATACCGAACTGCCGATCGGCCACGGCGAAACGATGATGAAGCCGGTGCTGGAAGGGCGCACCCTGCAGGCACTGCTGCCCACCGCCACCGAGAGCGTGCTCGAGATCGGCGCCGGCAGCGGCTACCTCGCCGCCTGCCTCGCCCAGCTGGCGCGCGAAGTGGTCGCCATCGAGCGCCATGCCGACCTGGCCGACGCCGCGCAGGCGCGCCTGGCCGCGCAGGGCATCGGCAACGCCACGGTGGAGGCTGCCGACGCTTTCGCCTGGACGCCCGGCCGCGGCTTCGACGTGATCTGCGTCAGCGGTGCGGTGGCGGCGATCCCCGCCCGCTTCGTCGAGTGGCTGAACCCGGGCGGCCGCATGTTCGTGGTGCACGGCCGCTCGCCGGCGATGGAGGCGGTGCTGGTGCATCGCACTGTCAACGGGAGCCGCGTCGAGTCGTTGTTCGAAACCGACCTCCCCTATCTCGCAGGCGCCGAACCGGTGCCCGCGTTCACCCTGTAATCCGCCAAGGATCCCCTCCCATGTCGCGTCGCCCGCTCGCCCTCGCCCTTGCCCTCGTCCTGCTGCCCGCCGCGGCGCAGGCAGACGACCTGCTGCAGAGCTACCAGAACGCGCGCAGCAGCGACCCGCAGTACGCCGCGGCGGAGTCCAGCCGCGCGGTGGCCGCCGAGCGCCCGGTGCAGGCGCGCGCCAACCTGCTGCCCGACATCGGTGGATCGGTGGGCGCCCGTCGTGTTGATTCCGGCCTGGGCAATGGCGCGTCGCGCACCGGCTCGTGGGGCCTCAGCCTCAACCAGTCGCTGTTCAGCCTCGGCAACTACAGCGCGCTGCGCGGCGCCAAGGCGCAGGACCGTGCCGGCGGCTTCACCCTGGAATCCGCGGGCCAGAACCTGATCACCCGCACCTCCGCCGCCTACTTCAACGTGCTGGTGCAGCTGGAGACGCTGACCGCGGCCGAAGCCGCGGAGACCGCGCTGAAGAAGCAGTTCGACTTCGCCAGCAAGCGCCTGGAAGTGGGCCTGGCGCCGATCACCGACGTGCACGAAGCCCGCGCCCAGTACGACGGCGCCCGCGCGAACACCATCCTCGCGCGCAACGCCGTGCGCGACGCGTACCAGGCGCTGGTGGAAATCACCGGCGCCCCGGTCGCCAACCTGAAGGGCCTGCCGGACGACTTCAAGCCGGCGCTGCCGTCGGAAAAGGGCGTGGACGCCTGGGTGGCCGACGCGCTGGCCACCAACCCCGACCTGAAGGCCCAGGAGGCCAGCCTGGAGGCCGCCGAAGCCGGCGTCTCCACCGCCCGCGCCGGCCATCTGCCGACGCTGGGGCTGCAGGCGACCTACGGCAAGGCCCTTCCCGGCCTGTACGACAACCCGGCCTTCGTCGGCAGCAACGACGCCAGCACCAGCGTCGGCCTGACCCTGAACATCCCGATCTTCACCGGGTTCGCCACCCAGTCCGGCGTCCGCACCGCCCTGGCCCAGCGCGACGGCGCCGCCGACGCGGTGGAGCAGACCCGCCGCGCCATCGAGCGCAGCACCCGCAACGCGTACCAGGCCGTGGTCGCCGGCATCAGCGAGGTGGAAGCCCGCCGCCTGGCGCTGGTGTCCGCGCAGAGCGCCTACGACGCCTCGCAGGTCGGCCTCGAAGTCGGTACCCGCACGGTGCTGGACGTGCTGAACAACCAGCGCACCCTGTTCTCCGCGCAGCAGGCCTACGCGCAGGCCAAGTACAACTTCCTGCAGAGCCGCCTGCTGCTCGAGCAGTCCGCCGGCACCCTCGACGTCACCGACGTGGAGGACATCAACCGCCTGCTGACCACCGACAAGGCGATCGACCAGACGCTGGCGGTGCGCTGAATCCCCCGGCCGGGGCACCGCCCCGGCATCGACGGTCACCGGAACGCGGGGCATGCCCCGCGTTACGCGTTTCGGGGCGCCGCTCAGGCCGCGGGCAGGGCGGGCGCGATCAGCGCAAGCGTGCGCGCCAGCGCTCCGCGGCCTTCGGCCAGCAGCCGCGCCGCATGGTCGGCCAAGGCCTGGCGCGCGACCGCATCGTCGAACAGTTCGCGCAGCGCCAGGCCCAGGGCCTCGGCATCGGCGACGATCCGCATCGCCCGCGCCTCGCGCAGGCGCCGCGCGATGTCGGCGAAGTTGTGCAGGTGCGGACCGCTCAGGATGGCGGTGCCGGTGGCCGCCGGTTCCAGCAGGTTGTGGCCGCCGATCGGCTGCAGGCTGCCGCCGACGAAGGCGATGGCCGCACAGGCGTAGAACCGCGACAACTCGCCCAGCGTGT
>DASWXO010000145.1:0-1616 GCA_036405455.1 Thermomonas sp. | reverse complement strand
CCACGTCGCGATCGGCGATCGCGCCCACAATTCCGCACATAGGCCTGCGCCTTCCTTCTGGATGAGTCGTGTGGACATTCTACGTGTCCGGCACTGGACAGGCCCTGTCCGGCGGGTGTCCGCGGACACCCGGACAGCCTGCTGCGCCGGACAACCCCCTTTTGAATCAACCGCTTGCGTTTGGCACGCATCCTGCTGATACGAGCAGGTCATTCCAAAGAACGCACGCCACCGATGATTCGGGACACCTCCGCGCAAGACCGAGTGCTCAGCTCCACCCAGACCCGCCCGGCCTGGCGCCGTTGGGTGTGGCCTGCGGCCGGTGGCGCCCTGCTGCTGGCCGGCATCGTGTTCGCCGCCCGCGGCTGGCTCTCCGGCACCGCCTCGGTGGATGGGGCCCGCCTGCGTTTCAGCGAAGTCACCCGCGGCGACCTGGTCCGCGACATCGCCGCCGACGGCCGCGTCATCGCCGCCAACAGCCCCACCCTGTACGCCGTCGCCGGTGGCGTGGTCACGCTGAAGGTCGTGGCCGGCGATAAGGTCGCCAAGGGCCAGCCGCTGGCCGAGATCGACAGCCCGGAACTGCGCAGCAAGCTGGCGCAGGAACAGACCACGCTGGCCGGCCTGGAAGCCGAATCCAGCCGCGCCACGCTGGACGCCAGCGTCACCCGCGCCAACGCGCAGAAGGCGCTGGACCAGGCGGAGATCGAACGCCAGGCCGCCGAACGCACCCTGCAGCGCTACCAACGCGGCTTCGAAGGCGGCGCAGTGCCGCAGGTCGATGTGCTGGAAGCCCAGGACAACCTGCGCAAAGCCGAGATCTCCCTTTCCCACGCACGCAAGGACGCCGGCCTGCAGGGCCAGGGTGCCGGCCTGGATGCGCGCAACAAGCAGCTGCTGGCCGAGCGCCAGCGCGCGGTGGTGGCCGAAGTGCAGCGCCAGGTCGATGCACTGACCCTGCGCGCGCCGTTCGACGGCCAGGTCGGCCAGGTGCAGGCCGTGCAGCGCTCCAACGTGGCGATCAACGCGCCGGTGCTGAGCGTGGTCGACCTGTCCGTCTTCGAAGTCGAGATCAAGGTGCCGGAAAGCTTCGCGCGCGACCTCGCCATCGGCATGCCGGCCACGCTGACCAGCGCCGGCCAGCCGTACCCGGGCGAGATTTCCGCGGTGTCGCCGGAAGTGGTGAATGGCGAAGTCGTCACCCGCCTGCGCTTCTCCGAGAAGCAGCCGCCCGGCCTGCGCCAGAACCAGCGCCTGTCCGCACGCATCCTGATGGACACCCGTCGCAACGTGCTGATGGTCGAGCGTGGCCCGTTCGTCGAACAGGGCGGCGGCCGCTACGCCTACGTCATGGACGGCAGTTCCGCGGTGCGTCGCCCGGTGCAACTGGGCGTCAGCAGCCTGAGCAATGTCGAAGTGCTCGGTGGCCTGCAGCCCGGCGACAAGGTCGTCGTTTCCGGCAGCGACCTGTTCGGCGATGCCGAGCGCGTCTCGGTCAACTGATCCGCATCACCCGCCTTCCCCACGCGTCCTCCCCCACGTCATCCCCTCCGCACCCGAACCCGAAGAAGGAACCCGCCATGCTTGAGATGCGCCAAGTCGCCAAGGTCTACCGC
>DASWXO010000144.1:0-32604 GCA_036405455.1 Thermomonas sp. | reverse complement strand
GCCCATCGCGCCGCCCACCAGCCAGCCCTGCAGCCAGCCCATCGCGTCGCCGGCGACCAGCCCGGCACTGCGCAGCGGGCGCAGCAGCGGCGCGTCGTTGGCGGTCAGTCGGGCCAGCCCGTCGGAGAAGGCCACGGTGCGGCGGCGGTCCTCCGCGCGGCGGGCGGCGTGGGTCCGCAGCACCGCCTCGGCGCCGGGATCGGCCGGCTGCGCGGCGATGCACTCGGCCAGCGTCAGCGCGTCGCGCAACCCGAGGTTGAAGCCCTGCGCGCCCAGCGGGTGGATGGCCTGCGCCGCGTTGCCCACCAGCACCGCGCGCGGGGCGACCAGCGCATCCGCAATGGCACGCTGCATCGGATAGGCACTGCGCGGACCGACGGCGAGGAATCGCCCGGCGCGCCAGCCGAAGGCGTCCTGCACGCGGGCGAGGAAGGCGGCATCGTCCAGCGCGGCCACCGCCTCGGCTTCCTCGCGCGGCACGCCGTGGACCAGCCCGTAGTGGCCGTCGCCTCGCGGCAGCAGCGCGGTCGGACCGTGGTCGGTCAGGCGCTCGTAGGCCGTGCCGTCGGGCGCGCGCTGCGTACGCAGCCGTGCCACGAACAGGGTCTGGCCGTAATCGTGCTCGTCGGCGCCGATGCCGAGCGCCTCCCGCACCGTGCTGCGGGCACCGTCGGCGGCGACCAGCAGCTTCGCGCGTAGGATCCGCTCGCCGGCGGCATCGGCGATCCGCACGTGGCGCAGGCCGGCATCGCCCTCCTCCAGCCCCACGAAGCGCGCAGGCCGGTAGCGGGTGAGGTGCCGGAGCTGCGCCAACCGCGCCTCCAGCGCCTCGCCGAAGTCGCGCGCCACCACCACCCGGCCGAACTCCGCGCGCCCGTACGTGCCGGCATCCAGGCGGATGCGGCCGAAGTCGCCGCTGCGACTGACGTGGATGCGCCGGATCGGCCCGGTGGGCGCGCGCAGCAGCGGCAGCACGCCCAGCGCCTGCAGCGCGTTGAGGGTGGCCTCGGCGAAGCTGAGGTTGCGCTGGTCGAACACGGGCGGCAGGGCGCCGGCGGGTGCGGCTTCGACGAGGCCGACGTCCAGGCCCTGCGCATCGAGGGCGATGGCGAGGCTGGCGCCAACCAGTCCGCCACCGACGATCAGGACGTCGTGCGCGGGGCCGTGGGCGGGGGCGTGCGTGGACATTGCGTTATGCTAACGGCTCCGCAGTCCGCCCGTCCGCATGCCCATGAATCGCCCCGCCTCGTCGCTCCCCGCCGGCCCGCTGCTGCTGGCCGTGCTGATCTTCGCCGCCGCGCTGAGCCGGGTCCTGCCGCATCCGCCGAACTTCTCGCCGATCGAAGCGGTGGCGCTGTTCGGCGGCGCGTATTTCGCCAAGCGCCAGTGGGCGCTGGTGGTGCCGCTGGTGGCGATGTTCGCGTCCGACCTGGTGCTGGGCCTGGTCAATGGCGGCATCTACTGGAGCTATTTCGCCAGCGCCGGCTACCTGCTGGTGTATGCCTGCATCGCGCTGTCCACCGTGCTGGGCTTCGGCCTGCGCGGCAAGGTCGGGGCCGGGCGCGTGCTGGCCTATTCGCTGGCCGGCTCGCTGCTGTTCTTCGTGCTGACCAATGCCGGCGTGTGGGCCTTCGATGGCCTGTACCCGCGCAACGGCGCCGGCCTGGTGGCCGCGCTGGTCGCCGGCATCCCCTTCTTCCAGTGGACCGTGCTCGGCACCCTGGTCTACGCGGCCCTGCTGTTCGGCGGCTTCGAGCTGCTGCGCCGGCAGGTACCGGCCCTGCGCGCACAGACGGCCTGATGGGCAACCGCCTCAGCAAGATCTATACGCGCACCGGCGACGACGGCAGCACTGGCCTCGGCGACGGCTCGCGCACCGGCAAGGATTCGGCCCGGGTCGAGGCCTACGGCACGGTCGACGAAGCCAACTCCTGCCTCGGCCTGCTGCTGGCAGCGCCGGTACCGGACGCCGTGCGCGACCTGCTGGTGCGCATCCAGCACCAGCTGTTCGACCTCGGCGGCGAGCTGTGCATCCCCGGGCACGCGGCGATCTTCGATGCCGACATCGAGGCGCTGGAAACCGCGCTGGACCGCTTCAACGACGACCTGCCGCCGCTGCAGGAGTTCATCCTGCCGGGCGGCGGCGAGGCCGCGGCCCGCTGCCACATCGCCCGCACGGTGGTCCGTCGCGCCGAACGCGCCACGGTCACACTGTCGCGGCTGGAAGCGGTCCGCCCGCAGCCGGTGCGTTACCTGAATCGGTTGTCCGACCTGCTGTTCGTGCTGGCCCGCGTGCTGGCCCGGGCCGACGGCCACGGCGAAGTGCTGTGGAAGCACGAGCGCCGCAAATAGGCGTTCCGCGGAGGCCTGGCCGGTGATGCACGTCTACACCCATGCCGCCTGCCTGGCGCACGACACCGGCCCCGACCACGCCGAGCGACCGGCGCGCCTGCGCACGGTGCTGCACGCGCTGGAAGCGGCGCATCCCGACCTCGACTGGCAGCAGGCCCCCGCCGCCACCCGCGGCCAGCTGTTGCGCGTGCACGACCCGCGCCTGCTGGAGGCGGTGCTCGAGACCCAGCCAGCGACGCTGCACCCGCTCGACGCCGACACCGTCCTGTCGCCGCACTCGGCCGAGGCCGCCCTGCGCGCCGCCGGCGCCGGCGTAGCGGCCGTGGATGCCGTGCTGTCCGGCCGCACCCGGCGCGCGTTCTGCGCGGTGCGGCCACCGGGCCACCACGCCACCGCCTCGGCGGCCATGGGCTTCTGCCTGTTCAACAACATCGCGGTGGCGGCGCGCCAGGCCATCGACCGGCATGGCCTCGAGCGCGTGGCGATCGTCGATTTCGACGTCCACCACGGCAACGGCACGCAGGCCATCTTCGAACGGGACCCGCGCGTGTGCTTCGCCAGCGCCCACCAGTGGCCGCTGTATCCCGAATCGGGCGCGCGCAACGAGACCGGCTGCGGCAACATCTTCAACGCACCGCTGCCCAAGGGCACCGACGGCACCGGCTTCCGCGCGGCCTGGCGCGAGGAGTTGCTGCCGGCGTTGGAGGCCTTCCGGCCGCAGCTGGTGCTGGTCTCGGCCGGCTTCGACGGACACCGGCTGGATCCGCTGGCGGGGTGGCTGCTGGAAGCGGCCGATTACGCCTGGCTGACCGGCGAGCTGGTCGCGCTGGCGGAACGCCATGCCGACGGCCGGATCGTCTCGTTGCTGGAAGGGGGCTACGACCTCACCGCGCTCGCCGAATGCTGCGTGGCGCACGTCGACACCCTGCGCTTGTGACGCACGCCGGCTGAAGCGCACGCGAACCGGCAGCGGCCGGCGTTTGCTGCTGCTGGCCGCTTCCGGCAAGCTAACGGCCCGCTTTTGCATTCCGGATCGCCCGTGCGTCCAGTCCTGCGCCTGCTCCCGCTGTCCCTGTGCATCGCGCTCTGCCTGCCGGCGCGCGCCGGTGACGACACCCCGCAGAACTGGCGGCTGTGTCCGATCGGCGACGTGGTCCCGCCCTTCACCGATGCCGGGCAGGCGCCGGAAGGCCTGAACATCGCCCCGCTCGGCACCAGTCCCACCGATATCGAGGGCGACCTGTTGTCGGGCACGGACGCCAATCCGGTGTTCCAGGGCAACGTGACCATGCGCCGCGGCAACCAGTTCATGGGCGCGGACCAGCTCACGTTCGACCGCGAAAGCGGCCAGTACGCGGCGGAGGGCAGCGTGCGCTTCCAGGCCAATGGCTTGCGCCTGCGCGCCGCCCACGCCGAGGGGGACCAGGACGCTAACACGCATCGCATCGACGACGTGCAGTACCAACTGCTGTCGCGGCGGGGCAACGGGCAGGCGCAGAGCCTCAGCATGACCGGGGATACCGGCAGCCTGCGCGGCGCCACCTATTCCACCTGTCCCCCGGAAGCGCGCCACTGGGAGCTGAATGCACGCCGGATCGACATCGACACCGAGACGGGCATGGCGGTCGCACGCGGCGCCAGCCTGCGGGTGGGGAAAGTACCTGTGCTGTACATCCCCTGGTTCATGTTCCCCACCGACGACCGCAGGCGCACCGGCCTGCTGTATCCGTCGATCTCCAATTCCAGCCGCAACGGTTTCGATTGGCGCCAGCCGATCTACCTCAACCTCGCGCCCAACCTCGACGCCACGCTCAGTCCGCGCTGGATGAGCAAGCGCGGCGCCTCGCTGGGTACCCAGTTCCGCTATCTGGTGGAGGACGGCCAAGGCACGCTGGACGCGGTGTGGATGCCGCGCGACGACCTGCGCGATCGCAGCCGTGGATCCGCCCGCTTCGAGGGCACGCACAACATCTCCGCGGACTGGCAGGCCCGGGCCAGCCTCAGCTGGATCAGCGATCCCCGGTATTACGAGGACTTCAGCAGCAGCATCGATGGCCTGTCGCAGGCCACCAACTACAGCACGCTGGGCGTCTATGGACGTGGCCGCACCTGGGAGGCCGGCATCACCGCGGACCACTGGCAGCTGGCGGATTACACGCTCACCGATGCGGTGCTGCCCTACGATCGGCTGCCCCGCGCATTCGCCACGTGGGAGCAGGGGTTTGGTCATTACCTGCGCGCGGGCATCGATGCCGAAGCCGTTCGCTTCCACCATCCCCTCTATGCCGCCGGCTCGCGCCTGGACCTGCGCCCCTGGATCAGCGCACCGATCGAAGGCGACGCGTGGTTCCTGCGTCCGACGCTGGCTTGGCGCCAGACCAGCTACTCGCTGGACCGCGCGTTGGGGCAATCGCTGGGGGGCACTTCGCCATCGCGCGGACAATCCATCTTCAGCGTCGATACCGGCCTGTTCTTCGACCGCGAGACCACCGTCAAGGGCAAGCGCTACCTGCAGTCGATCGAACCCCGACTGTTCTACCTGAACGTGCCGTACGCCAACCAGGACGACATGCCGGTGTTCGACACCCAGCCGCTGACGTTCAGCTGGGGCCAGCTGTTCCGGGAGAACCGTTACTCCGGCGCAGACCGCCAAGCCGATGCGAACCAGCTGACGCTGGCGGTCAGCACCCGGCTGATCCGCCAGTCCGACGGCTTCGAGCGCTTCTCCGCCAGCGTCGGCCAGATCCGCTACCTGAAGGAGTCGCTGGTGCGGCTGCCGAACGAGCCGGTGACCGAGCGGGGCGGCTCGGCGTGGGTTGCGGACCTCAATTACGCGCCCACCGACCGCTGGACCATCGGCACGTCCTACCAGCGCGACCCGAAGTTCAAGCGCACCGACCTCGCCAGCCTGCGCGCCCGCTACCTGCTGCCGGACGACGGCGTGTTCAACCTGTCCTACCGCTACCGCCGCGACCTGCTCGAACAGCTCGACCTGTCCTTCCTGTATCCGCTCAACGCCAGCTGGAGCCTGGTGGGCCGCAGCTATTACTCGCTGCGCGACAAGAAGGCCCTCGAGAGCCTAGCGGGCGTCCAGTGGGACAGCTGCTGTGTCGCCATGCGCCTGGTCGCCCGGCGCTACGTGCATACCCGTGCCGGCGAGCTCAGCAATGCGCTGATGTTCGAGATCGAGCTCAAGGGCCTGGGCTCGGCGGGCCAGGACGCCCGCCGGGCCTTGCGCCGTTCCATCCTCGGCTACAATCGAGACGACCTGTACCTGGTGCCGCCGCAGACCGCCACGGGCCAGCCTTCCACGCCCGACAACGCGAACGCCAATCCATGATGCCCAACTTCCGCACGCGCGCCTTCCGTCCCCTGCTGCTGGCATTGCTGCCGGCAATGCTGTTCGCCGGCGGCGCATTTGCCCAGGACGCAACCTCCCAACAGCCGGTCGATCGCATCGCCGCCGTGGTCAACGAGGACGTGATCCTGCGCAGCGAGCTCGATCGCGCGATCGCCAACATCCGGGCCCAGTACGCAGGGCAGGAGAACCAGTTGCCGCCCGCCGACGTGCTGGAACGCCAGGTGCTGGAGCGCCTGGTGCTGCTGCGCCTGCAGATCGCCCGCGCCACCGATGCCGGGATCACCGCCACCGACCAGGACCTGGAGCGCGCGGTCCAGGGCGTTGCCCAGCAGAACGGGTTGAGCGTGGACCAGCTGCGCGCGCGGATCGCGCAGGACGGGATGTCCTTCCAGGACTTCCGCAACAGCATGCGCGACGAAATCATCACCCAGAAGCTGCGCCAAAGTTTTGCCCAGGGGCGTATCAACGTGAGCGAAGCCGAGGTGGATGCGGCCATGGCCACCGCGTCGGCAACCGCCTCGCAACAGTTCCATCTGGCGCACATCCTGGTGGCGACACCCGAAGGCGCGAGCCCCGAGCAGATTGCCACTGCGCAAAAGAAGATCGAGGGCGTCAAAGGCCTCATCGACCGCGGGGAGATGACGTTCGCCGCCGCGGCGGTGCGCTACTCCGATAGCCCCAATGCGCTGGAAAGCGGTGACCTCGGCTGGCGCAGCCTCAACGAGATCCCGCCGAGCTTCGCTGCCGCCATCCAGCAGATGCAGGCCGGCCAGGTGATCGGCCCGATCCGCGGCCCGAGCGGCTTCCAGCTGGTCCAGCTGGTTGAGACCCGCACGGTCGCCCCCGGCAGCGGCGACAAGGTCACCCAGTTCTCGGCCCGGCAGATCCTGGTGAAGGTGGACGACAAGACCGACGACGCCGCCGCGAAAGCCAAGATCGACACGCTGGCAGCCCGCTTGGCCGGCGGCGCCGACTTCGCCAAACTGGCCGGCGAAGAGTCGGATGACGCCACCACCCGCCGCCGCGGCGGCGACCTGGGCTGGTTCGGCGCCGACACCTATGGCACCGCCTTCGGCATCCAGGTGGCCGCGCTGTCCGACGGACAGACGTCGGCCCCGTTCAAGACGGACGCCGGCTGGGTGATCGTGCAGCGCAGCGGCAGCCGCGAGATCACCGCGGGCGACGAGAACCTGCGCGCGCAGGTGCGCGAGACCATCGGCCGGCGCAAGCTGGAAGAGGAATGGAACCGCTTCCTGCGCGAGATGCGCGGCGAGGCCTACGTGGACGTGCGTGACGCAAGCGGTCAATCGACGCGTCCGGCGCTCCCCGAAACACCCAAGGAGCAGCACAAGGTCAAGCCTGTGGAGCGCAAGGAAGGCAGCCGCGCGGTCTTCTGACGGTGATGCGTCCCCGCCTGGCGCTGGTCCCCGGCGAACCCGCGGGTATCGGCCCCGAACTGGTGGTCCGCGCGGCCCAGCTGGACTGGGACGCGACGCTGGTCGTGTACGGCGATGCCGCCCGCCTGCGGCGGGCGGCCGACGCGCTGTCGCTTCCCCTGCACCTGCATGCGCCGGGCGATGTCGCGGGGTCGCCGCGCAGCCTCGAGATCATCGACATTCCGCACCCGGTTGCCGTCATGCCGGGGATCCCGGCACCAGCAAACGCCGCGTCCGTGGTCGAGGCGCTGACCCGCGCCGCGCGGGCGTGCCTCGCCGGCCACTGCGACGGCATGGTCACCGGCCCCGTGCACAAGGCCGCCATCAACGACGGTGGCATCCCCTTCACCGGCACCACCGGGCTGCTGGCCGCGGAGGCAGGCTGCGAGGTGGTGATGATGCTGGCCAACCCGGCGATGCGGGTGGCCCTACAGACGGTGCACCTGCCGCTGCGGGCGGTGCCCGATGCCATCACCCCGGAGGCGCTGGCCCGCACCCTGCGCATCGTGGACGGTGCGCTGCGCACGCAATTCGGCATCGCCGAGCCGATCATCGCGGTCCTGGGCCTGAACCCGCATGCGGGCGAAGACGGCCACCTCGGCCGGGAAGAGCTGGACATCATCGCCCCCGCGCTGGCGCGCCTGCGCGAAGAGGGTTTGCAACTGCTCGGGCCGCTGCCGGCCGACACCGCCTTCCTGCCCGACAAGCTGCGTGGCGTCGATGCCGTGCTGGCGATGTACCACGACCAGGGCCTGCCGGTGCTCAAGCACGCGGACTTCGCCCACGCCGTGAACATCACCCTCGGCCTGCCCTTCCCGCGGGTTGCCGTGGACCACGGCACCGCGCTCGACCTGGCCGGCCGCGGCCTCGCCGACCCGTCCAGCCTGTTCGCCGCCATCCGCTGCGCGACGACGCTGGCCCGCCGCGGGGCGCCCGCGTGATGGACACCATCGGCTTCGACGACTTCCTGAAGGTGGAGCTGCGCGTCGGTCGCGTGGTGTCCGCCGACCCCTTCCCGCAGGCCCGCAAGCCCGCCTACGTGCTGCACGTCGATTTCGGCCCGGCGCTGGGCGTGCGCAAGTCCAGCGCGCAGATCACCGTGCACTATCGCCCGGAGGACCTGGTCGGGCGCCTCGTCGTGGCGGTGGTCAACTTCCCGCCCAAGCAGGTCGGCCCGCTGATGTCGGACTGCCTGGTGACGGGCTTCCATGATGCCGACGGCGCGGTGGCCCTGTGCGTGCCCGACCGCGACGTCCCCCTCGGAACCCGCCTGCTATGACCACCGGCTTCACCGAACCGGCCAAGAAGCACCTTGGCCAGAACTTCCTGCACGACAAGGGCGTGATCGAGAAGATCGTGCAGGCGATCGATCCCAGGCCCGGCGACGTGCTGGTGGAGATCGGCCCCGGCCAGGGCGCGCTGACCTTCCCGCTGCTGGAGCGGCATGGCGAAGTCACCGCGATCGAGTTCGACCGCGACCTGCACGCGCCCCTGCAGGCCGCGGCGCGCGAGCACGGCACGCTGCACCTGATCGAAGGCGACGTGCTGGGCGTGGACTTCACCGTGCTGGCGGCGCGCGCCGGCGACGCCCGCGGGCAGATCCGACTGGCCGGCAACCTGCCCTACAACCTGTCGTCGCCGATCCTGTTCCACGCGCTGGACCACGCCGCCGCGATCCGCGACATGCACTTCATGCTGCAGAAGGAAGTGGTGGAGCGGATGGCCGCCGGGCCGGGCAGCAAGGTCTACGGGCGCCTGTCGGTGATGCTGCAGGCCTACTGCGCGGTGACGCCGCTGTTCGTGGTGCCGCCGGGCGCATTCCGGCCCGCGCCGAAGGTGGATTCGGCCGTGGTCCGGCTGGTGCCGAAGCCGGCCGAGCGCATCGAGGTGGCGGATCATGCGACGTTCGCGAACGTGGTCCGCGCGGCCTTCGGGCAGCGCCGCAAGACCCTGCGCAACGCACTGCAGGGCGTGGCCGACACCGCCGCGATCGAAGCCGCCGGCCTGCGCCCGGACGCCCGCGCGGAACAGGTCGAGGTGGCCGGATTCGTACGGTTGGCGAACCTGCTCGCCGCGGGCTGAAGCACGCGGCGCGGACGACGGCCGCAGCGCGCCCGTGCCCGCTAGAATGTCCGCATGAGCAGCAACGATTACCACTTCGACATCGACGTCGATGCCCGCTTCCTGGACGACCAGTCGGCCCCGGAGGAAGGCCGCTACGTCTTTGCCTACACCATCCACATCCGCAACCAGGGCAAAGTGCCCGCGCGCCTGCTCGGGCGGCACTGGCTGATCACCGACGGCAACGGCAACGTCCGCGAGGTCGTCGGCGAGGGCGTGGTGGGCGAGCAGCCGTGGCTGCGCCCCGGCGAGGGCTTCGAGTACACCTCTGGCGCGGTGCTGGAAACCGACATCGGCACCATGCGCGGCAGCTATGACATGCTGGCCGACGATGGCACCCGTTTCGCGGCGCCGATCCCGGCGTTCACGCTGGCCGTTCCGCGAACCCTGCACTGAGGCGGTGGACTGATGGCCGTCTGGGCAATCGGCGACCTGCAGGGTTGCTACGACGTCACCCAGCGGTTGCTGGAGAAGCTCCGCTTCGACCCGGCGGTGGACCGGCTGTGGTTCTGCGGCGACCTGGTGAACCGCGGCGGCCAGTCCGCCGAAACCCTGCGCCTGGTGCACTCGCTGCGCGACGTGAGCGAGGTGGTGCTGGGCAACCACGACCTGTCGCTGCTGGCCGTGGCCGAGCGCACCCCGGACGAGCAGCGGCGGGTGAACCCGGACCTGCAGGGTGTGCTGTTCGCCCCCGACGCGCCGGAGCTGCTGGCCTGGCTGCGCGGCCGCAAGCTGGCGCACGTGGACCGCAAGCTGGGCTGGATGATGGTGCATGCCGGGCTGGCGCCGAAATGGACCACCCAGCTGGCCGAGAAGCACGCCCGCGAAGTGGAGGCCCGCCTGCACGGCGAGGGCTACCGCAAGCTGCTCAAGAACATGTACGGCGACGGTCCCGACTGGTCGCCGCGCCTGCAGGGCAGCGAACGCGACCGCGCGATCATCAACATCTTCACCCGCATGCGCTACTGCAGCCCGCGCGGCCGCATCGCGTTCGAGCACAAGGGCGCGCCCGGCTCGCAGCCCCCGGGCCTGTACCCGTGGTTCTCGGTGCCGGGCCACGCCCCGCGCGACCTCAAGATCGTGTGCGGGCACTGGAGCACGCTGGGCCTGTTCATCGGCCACGGCGTGCACGCCATCGATACCGGGGCTGTGTGGAGCGGCAAGCTGACCGCGCTACGCCTGGACGGCGACGAATTCCAGCTGGTGCAGGTCCCGGGCCGCGACGTGCCGGCGCCGGCGCCGAAGCAGCGCGGCCCCAAGCCACACAAGCCGGCGCAGCAGGGACAGCGGCGCCCGGACGGCGCCCCGCAGGGTCAGGCGCGCTCGTAATCCACGCAGGTAAACGCGAAAGCGTGCACGGCATCCGCCGGATGCGCCGTGCGCGCGGTTTCCCGCCAGTCCGCGGGATCAAGGCACGGGAAGTAGGCATCCGCACCGTCCACCACCGTATCCACGTGGGTGAGGTGCAGATGGGTGGCGCGCGGCAGGGCCAGCGCATACACCTCGCCGCCGCCGATCACGCACAGTTCCTCGCCGCCCTCGGCGGCCACCCGGGCGATGGCCGCCTCCAGCGAGGCGACCGCCTGCATGCCGGCGAACGGCACAGTGCCACTGCGGGTCAGCACCAGGTTGCGACGCTTGGGCAGCGCGCGCCCCAGCGATTCCGCGGTGCGGCGCCCCATCAGCACCGGCTTGCCCAGCGTCAGCGCCTTGAAGTGCTGCAGGTCGTCGGGCAGGTGCCAGGGCAAGGCATTGCCGCGTCCGATGGCATGCCGGCGATCCAGCGCGGCGATCAGCGAAACGCGCATGGCGGCGGCACCAGGCATCGCCGGCTCACACCGCCACCGGCGCCTTGATAGCCGGCCACGGGTCGTAGCCCTCGATCGCGATGTCCTCGTAGCGGAAGCCGAAGAGATCCCGCACGTCCGGATTGAGCTTCAGCACCGGCAGCGCGCGCGGCGTGCGCGCCAGCTGCTCGCGCGCCTGCTCGAAGTGGTTGGCGTACAGGTGCGCGTCGCCCAGCGTGTGCACGAAATCGCCGACGCCCAGCCCGCAGGCCTGCGCCACCATGTGGGTCAGCAGCGCGTAGCTGGCGATGTTGAACGGCACGCCCAGGAAGATGTCGCCGCTGCGCTGGTACAGCTGGCAGCTCAGGCGGCCGTCCGCCACGTAGAACTGGAACAGCGTGTGGCAGGGCTGCAACGCCATCCGCGGCAGGTCGGCCACGTTCCAGGCGGAGACGATCAGCCTGCGCGAATCGGGGTTGCGGCGGATCTCGTCCACCACCCAGCGGATCTGGTCGTGGACCTGCCCGTCGGCGCCTTCCCAGCTGCGCCACTGCTTGCCGTAGACGGGCCCCAGTTCGCCGTCCGCATCCGCCCACTCGTCCCAGATCGAGACCTTGTTGTCCTTGAGGTAGGCGATGTTGGTGCTGCCCTGCAGGAACCACAGCAGCTCGTGGACGATCGAACGCAAGTGCAGCTTCTTGGTGGTGACCAGCGGGAAGCCCTCGCGCAGGTCGAAGCGCATCTGCCAGCCGAATACGCTGCGGGTGCCGGTGCCGGTGCGGTCGGCCTTGTCCGTGCCGTGCGCCAGCACGTGGCCCAGCAGGTCCAGGTACTGGCGCATCAGCGCGGCTCCGGCATCAGGGTCGGCGTCCGGCGCGACCGCCACAGCCAGAACAGGCCCAGCAGCACCAGCGGCACGCTGAGCAGCTGGCCCATGGTCAGCCAGCCGAACGCCAGGTAGCCCAGCTGGGCATCCGGCTCGCGCACGAACTCGACCAGGAAGCGGAAGCAGCCGTACAGCAGCGCGAACAGGCCGGACACCGCATAGCGCGGCCGCGGCTTGCGCGAGTACCACACCAGCACGCAGAACATCACCAGCCCCTCCAGCGTGGCCTGGTACAGCTGCGACGGGTGGCGCGCGAAGGCATCCAGCAAACCCGCGTCGAACTGCGCCCTCAGGGTGGCGGCGTCCATGGAGGCAAAGGGCTCGGGCAGCGCGCGCGGGAACACCACGCCCCAGCCGTCGAACGCCGTGCCCTGCGTCGGCTTGCCCCAGAGCTCGCCGCCGATGTAGTTGCCCAGGCGGCCGAAGCCCAAGCCCGCGGGTACCAGCGGGGCGATGAAGTCCACGGTGTCGAAGAAATGCAGGCGGTGCCTGCGCGACCACCAGGCGATCGCCGCCAACACGCCCAGCAGACCGCCGTGGAAGCTCATCCCGCCTTCCCACACGCGGAACAGCAGGACCGGATCCTGCAGGAACGGCCCCAGGTCGTAGAACAGGATGTAGCCGATGCGGCCGCCCAGCACCACGCCCAGCATCGCGTAGAACATCAGGTCGCCGAAGCCGTTGTCGTCCACGCCCGGCAGGCGGCCGGCGCGGACGCGACGTCGCCCAAGCCACCACGCCACGGCGAACCCGAGCAGGTACATCAACCCGTACCAGTGGATCTTCAGCGGTCCCGCGGCGACGGCGATGGGATCGATCTGGTGCAGGATGGGCATGCGTCGGGGGCTCCAGGCGCGGGGTCAGGGACGGGGGGTTACCACTCGCCGGCGCCCGGCACGTGGTGCGCGGCGGCCTTGCGGCGCATCAGCAGGTTGAGCCATTCGACCAGCACCGAGAAGCCCATCGCGAAGTAGATGTAGGGCTTGGGCACGTGCACGTCCAGGCCGTCCAGCACCAGCACGGCGCCGACCAGCAGGATGAAGGTCAGCGCCAGCATCTTCACGGTGGGGTTGGCATCGATGAAGCGGCCCAGCGGGTTGGCCGCCAGCAGCATGATCGCCACCGCGGTCAGGATCGCGAACACCATGATCGGGATGTGCTGGGCGATGCCCACCGCGGTGATCACCGAATCCAGCGAGAACACGATGTCGATCACCGCGATCTGCGCGATCACGAGGCCGAACACGGCGGACGCCTGGGTGGTGCGCGGGTCCTCGTCCTCGCCGCCGCTGATCATGTCGCGCACCTCCTGCAGGCCCTTCACCAGCAGGAACACGCCGCCCAGGATCAGCACGAGGTCGCGGATCGAGATGCCCATGCCGAACAGCAGGAACAGGTCCTGCGACATCCGCGCCAAGTGCGCCAGGGTGACCAGCAGCAGGATGCGGGTGATGCAGGCCACCGCGATGCCCAGCTTGCGGGCGAACGGCTTGCGGTGCTCGGGCAGGCGACTGACCGCGATGGAGATGAACACCAGGTTGTCGATGCCCAGCACGATTTCCAGCGCGCTCAGCGTCACCAGGGTGAGCCAGGCGTCGGGGGAAGCAAGGAAACTCAGATCCATGGACTACTCGTCGAAATCGCGCAGGGCGCGGGTCACAGCCAGCGCGGCAGCAGCAGGGCCGCCCACACCAGCACCACGTTCATCATCAGCACGAACACGGCGGCCGAGCCCATGTCCTTGGCCCGTCCGGCCAGCTCATGCCGCTCGGACCCGAAGCGTTCGATCACGGCTTCCATCGAGGAGTTCATCAGCTCCATCGCCATCACCAGCAGGCAGCTGCCCACCAGCAGGACGCGCTCGACCGGGGTCTGGCCCAGCCACCAGCCCAGCGGGCCAAGGACGAGGAACAGGCAGACTTCGAGGCGGAACGAGGATTCGTGCAGCCAGGCGGCACGCAGGCCCAACATCGACCACTTGGCCGCGCGCAGGACGCCCGCGGGGCCGCGGGGCAGGTGGCCGTAGAGGTCAGCCATGCGAAGGCACTCGGTGGCGGGCGGGCGCGGCGGGGGCAAGGACTGGCATCGAAGGGACCGTGACCGACGGGGTCAAAGCGCCATTTTGCCACACGCTCCCGTTACCGCCCCATGAGACCGCCTGCCGGCCGTCCAGGGCCGGCGGGGGCGCGACGCGTCACTGCGCGCGCAGCGCTTCGATCGGATCCAGCAGCGACGCCTTGCGCGCCGGGTAGTAGCCGAAGAACAGGCCGGTGCAGATCGAGAAGGCGGCGGCCAGGAGCACGACCTTGGCATTCAGCTGCACCGGCAAGTCGCCGAACTTGCCGACCAGCAGCGCACCGACCACGCCGATGGCGATGCCGATGACACCGCCGATCAGCGAGATCAGCATGGCCTCGGCCAGGAACTGCCGGCGCACGTCGGACGGCCCCGCGCCCACGGCCATGCGCAATCCGATCTCGCGGATCCGCTCGGTCACCGAGACCAGCATGATGTTCATGATGCCGATGCCGCCGATGATCAGGCAGATGCCCGCCACCGCGCCCAGCAGCTTGGACATCAGGTTGGTGGTGGCGGTGCGGGTGGCGACGATCTGGCTGATGTTGCGGACCACGAAGTCGTCGTCGGCGCCTGGCTCGATCTTGTGCCGCTGGCGCAGCAGGCCCTCGATCTCGGCCTGCGCGCTGGCGAGGTTGCGGGCGTCGTCCACGCCCACCGCGATGCCCTGCACCGCGCCGGGCGGCATGCCCTGCGAGTTCGACAGGCGGCGGCGCGCGGTTTCCAGCGGGACCACCACCACGTCGTCCTGGTCTTGGCCGAAGCCGCCCTGCCCCTTCGATGCCAGCACGCCGACCACGGTGAACGGCACGCGCCCCAGGCGCACGGTCTGGCCGATGCCGTCCTCGTCGCCGAACAGCGCCTTGCGCACGGTCTCGCCCAGGATCACCGGCTTGGCGCCGCCGCCGTAGTCACCCGCGTCGAAGCCCTGGCCCTTGGCCACCTGCCAGTCGTTGATGGAAAACCAGTCGGGCTGCACGCCCTGCCACTGGGTGGAGGCATTGTTCTCGGCGAACACCACCTGGGTGCCGCCGCGCAGCGAGCCGGCGGCGTACTGGACTTCCGGCACCTCGTTGCGGATCGCCTCGACGTCGCCGTCGCTGAGGGTCCAGCGGCTGCCCTGGGCAATGCGCGCACCGCCCGGGCCCGTCCCGCCGAAGCTGCCGATGTCGAGGCGCTGCGAGCCCAGCCCGGACACCATCTTGTCGATCTCGGCCTGGGTGCCCTGGCCAATGGAGACCATCACGATCACCGCGGCAATGCCGATGATGACGCCCAGCGAGGTGAGCGCGCTGCGCATCCAGTTGCCGCGCAGGGCGAAGAACGCCGTGCGCAGGATATCGAGGAAACTCATGCGGCCTCCGCGTCGGTCTGGGCGTACAGCTCGCCATCGCGCATCACGTAGGTGCGGTCGGCGTGCGCCGCCACGTGGGCGTCGTGGGTGATCAGGATGACGGTATGGCCGTCGTCGCGCAGGCGCTTGAACAGGCCTAGGATCTCCTCGCCGGTCTTGCTGTCCAGCGCACCCGTGGGTTCGTCGGCCAGCAGGATCGGCGGCTGGTTCACCAGCGCGCGGGCGATCGCCACGCGCTGCTGCTGGCCACCCGACAGCTCATTGGGGAAATGCCCGGCGCGCGCGCCCAACCCCACCGACTCCAGCGCCGCCAGCGCGCGGCGACGGCGCTCCGCGGGGGAAATGCGGGCGTAGCCCATCGGCATCGCCACGTTGTCGGTGGCATCCATGCGCGGCAGCAGGTGGAAGCCCTGGAAGACGAAGCCGATCTTGTCCCGGCGCAGCGCCGCCAGTGCCTCGGCATCGAGCGTGGACACGTCCACGCCGTCGCACTCGTAGCGACCCGCCGTCGGCGTGTCGAGGCAGCCGAGCAGGTTCATCAGGGTCGACTTGCCGGAGCCGGAGGGCCCCATGATCGCGACGAACTCGCCTCGGTCGATGCGCAGGTCCACCCCGCGCAGCGCCACCACCTCCGCTTCGGTGCCGGCCGAATAGACCTTGCCGAGCCCGCGGGTGAGGATGACGGGGACCGTGTCCGCCGTAGCCATCACTTGGTCTCCGCGACCGAACGCTCGCCCGAGACGATCTGGTCGCCTTCCTTGATGTCGCGCCCGGAGATCTCGGTGCTGCTGCCATCGCTGGCGCCGACCTTCAGCAGGACCGGCTGCGGCTTGCCGTCCACCAGTTTGTAGGCGGTGACCCGCTTGGCGCTGAGCTGGGCGTCCAGGCCGGCGTTCCACTTGCCGCGCTGGGCCTCGTCCAGGCTGGCCACGAAGGGCGCGAACTGCTGGTTCATGCGGTCGCGCATGCGCGCACGGATCTGCGCCATCATGCTGGCGTCGCCGCCACCGCCGCCGGGGCCGCCGAAGCGCATGCCGCCGCCGAACAGCCGGCTGCCGCCGTTCTGGCCCTGCTGCTTGGCCGCCGCCTGCATTTGCGCGGCACGCTCCGCCTGGCGCTGCTGCATCTCCTGCAACGCCTTGTCGAACGCCGCCTGCTGGGCAGCGTTCAGGCCAAGGCTTGCAGCCAGCTGGCGCAGGTCCTCGCCGGCACCCGGCCCGCGGCTGCCGCCCTGCCCACCCGCCGGCATGCCCTGCGGCTGCAGCTCGGCCAGCGGCGAGCCCTCCGCCGGCTTGAAGCGCAGGGCCGCGTTGCCCACCTTGAGCACGCCCGGGCGCTTGCTGACCTCGATCTCGGCGTTCACGGTCAGTCCCGGCAGCAGGGTGCCATCGCCGTTGTCCACGGTGACCACCACCGGGTAGGTCACCACGTTGTTGGTGGTGGTCGCGGCCAGGCGCACCTGGTCCACCACGCCCTTGAACTGGCGGTCGGGGAACGCATCGGCGGTGAAGCTGACGGTCTGCCCGGGCTTGACCTGGCCGATGTCGGATTCATCCACCGCCAGCTCGATCTTCATCTTCGACAGGTCTTCGGCGATGGTGAACAGTTCCGGCGCCTGCAGGCTGGCCGCCACCGTCTGGCCCGGCTCGATCTTGCGGGTCAGCACCACGCCGTCCACCGGCGAGCGGATCACCGCGCGGTCGATGTTGACCTGCGTGTTCTTCAGCGATGCCGTCTGCTGGCGGATCTGCGCCTGCGCAGCGTTGACCTGCGCGTTGGCCTGGTCCAGCGCCGCACGGGAAAGGTCGAGGTCGCTGCGGGCGATCAGCTTCTGGCCGGCCAGTTCCTGCTTGCGCTGGAAGTCCAGCGTCGCGTTGCGCAGGGTGGCCTGCGCCTGGCGCAACTGGGCCTGGGCATTGGCGATCTGGGCGTTGCCCTGTTCCAGCTGTGCCTGGTAGGTGGAGGGGTCGATGCGGGCCAGCACCTCGCCCTTCTTCACCGGCGAATTGAAGTCGACCAGCACGTCGGTGACCTGGCCGGAGATCTGGCTGCCGACGGTGACCGTGGTGATGGCGCTGAGCGTGCCGGTGGCGGAGATCGCCACGCGGATGTCGCCGCGCTGCACCGCCTCGGTGCGGTAGGCACCCGCGGCGTCCGCGGCGCCGCGCTTGCTCCAGAAGTAGCCTCCGGCGGCGAGGATCGCGATGGCAGCCACGGCCAGGCCGGTCTTGCGCAGGGGGAAGGAGGCACGGGAACGGCGGGGCTGGCTCATGCGGGCACGGGTCGCGGAGGGGTGACGGGTGGGAACGCACCGAAGTACGTCCGGTTGACAGCCGCGGATGCTAGCGGGGCCCAGCCGCCCCGTGCCCGTGCCGTCAGTCCCGTTGCGGCGGTCGCCCGAACAGGATCGTCGCCCGCGTGCCATGCCCCGGCGTGCTCTCCAGCCGCAGCGTCCAGCCGCAGCGCTGGCCCAGGCGATGGGCGATGGACAACCCCAGCCCGGGCCCCACGTACTGTTCGCCCTGCCCCCGATAGAAGGGCTCGAACGCCCGCGCCAGGGTCGCCGCGTCCATGCCGATCCCGCTGTCCTCCACCTCCACCGCGTCGGCCCGTAGGCGCACCACCACGCTGCCGGCGTCGGTGAAGCGGACCGCGTTGGTCAGCAGGTTGCCCAGCATCACCGGCAACACCCGCGGCGGCGCGTGCAGCACGGGCTCGGCGTCCACGTCGAGCCGCAGCGCCAGCTGCTTGTGCCTTGCCAACGGCTGGATGCGCGCCAACTCGTGCTCGATGACATCGCGCACGGCCACGTCCTCGGCGTGCAGCGCCGTCTGCTCGCTGCGTGCCAGCAGCAGCAGCGCATCGATCACCGCCTCCATCCCCGCCACCGCATCCTGGATGCGCGCCAGGGAACGGCGCGATGCCATCGACAGTCCGTCGTCGTGGGCGATCAGGTCGCTGGCCACCCGGATCACCGTCAGCGGCGTGCGCAACTCGTGGCTGGCGTCGCGGGTGAAGTCCCGCTCGCGGGCCGCCGCCTCCGCGGGTTGCGGGATGTCGGGGACGGGACGGGGGCGGGGCGTGGACACGGGATTGGCCGGCGGGTCAGGACGCGAGGTCCGCGATCCGGTAGCCCGCGCTCTGCACGGTGTGCAGCAGCGGCCGCCCGAACGGCTTGTCCATCACCTTGCGCAGGTTGTAGAGGTGGCTGCGCAGCGTGTCCGAATCCGGCAGCTCGTCGCCCCAGATCTCGCGCTCGATTTCCTGCCGGCTGACCACACGCGGCGACTCCCGCATCAGGATCGTCAGCAGGCGCAGGGCGATCGGCGACAGCTGGAGCTCGACGCCGCCTCGGGTGGCGCGCAGCGAGGCCGGGTCCAGCACCAGGTCGGCGACCTGCAGGACTTCCGACCCCACCTGGCGGCGATCGCGGCGGATCAGCGCGTGCAGCCGCGCCTCCAGCTCCCGGATGGCGAACGGCTTGGTGAGATAGTCGTCGGCCCCGGAGGACAGCCCGGTCAGCTTGTCGTCCAGGGTGTCGCGGGCGGTGAGCATCAGGATCGGGGTGGCCTTGCGCGCCTCCGCCCTCAGGCGGCGGCAGACCTCGATGCCATCCAGCCGCGGCAGCATCAGGTCCAGCACGATGGCGTCATAGGGGTTCTCGGCGGCCAGCCGGTAGCCGTCCAGACCGTCCGCGGCGTAATCCACCTCGAAGCCGCGGCCTTCCAGGTACTCGCCCACCATCTCGGAGATATTCCGGTTGTCCTCGACGATGAGGACCAGCCCGCCCTGTTCCTGTTCGCGCATGCGCGCTCCACTCCTGAATCCAACCCCGGGGAAGATGCCCGGGGCCGGGTCTATGCCGCGTGAAGGGGCTAAGCTGCGCCCTTTCCCGCGCCACCGTCCCCCGCCATGCCCTACGCCCGCCTGCTGACCCCGCTGCTGCTGCTGTTCTCGAACATCTTCATGACGTTCGCCTGGTACGGCCACCTGAAGCACAAGGACGTGGCCCTGCCCAAGGTCATCCTGGCCAGCTGGGGCATCGCCTTCTTCGAATACCTGCTCATGGTGCCCGCCAACCGCATCGGCAGCGCCGTCTACAGCGCGCCGCAACTCAAGGGCATGCAGGAGGTCATCACCCTGCTGGTCTTCGCCGGCTTCTCCGCCTTTTACCTCGGCCAGCCGCTGAAATGGAACCACTGGGCGGGCTTTGCGCTGATCCTGGTGGCCGCGTGGCTGATCTTCCTCGAATAAGTCGACCTCGCCCCGGCGGCGGGCGCCGCTAGAACGGGATCCGGCCGATCAGGATGTCGCGGTACATCACCCAGTCACCCGCGAACGAATAGAACGGATGGCGGAAGGTGGCGGGCCGGTTCTTCTCGAAGAAAAAGTGCCCGACCCAGGCGAACGCATAGCCCGACCCCAGCGCGGCCAGCCACCACCCGGCGTTGCCGCTCCTGATCGCCAGCACGATGAAGCCGATCGCGAAGCTGGTGCCGACGAAGTGCAGGCGCCGGCAGGTGCGGTTGCGGTGCTCGCCGAGGTAATAGGGATAGAACTCGCGGAAACTCGAAAACCGTTCGCTCACCGCTTGGCCTCCTTCTCCGCCGCCTTCGCCCGTGCCCAGTAGCGATCCTGCTCGTCCAGCGGCTTGCCCGCCAGCCCGCCGTCGGCGGCGGCCAGCGCCTCCATCGCGCGGAAACGCGCCTCGAACTTGGCGTTGGCGCGACGCAGCGCGGCGCCCACGTCCACCTTCGCGTGGCGCGCCAGGTTGGCGCAGACGAACAGCACGTCGCCGAGCTCCTCCTCCAGCCGATCCTGCGCGGCGGCATCGGCGGGGTCGGCGGCCACCGCGTCGAACTCCACGCGGACCTCCTCGATCTCCTCGTGCAGCTTGGCGATCACCGGCGCCGGGCCGGGCCAGTCGAAGCCGACCTTGGCCGCCTTGTGCTGCAGCTTCACCGCGCGCAGCCACTCCGGCAGCCCACGCGAAATGCCGGCCAGCGCGGAGGCGTCGGCCTCGCCCTTCGCCGCGCGCTCGGCGCGCTTGATGGCGTCCCAGTTGCGCAACACCTCGCCGCTGTCGTCCGCGCGCGCTTCACCGGCCGCTCCCGGCAGACTACCTCCCGCGGCATTGGCACGTCCCTGTGCGGCAAAGACATGCGGATGCCGGCGCACCATCTTGTCGCAGATCGCGGCCACCACGTCGGTGAAGGCGAACGCGCCCGCCTCCTCCGCCATGCGGGCGTGGAAGACCACCTGCAGCAGCAGGTCGCCCAGCTCGTCCTTCAGGTCGTCCAAGTCGCCGCGATCGATCGCGTCGGCGACCTCGTAGGCTTCCTCGATGGTGTACGGGGCGATGGTGGCGAAGTCCTGTTCGAGGTCCCACGGACAGCCGCCGTCGGGGTCGCGCAGGCGCGCCATGATCGCCAGCAGGGGTTCGATCGCGCTCATGCCGGCAGCCGCGCGCGCAGGCCGGCGTCGCCCAGCGCGATGAAATCGCCGTTGAGCAGGCCGTCGCGCTGGTTGTAGCGGAACGGCCGGCCGCGCGGATCCAGCACCGCGCCCCCAGCAGCCTCCAGGATGGCCTGCCCGGCGGCGGTGTCCCACTCGCTGGTCGGCCCGAAGCGCGGATACAGGTCGATCTCGCCTTCGGCGATCCGGCAGAATTTCAGCGACGAGCCGCAGCCCACCACTTCGCTGCCCGGCAGCGCGTCCAGCAGCGCCTGCGTGCGCGCGTCGCGGTGCGAGCGGCTGGCCGCCACCCGCAGCGGCGACGCGGCCGGAATGCGCGCATGGATCGGGCGATCGGCGTCGCCCTCGCGGCGGAACGCCCCGCGCCCGGGGGCGCCGTGCCACAGCGCGCCGGTCACCGGCTGCTGGATCACCCCGAAGGTGGCCACGCCGTCTTCGACCAGGGCGATGTTGACGGTGAACTCACCGTTGCGCTTCACGAACTCGCGGGTGCCGTCCAGCGGATCGACCACCCACAGCCGGGGCCACGCGCGGCGCCCGGCGATGTCCGCGTCGCGGGACTCCTCCGACAGTACCGGGATGCCCGGCGTCAGCGCGCGCAGGCCCTCGACGATGCAGCGGTGGGCGGCCAGGTCGGCCGCGGTCAGCGGCGAGCGGTCGTCCTTGTGCTGCACCGCGGCGTCCTTTTCGAAAGACGCGCTTTCGTAGACGCCCAGGATCGCGGCGGCCGCGCGGCGCGCGATGTCGATCACGCCGTCGCGCAGGGCGTCATCCATGGGCCTGCTGCTCCAGCCACTCGCGGACCAGGAACAGCGCGGCGATGCTGCGGCCCTCCGAGAATTCCTCGCGCAGGATCAGCTGGCCCAGGTCGGCCAGCTTCCACGGCACCACCTCCAGCTCCTCCGGCTCGTCGCCCGGCAGGCGCTGCGGGTACAGGTCGCGCGCCAGCACCACGTGGGTCTGGTGGCTCATGTAGGTCGGCGCCAGCGTGAGGCTGCGCAGCACGCGCACGTCGCGGGCACCGTAGCCGGCTTCCTCCATCAGCTCGCGGTTGGCCGCGTGCTCCGGGGTCTCGCCGGCGTCGATGCGGCCCTTCACCAGGCCCAGCTCGTAACGGTGCACGCCGGCTGCGTATTCGCGCACCAGCAGCACCGTGTCGGCATCCAGCATCGGCACCACTGCCACCGCGCCGTGGCCACGCCCGTGCAGGCGCTCGTAGCGGCGGCGTTCGCCGTTGGAGAACTCGAGGTCCAGCCGCTCCATGCGGTAGGGACCGGCATCGTGCTCGGTGATGCCGTGGATGATGGGGAGCGGGCGGCTCATGTGGCCGCCCCGGCGGCGATAATGGCGGGATGAAGGACGTTCACGACCCCATGATAGCCGCGGCCGATAGCTGGCGCGCGCGCGACCTGGCGGTGCTCTGGCACCCCTGCACGCAGATGCGCGAGCATCCCGGCGCCCTGCCGCTGTTCCCGGTGGCGCGCGGCGAAGGCGCCTGGCTGGTGGGCATGGACGGCCGGCGCGTGCTGGACGGGGTCAGCAGCTGGTGGACCAACCTGCACGGGCACGCCGAGCCCCGCATCGCCGACGCCATCGGCCGGCAGGCGCACAGGCTGGAGCAAGTCATCCTGGCCGGGTTCTCGCACGCCCCCGCGGTGGAGCTGGCCGAGCGCCTGCTGGCGGTCGCCCCGCGCGAGACGGGCCGCGCGCCGCTGGCGAAGGTGTTCTATGCCGACAACGGCTCGTCCGGCGTGGAGGTGGCGCTGAAGATGGCGTTCCACTGGTTCCACAACCGGGGCGAGCACCGGCGCACCCGCTTCATCGCCCTGACCGGCAGTTACCACGGCGAAACCCTGGGCGCGCTGTCCGTCGGCGACATCCCGCTGTACCGGCGGGTGTACGCGCCGCTGCTGCTGGAAGCCCTGTTCGCGCCCTCCCCCGACGCGTTCGGCACGCGCGACGCCGCCGCGGCCGAGGCGCGCGCCCATGCCGCGGCCGATGCGTTGGCCGCGCTGCTGGAGGCGCACCCCGGCGAAGTCTGCGCGCTGATCCTGGAACCGCTGCTGCAATGCGCGGGCGGGATGCGCATGCACCACCCCGCCTACCTGCGCCGCGTGCGGGACCTGTGCGATGCCCACGGAGTGCTGCTGATCGCCGACGAGATCGCGGTCGGCTTCGGCCGCACCGGCACCCTGTTCGCCTGCGAGCAGGCCCCGGGCGGCGGCATCCAGCCCGACCTGCTGTGCCTGTCGAAGGGCCTGACCGGCGGCTTCCTGCCGCTGTGCGCGGTGCTGGCCGCGCAGGCGCTCTACGACGGCTTCCTCGACGACTCGCGCGAGCGCGCCTTCCTGCACTCGCACAGCTACAGCGGCAACCCGCTGGCCTGCGCGGCGGCACTGGCCTCCCTGGACATCCTGCAACAGGACGACGTGCTGGCCCGGAACCGCGGCACTGCGGCGAAGATGGCCGCGCGCGCCGCCGGCTTCGCCGACCATCCGGCCGTCGCGGAGATTCGCCAGACCGGGATGGTGGTCGCGATCGAGCTGCATCCGGACACGGCAAGCGCCGAGGATGGCCACGCGGTGGAGATCGCCGGCCGCCGCGGCCTGCGCATGTATCGCGCGGCGCTGGACGCCGGCGCGCTGCTGCGACCGCTGGGCGACGTGCTGTACTGGATGCCGCCCTACTGCATCGAGGACGCGCAGCTGGACGTGCTGGCCACGGCCACCGCCGCCGCGCTGGAGGAGGCCCTGCCATGCGCCTGACCCGCAGCTACGTCGCCGTGTCGCTGATGCCCGGCACCGAGATCGCCCTGCCCGAGGACGTCGCCGTCCATCTGGTCCGCGTGCTGCGCCTGCAGCCGGGCGACGCCTGCGTGCTTTTCAACGGGGACGGCCACGACTACGACGCCCGCCTGCTCGCCGCGGGGAAGCGCGAAGCGCGTGCGGAGATCCTCGCCACGCGGACGGTGGAGAACGAATCGCCGCTGCGGATCACCCTGCTGCAGGGCATCGCCCGCGGCGAAAAGATGGACTGGATCCTGCAGAAGGCCACCGAACTGGGCGTGGCCCGGATCGTGCCGGTGGACAGCGAGCGCAGCGAAGTGAAGCTGGACGCTGCGCGCGCCGAGAAGCGCCTCTCGCACTGGCGCGAGGTGGTCGTGTCGGCCTGCGAGCAGAGCGGGCGTGCGGTCGTGCCGGAGGTGCTGCCGCCGCAGCCGCTGGCCCGGGGCGCCGCGCTGCGCGAGGGCCGCGGCTTCGTCCTGGATCCCGTCGCGGCGCACACGCTGGCATCGCTGCAGGGCAACCCGCTGGGCGCCTGCACCCTGGCCATCGGCCCGGAAGGCGGCTGGTCGCCGCGCGACCACGAGCAATTGCAGGCGGCCGGCTACGAAGGCCTGCGGCTGGGACCGCGCGTCCTGCGCACCGAGACCGCGGGGATCGCCGCGATCAGCGCCTTGCAGGCACTTGCCGGCGACCTGGGCTGAGCGGCCTCAGGCCGCCGTGGCCAGTGCCGCGTGCAGCCGCTGCTCCAGCGCCGCCAGGTCCGGCACCACCGCATCGTTCTCGCCCAGGCGCACGCGGGCCAGCACGCCGGCGGGCAGCTCGCCGTCGTCGTCCAGCATGGCCAACGTGGCTTCCGTCACCGTGACGAGGCGGGGGAAGCCCTGGGTCAACAGGGCGAAGTAGGGGCGCTTGGGGTTGCCACCCAGCGCCTTCAGCACGATCACCTTGCTGCCCAGGCCGCCCTGCTCCTCGGCGAGGCCGGCAAACCGGGAAAACGACACCAGCGGCAGCTGCCAACCGCGCCAGCGGATCCTGCCCAGCAGCCAGTCCGGGGCATCGGCCACCGGGTCCGGGGCGGCGTAGGACAGCACCTCGGCGATGGTGGCGTTGGGAAGCAGCAGGCGCGCCTCGGCCACCTGGATGAGCACGCCGCGGATGACGTATGCGATGTCGGACATGGGGAACCTCAGGCGGACCAGCGTTGCAGCAATTGACGGGAAATCCCGGCGAGGCCCTGCGCCTCGCCACCCCGGGCCACCAGGGCACGGCTGGCGGTGGGATCGAAACAGTGTTCCTCGGCCTGGCCGAGCGCCAGCCCGCCGGCCAGCCGCATGGCAAGGGCGACGTCGACCAGCGCGGTCGGTGCGCCGCTGAGCAGCAGCATCGCGCTGTCGGCCGGGCGCAGCGCGGCGAACCCGGGTTCGCCGCCGGTCTCGACGAAATGCAGTCCCGCGGGCGCCTGCGCCACGTCCAGCCCATCGGGCATCACGTAGACATGGCCGCGGCGCAGCGGCTCCCCGGCCTGGGCCAGCATCACCGGCAATGGGGTGGCGCGCTGCATCTGCCGCACCAGCCGGTCGTACTGCCCACCCTCGATCCGCTGGCGCAGCAGCACCGGGCGCGGGAACGCGTCCGGCAGGTCGCCCAGCAGCTGGCGCACGGCGTCCGGCCCGCCGATGCCGGCAGCCACCACGACCGCGCCCTCCGGCGCCGCGTGGGCGGAGGCGGCAACCGCCGGAGCCACCGGCGGCATCGACGCCATCTCCAGGGTCAACGCCTGCATTTCCTGGGCGAAGTCCGGCCCCGCGGCACGCGCG
Organism: Thermomonas sp.; assembly: GCA_036405455.1. Classification (GTDB taxonomy): domain Bacteria; phylum Pseudomonadota; class Gammaproteobacteria; order Xanthomonadales; family Xanthomonadaceae; genus Thermomonas. Next base: position 7,153 of record DASWXO010000144.1, on the reverse strand, counting down.
GGCGGCGCCGGCAGCACGTCGTGGTGGCCCTGCAGCTTGGCCGCCAGATGGCGTGACCAACGGGCTGCTTCCCAGCCATCGCGCCGGGCCGCCACTTCGGCATCGTCGAACAGCACCAGCAGGCCGGGGTCCGCCAGCACGGCGTCGAATTTCTCCAGCGCCGCCTCGGCGACCGGATCCAGCACCACCAGGACCGCGTCGGGCGCGTGCGCGCGCACCTGCTCCGGGTCGGCCGCGGCCGGATCCAGCACCGCCGCCACGTCCGCGCCGGCCTGCCGCAGCGCGGCCTCGGCACGGTCGCGCGCGGCACCCGCGCGCGCCAGCACCAGCACGCGCCGGACGCTCATTGCTCGAGTCCGGCGTCCACGTGCTCCAGCCCCAGCAGCTCGAACACCTGGCGCATCAGCTCGACCTCCTGGTACGGCTTGCCGAGGTAGCGCTCCACGCCGATCTCGAACGCGCGCTGGCGGTGCTTGTCGCCGGTGCGCGAGGTGATCATGACGATCGGGACGTCGCGCAGGCGCGGGTCCGCCTTCATGGCGGTCGCCAGCTCGTAGCCGTCCATGCGCGGCATTTCGATGTCGAGCAGCATCAGGTCGGGCACGAGGTCGGCCATGCGCTCCAGCGCATCCAGACCGTCCTTCGCCGTGGCGACTTCCAGGCCGTTGCGCTCCAGCACGCGGCCGGTGACCTTGCGCATGGTGACCGAGTCGTCCACCACCATGACCACGGGCACGCGGCGGTGTTCGCCGGCCGGCTGCGCGACGGCTTCGCCGCCCTGCACCACCACGGCACGGCGGCGCACCAGCGGGGCGACGTCGAGGATCACGACGACGCGGCCGTCACCCATGATGGTGGCGCCGAAGATGCCCGGCACCGACGCCAGCTGCGGCCCGCCGGTCTTGACCACGATTTCGCGGCTGCCCACCACCTGGTCGATCGCCACCGCCGCGCGCAGCTCGCCCGAGCCGACCAGCAGCAGCGGCATCTGCAGGGCGCCTTCCGCCTTGGCGGGCGCGGTGCCCACCAGCAGGCCGAGGTCGTGCAGCGCGTAGTCCTCGCCACCGTAGCGGTAAGTGGCGCCGGCCTGCGCCAGCTCCTCGCGGGAGATGCGGCCCACGCCGCGCACCGAGGCGATCGGCACCGCGTATTCGGTGTCGCCGATCTTGACGAACACCGCCTGGGTGACCGCCAGCGTCTGCGGCAGGCGCAGGGTGAAGGTGGTGCCCTGGCCGGGACGCGAGGTGATGTCGATGGTGCCGCCGAGCTGGCGCACTTCGCTCGCCACCACGTCCATGCCGACGCCGCGGCCGGCCAGGCGGCTGACGGTCTCGGCGGTGGAGAAGCCCGGCTGCATGATGAGCTGGTCCAGCTCGCCGTCCGTCAGCTGGGCATCCGCGGCGATCAGGCCGCGCTCGATGCCGCGGGCGCGGATCGCCGCGCGGTTCAGGCCGGCACCGTCATCGGCGATCTGCAGCACGACTTCCGAGCCTTCGCGGCGGACCACGACGCGGATGCTGCCCTCTTCCGGCTTTCCGGCGGCGCGGCGCGCCTCCGGGGTTTCCAGGCCGTGCGCGATCGCGTTGCGGAGCATGTGCTCCAGCGGCGCGGTCATGCGCTCCAGCACGTTGCGGTCCAGTTCGCCCTGCGCGCCGTCCAGGCGCAGCTGGGCCTGCTTGCCCGTCTCGCCCGCGGCCTGGCGGATCACGCGGCGCAGGCGCGGCACCAGCGAGTCGAACGGCAGCATGCGCGTGCGCATGAGGCCTTCCTGCAGCTCCGAGCTCACGCGCGACTGCTGGGTCAGCAGGGTTTCGTACTGGCGGGTCAGGTCGTCCATCGACCCGTGCAGGCTCTGCAAGTCGGCTGCCGACTCGGCCAGCGCGCGGGAGAGCTGCTGCAAGGTGCTGAAGCGGTCGAGCTCCAGCGGATCGAAGGCTTCGTTGCCGGTGTCGTTCTCGCGCTGGAAGCGGGCGATGATCTGCGCTTCCGTCTCGGCATCGAGGCGACGCAGCTGGTCGCGCAGGCGCAGGTTGGTCTGCTCCATTTCCCCCGCGGTGCTGCGGAAGGCGGCCAGCTGCTGCTCCAGGCGGGCGCGATAGATGGCCACCTCGCCCGCGTAGTTCACCAGCCGGTCGAGCAGGTCGGCGCGGATGCGCACCTGTTCCTGCGGCGCACGCATGCCGATGTCGTCGTCGTCGACGAACCCGTCCTGGGTGAGCGGCGCGGACAGGGGCTTGAGCGCCACCGGCGCGGCCGGGACGGGGGCCGCGATCTCGCTCGCCGCGGCGCCTGCCGCCGGCGCACGCCGTTCGGCGCGGGCGTTGAATTCCTCGATCAGCCCCAGCGGCATGCCGATGGCGCGACGCGCGGCGATGCGGGTGATCATGCCGTGCAGGCGGTCGAAGCCGCGCTCCAGCAGGGGCACGCCGTCGTCGCCGAAATCGATCTTGTGGTCGGCGACGGCCTCCAGCAGGCTTTCCATCGCGTGGCCGAGTTCGCCAGCCGGCATCATGCCGGCCATGCGCGCACCGCCCTTCAGGGTGTGCAGGTCGCGCTGCAGGCCGACCACCAGCTCGTTGTCGTCCGGCGTCTCGCGCAACTGCGCGAGCAGGCCGTCGGAATGGTCCAGCAGGTCGCCGGCTTCCTCGACGAAAATGTCCACCAGTTCGAGGTCGAGGTCGCTGGTGTCCAGCGCTTCGTCCGGATCCTCGGCCGCACTGGCCGTGGCCTGCAAGGCCGCCAGCGCAGCCTGCTCGCGGGCACGGGCGATCGCCGCCGCCTCGGCGGCACGGCGCTCGGCTTCCTCGCGCTCGGCCTGCGCGCGGCGGGCCGCCGCACGCTCCGCTTCCAGGCGCTCGGCTTCGGCACGGGCCGCGGCGATGCGCTCCGCTTCCTGGCGTTCGGCTTCGCGACGGGCCGCTTCCTCGGCGGCCGCGCGCTCGGCGGCCAGACGCTCCGCTTCTTGCCGCGCGGCTTCCTCGGCCGCCGCACGCTCGGCGGCAACGCGTTCCGCTTCGGCCTGCTCGGCGGCAAGGCGCTCGGCCTCCAGCAGCGCCGCTTCGCGGGCGGCCTGTTCGAGGGCCAGCCGCTCGGCCTCGGCCTGTTCGGCCGCCTGACGTTCGGCCGCCGCTTGTTCTTCCGCCAGGCGCGCCGCTTCCGCGGCCTGTTCCGCCGCCAGGCGTTCAGCTTCCGCCGCCTCCGCGGCCAGACGTTCCGCTTCTTGCCGCGCGGCTTCCGCCGCCTGCTCCGCCGCCAGACGCTCGGCTTCGGATTGCAGTGCCGCGATTCGCTCCGCTTCCAGGCGCGCGGCCTCCGTCGCCTCAGCAGCAAGACGCTCGGCCTCGGCTTGTTCGGCCGCCAGGCGCTCGGCTTCCGCTTGTTCGGCGGCAAGGCGCTCGGCTTCCTGTCGCGCCGCCTCCGCTGCCTGCTCCGCTGCTAGACGCTCGGCCTCGGCCTGTTCGGCCGCCAGGCGTTCCGCTTCCGCTTGTTCCGCGGCAAGGCGCTCGGCTTCCAGTCGCGCCGCTTCCGCCGCCTGCTCCGCCGCCAGACGCTCCGCCTCGGCCTGCTCGGCCTGCTCGGCCGCCAGGCGTTCCACTTCCGCTTGTTCCGCAGCTAGGCGCTCGACCTCCATGCGAGCCGCCTCGGCCGCCTGCTCCGCTGCAACACGCTCGGCTTCGCGGGCGCCGGCCTCGGCGTCGTCCGCCGGGGTCGGATGCCCGCCCATGAACGGGACATTGGCTTCGGGAAGCGCATCGCGCAGGGACGCCATCCGCGCGGCCAGGCCATTGAAGACCGGAACCTGCGTCGGATTCTCCTGCAGTGCCCGGGTCGAGGCCCGCACGGCCTCGGCGACCGCCGACAGCGCGGCGACGCCCTCCGCACCGGCCAGCGCCTGCGCGGCCAGCAACCGCTTCACGTAACCTTCGGCCGGGGCCGTGAAGGCCGTGACCGTCGGCACTTCGGTCATCGCGAAGGCACCGTTGAGCGTATGGATGGCGCGCACCAGCGCGTCATCCACCGGCACGTCGCCGGCATGGGCGCGCGCCAGCCAGGCGTCCACGGTTTCCAGATGTCCGCCGACTTCGGTGCCCAGGATCTCCAGCAGCACCGGATCCACCGTGATGGCGCGGGTGTCCTCCTGCACCGCGACCTCGGCCGCGGGCTCCGCTTGCGCGGGCGCGTCCTCCGCGGACGGCGACGCGGCGGCGACCGGCGGTGCCGCCAGCAGCACGTCCTCGCCGGCGGCCAGGCGATCCGCCACCGCCTCCATCGCGGGGATGTCGACCGTGATCGCGCCCTCGCCGCGCAGCGCGGCGTGCAGCTGCGGCAGCACGCCCCGGGCATGCCCGACATAGGCGACCACCGCGGCGCTGGCCGGGCGCGACCCGTCGAGCACGCGGTTGAGCATGTTTTCCACGTGCCAGGCGAATTCGCCCAGCACCTTGGCGCCCACCAGCCGGCCACTGCCCTTCAGGGTGTGGAACACGCGGCGGATGGGGCGCAGCGTTTCGGCGTCGTCCGGGGCCAGCTTCCAGCCGGGCAGCAGGCCATCGAGGTTGCCGATTTCGTCGCTGAATTCCTCGAGGAAGATCTCGCGGATCTCGTCATCGATCTCGTCGCCAGCCGATTCGAAGCCCGCTTGCACGGCAGCGGCGCCCTGCGCCGCGTGGACGGCCACGGACTCCGGCGCGGGCGCGGGCGCGGGCGGCGCCGGCGGCTCCTCGGCCACCAGCACGTCCTGACCGTCGGTGTCGGCGGCGGCGGCCTCGTCCGCGGCATCCTCCACCGGCGGCGCGGCGGCGACCACCGCGGCAGGCGCCTCCTCGGGAAGCGGCCAGTAGCGCAGCGCTTCCAGGCTTTCGCGGGTCTTGTCCAGCAGGTCCAGGCGCTGCCCGTGCGGATCGTGCAGCGTCTCGAGGAAGTACTCCATGCTGGCCAGCGCATCGGCCAGGGTGTCGAGCTGGTGCCCGCCGGGCACCTGCGCACGGTCGATCAGTTCGACCTGGCTGTAGCGGCGCAAGGCCTCCAGATAGCCGGCCGGTTCCGGCCGCTCGAGGATCCGCATCGCGCCGGCCACTTCTGCCAGCAGCCGCGGCACGGACTCGAGCGCGGCATGGTTCCAGTCGGTCTCGACGAACGCCACGAAGGCGTTGCGGACCTCGGCGAAATTGGTGATCGCGGCGCGGGTCAGCGCGCCCATGACCTTGCGCGACTCCTGCGCGAGCAGGCCGCCGGCGTCGCCCTCGAGGCCGGCGCTGCCCAGCTGGGCCACCTGGTCGTCGAGCGAATGGTCGATGTACAGCAGCGCGCCGGCCACTTCCAGCAGGTCGTTTTCCGCAGGCGGACGGGCACCGCTGGCGATGTCGTGGACGATGCGGCGCTGCTCCTGCACCACCGCGCGGGCACTGTCCAGGCCCAGCATGCCCAGCGTGTCGCCGATGCGGTCCAGTGCCTCGGCCTGCGCCTGCAGGTCCTGCACGTTGTCGCGGCTGCCGCGCAGGTGCAGGTCCAGGGCGTCCTTGACCTTCAGCAGGTCTTCCTTGATCGCGATGGAGACGGTGTCCAGCAATGCGCGGTTGCGGCCGGCCAGGCTGCCACGGGCGTGTTCCAGCTCGGCCTCGGTCGGGGCCTCCAGCAGGCGCGGCAGCGCCTCCTGGCCCAGCGCCGCGGCACCGCGCGCGGCGCGGAGCTCGTTGATGAGCGGCAGCAGCACGATCGGGATGTCGCGATGGCCGCCCTGCAGGCGCTCCAGGTAATCGGGCAACTGCACCACGCCACGCATCAGCACGGCCAGCGCCTCGTCGCGGTCGCCGGTGGCGCCATCGCGGAGCGCAGTGGCCAGCTGCTCCATTTCGCCCGCCACCATCGCCGGGGCCTGCAGTTCGAGCATCCGCAGGGTGCCCTGGACCTGGTGCAGGTGGCCCATGCACGTGGCCATCGGCGCCGGTTCACCCGGCGCCTCGGCGAAGGCCTCGAGTTCGATGCGCGCCTGGCGCAGGGCCTCGTCGATCTCCGGCTTCACCCAGCCGAGCGCGGTATGGTCGATGGCATCGCGCAGCGCCGTGGTCATGCCGCGGCTCCGGTGGAGCCCGGCGACGCGGTGCTGGCCTGGAGGGTGTTGTTCATCCCGTTCCCTGTCTCAGTCCGGCGTCAGGCGGGCAGCTTGAAGTCGGCGACCGAACGGCGCAGGTCGGCCGCGAGCTGGGCCAGGTTGCCGATCGACTCGGCGGTCTGGCTGGCGCCCTGCGAGGTCTGCGCGGTGATCGACTGGATGGTGTTCATCGCCTGGGTGATGTTGGTGGCCGCAGTGGACTGCTCCTGCGCCGCCACCGAAATGCCTTCAATCAGGCCCGAGAGGTCGGACGACACCTTTTCGATCTCGCCCAGCGCGGTACCCGCGTCCTCGGCGAGGCGCGCACCCGCGACCACTTCCGAGGTGGTCTGTTCCATCGACGACACCGCTTCGTTGGTATCGGCCTGAATCGTCTGGACCAGCGACTCGATGCGCTTGGTCGCGCTGGAGCTGCGTTCCGCGAGTCGCTGCACTTCGTCCGCCACCACCGCGAAGCCGCGGCCCGCCTCGCCGGCCGAGGCCGCCTGGATGGCCGCGTTCAGCGCGAGGATGTTGGTCTGCTCGGAGATGTCGTTGATCAGTTCCACGATCGAGCCGATTTCCTGCGAGCTTTCGCCCAGGCGCTTGATGCGCTTGGAGGTTTCCTGGATCTGGTCGCGGATGCTGTCCATGCCCGCGATCGTCTGGCGCACGACGCCGGCGCCGTTGGTCGCGATGCGCACCGAGCGGCGCGCCACCTCGGCGGAGTCGGCGGAGTTGCGCGACACCTGGTTAATGCTGGACGCGATCTCGTTGATGCGGTCGGTGGCGGCGTTGATTTCCTGCGCCTGGTGCTCGGCGGCGTCGGCCAGGTGCATCGCGGTGGCCTGGGTTTCCTGCGCGCTGGCCGCGACCTGCACCGAGGTGTCGTTGATCGTGGTCACCAGGGTGCGCAGCTGCTCCACCGCGAAGTTGATCGAGTCCGCGATCGCGCCGGTCATGTCCTCGGTCACGGTCGCCTTCACGGTCAGGTCGCCTTCCGCGAGCGAACCCATTTCGTCCAGCAGGCGCATGATCGCCTCCTGGTTGCGGTCGTTCAGT
>DASWXO010000143.1:0-2809 GCA_036405455.1 Thermomonas sp. | reverse complement strand
CGAGGCCGTGCTGGCCTACGCCGATGACGAGGAGGCCTGCGATGCCGCCTTCGTCGGTGGTCCGGTGGCGATGGCCTGGTCGCGCTTCGACGAAACGACCCGCCGGCGCGTCCGCACGCGTTACCTGCAGGCGATCCGGCCGTGGCGCGTCGGCCAGGGCTACCGCATGCCGGGCGAGTTCGTGGTCGCCACGGCCCGCACGCCCGCAGCGCTTTCCGCCACGGAGTGATGCCTGAAACGCATCACGGCGGCGGCAGGATCTTCCAGAACATGCCCGCGCCCAGCTTCACCGACTGCAGCGGCTTGCGCTGGGCGGCGGGCTGGTTGGCACGGAACATCTCGCGGATGTCGCCCATCACCTTGTCCGATTCCATGAAGTACGAGTGCGCCAGCACGCTCTCGTCCACACCGGAAACGTCGATGGTGTCCACGCCGGAGACCAGCACCACGCCCTCGCTGGTATCGCCGGCACGCGGGCCGCGGTTGACCTGTTTGGAGGCTTTCAGGGCCAGGTCCTCGGACGAGGCGTAGAGCGTGACCCGGCCACTCGCCCGCTGCAGCGCGGGCGCCAACTCGGTGCGGAACACCTTCGCGTCGATATCCGGTGCGGCCAGGATGATGCCGCGGAAGCGCCCGCGCAGCTCCGGACGCCGGGTGACCAGGTTGCGCACCGCCTGGGTCAGCCCGCGCGTGCCCATGCTGTGCCCGATCACGTACAGGTTCTGCGCGCCGGAGCGGTCGGCGAGGTCCGACAGGAAGTTCTCGATGTACGGCACCGAGCGCGCGATGCTCTGCTCGTCGGTGAAGTAGCCCGACAGGGCGGCCTGCGAAGGCCAGCTGTAGAACACCGGTGCGCCGTCGAAGCGCAGGTCGTAGGCCAGCTGCGCCGTACGCCGGGCGGCGTCGCGGAAGCTGACGTTGTACCCGTGCACGAACACGAACGCGTTGCTGCCGTGCGACTCACCGACGCGGCCGTACAGCCGCGCGAAGAACGGCGATTTCTCCAGCCGTCCAACGTCCTGCAGGATGACGTGCTGCTTGGGGTCTTCCTTGAACTCCAGCAGGTACCAGCGCGGCGACTCGAGCTCGCCCGCCACATGCGACTTCGGAATGCTGATCCGCGCAGTGCCGTAAGTGAGCTGGCGCGCCAGCGACGACGTGAAGCGGTCGCCCGGCTGCAGCGAAGCGAACGCCGCCGCCGGTACCCGGTTGGTGGCGTAGAACACGTCGACGTTGACGAAATCCTTCTCCGGCGGCTTGCCAGACTGCGCCGCCTCGCGGGCGCGTGCGGCACGCTCGGCGGCTTCCCGGGCGGTCGCATCCCGCTGCTGGCGGGCGCGTGCTTCGGCCTCGGCGGCGGCGGCACGTCGCTGGGCTTCGGCGCGTGCAGCCGCTTCCGCGGCGCTGCTGGGCGGCGGCGGCGGCGGCGGCGGTGGAGGCGGCGGTGGAGGCGGCGGCGGGGGTGGAGGTGGCGCCGGCGTCTCCTCCGGCGGAGGCGGCGGCAATTCGTGGACGACGCGCTTCGAACAGCCAGCCAGCACCAAGGCCGCCAGCACCAGGCAGAGGATCCGCCGCATTCTTCACCCCATGGAAGGACGTCCTGACCGCCCCAGTCCCCGGAGGCGGCCGACGACCCGATGGTATCGCAGGGCCGGTGGCGCGGCGAGCCGGAAACGGTCCGTATTAGCCAGCAACCGCGCCCGCGGGCTATCGTGTGAGGGTACGGACCGCCACCGGCGGGCCCCTTCCCTCACCTGGACCCCCTGCATGCCTACGCCCAACTACTCCTTCGAGAAACGACAGCGCGAGCTGGCCAAGAAGAAGAAGAAAGAAGAGAAAGACGCCAAGAAGCGCGCCGAGCGCGACGCCGCCCGGACCGATACCGGCACCCAGGATGCCCCGGCCGACACGCCGGAATGAGTGACGCCGCGGCACCGCCGCAAGTGTGGGTGGATGCCGATGCATGCCCGGGGCCAGTGAAGGAGATCCTGTTCCGCGCCGCCGAACGTGCGCAGGTTCAGGTGACCCTGATCGCCAACCAGTGGTTGCGCACGCCACCCTCGCGTTTCATCCGCGCTTTGCAGGTGCAGGGCGGCTTCGACGTGGCCGATGACGCCATCGCCGAACGCGCGCGCAGCGGCGACCTCGTCGTCACCCAGGACATCCCGTTGGCGGCACGCGTGCTGGCCAACGGCGCGCAGGCGATCAATCCGCGCGGCGAGCGGTTCACGCCGGACAACATCGCCGAACGGCTATCGATGCGGAACTTCATGGACGAGCTGCGCGGGGCCGGCGTGCAGACCGGTGGCCCTGCCGCCTTCAATGCACGCGACCGCCAAGCGTTTGCCAACCAGCTGGATCGCTGGCTGGCCGCGCGACGCTGAGGTCGCTATGCCGGAGTTCGAATTCCGTCCCGTTTTCCATCTGGTGCTGCACGTCATCGTGCCGCTGGTGGTGGCCCGCCTGTTCTGGCCCGCACACTGGAAACGGGCCGCGCTGTGGATGCTTGCTGCCTGGGTGATCGACCTCGACCACCTGCTGGCCGACCCGATCTACGCCCCCGGGCGCTGCAGCATCGGCTTCCACCCGCTGCACACCTGGCCCGCCATCGCGGTGTATGCAGGCCTGACCGTGCCGAAGAAGACGCGCTGGTTCGGCATCGGACTGCTGATCCACATCGTGCTGGACGGGATCGACTGCCTGCTGATGTAGCGGCAGCGCCTACATCTTCTCGCCAGGCAACCCACTCGCCTGCGTGATCCAGTCCGCCAGTTGCACTTCGTCGAACGCCTCGCCTTCGCGCAGGTGG
>DASWXO010000142.1:0-3791 GCA_036405455.1 Thermomonas sp. | reverse complement strand
CTCGCGGTTCTTCAGCACCGCGCCCTCGCCTTCCAGCACCTGGATCATCACCGGGCCGGAGATCATGAACTCGACCAGCGCGCCGAAGAACGGGCGCTCGCGGTGCACGGCGTAGAAGCCCTCGGCCTCGGCCTTGGACAGATGCTTCATCTTCGCGGCGGCGACCTTCAGGCCAGCCTTCTCGAAGCGGGTGTAGATTTCACCGATGACGTTCTTGGCGACGGCATCGGGCTTGATGATCGAAAGGGTGCGCTCCAGCGCCATGGGACTCTCCGGGTGTGGCGGGCGTCCATGCCGGATCGCCCGAGGATAACAGAAAAACCCGCGTACTGGCGCGGGTTTGGCCGATATGGCTGTGGAGGATTCTAACCGATTTCCCCGGCCATCGGCAGCCGTGCGGAGCCCCCGGGCGACCAGTGGGCGCGATTGACGTACGCCAGCGTACGGCGTAGTCTCAAACAAGCGTTTGATTCTCGGAGGCGCACATGGGCATGCAGCACTTCTCCACCAAGGACCGCATCCTCCACGCCGCGGAGGAGCTGTTCGCGCAGCAGGGCTTCGCCTCCACCTCGCTGCGGCAGGTGACCAGCCGCGCCGACGTCAACATCGCCGCGGTCAACTACCACTTCGGCAGCAAGGACAACCTCGTCAACGAGGTGTTCCGCCGCCGCATGGACGTGATGAGCGCCCAGCGGCTGGAAGCCCTGCGCCAGGCCGTGGCGACCGCGCCAGGCCAGCTCGAACCCGTCCTCGCCGCCTTCGTCGAGCCCGCCCTGGCCATGGCCCAAGACCGCCACGGCGGTGGCGCGTTCATCCGGGTCATCGCCCGGACCTACGCCGAGAACAACGACACCCTCCGCAAGTTCCTGTCCGACCAGTACGGCCACGTGCCGCGCGAATTCGCCAAGGCGATCGCGGCCTGCGTGCCGGGACTGGGCAAGGAAGAGCTCTACTGGCGGCTGGACTTCCTGTCCGGCGCGCTGACGTATGCGATGGCGGATTTCGGCCTGATCAAGCGCCCGCCGGGCGTGACCGAAGCCACCCACCGTACCCGCGCCGCGCAGGCGCTGATCCGCTTTGCCGCGGCCGGTTTCCACGCCGACGCATCCTGATTTTTCAAGGAGATACGTAACATGTCTCAGAATCTGCTTGTGCGCCGTGCCGCCGTATTGGGCGCGGGCGTGATGGGCGCGCAGATCGCCGCCCACCTCACCAACGCCGGCGTCGACACGGTGCTGTTCGACCTGCCCGCCAAGGACGGACCGGCCGACGGTGTCGTGCTGAAGGCCGTCGCCAACCTCGGCAAGCTCTCCCCCGCCCCGCTGGCGGGCAAGGCACTGGCCGAGGCGATCACCCCCGCCAACTACGAGACCGGCCTCGACCACCTGCGCGACTGCGACCTGATCATCGAGGCCATCGCCGAGCGGATGGACTGGAAGCAGGACCTCTACAGGAAGATCGCCCCGTTCGTGCCCGCCCACGCCGTGCTGGCCTCCAACACCTCCGGGCTGGGCATCAACGCACTGGCCTCGGTCCTGCCGGAGGAGATGCGCCACCGCTTCTGCGGCGTCCACTTCTTCAACCCGCCGCGCTACATGCACCTGGCGGAACTGATCCCGGCCGACACCACCGATGCCGCCGTGCTGGAGGGCCTGGAAACCTTCCTGACCACCCAACTCGGCAAAGGCGTGGTGTACGCGAAGGACACCCCCAACTTCATCGGCAACCGGATCGGCGTGTTCTCGATCCTGTCGGTGATCCACCACACCCACGCGTTCGGCCTCGGCTTCGACGAAGTCGACGCGCTGACCGGCCCGCTGCTGGGCCGGCCGAAGTCCGCCACCTACCGCACCTCGGACGTGGTCGGCCTGGACACCATGGCGCACGTCATCAAGACCATGGCCGACACCCTGCCGGACGATCCGTGGCACCGCTACTTCCAGTCGCCGGCGTGGCTCCAGGCCCTGATCGCCAAGGGCGCGCTGGGCCAGAAGACCGGCGCCGGCATCTTCCGCAAGGTCGGCAAGGACATCGTCGTCCTCGACCTTGGGAAGCAGGACTACCGCGTGGCGGACCGCGGCGCGGCGCCGGAAGTGGTCGAGATCCTGAAACTGAAGAACCCGGCGGAGAAGTTCGCGAAGCTGCGCGCGAGCGCGCATCCGCAGGCGCAATTCCTGTGGGCCTGCTTCCGCGACCTATTCCACTACAGCGCCTACCACCTGGCCGACATCGCCGAGACCGCCCGCGACGTGGACTTCGCGATCCGCTGGGGCTACGGCTGGGCACAGGGCCCGTTTGAGACCTGGCAGTCCGCCGACTGGCAGGCCGTGGCGGCGTGGATCAACGACGACATCGCCGCCGGCAAGAGCATGGCCGGCGCGGCGCTGCCCGCCTGGGTGGCCCAGCGCAGCGGCGTGCATGCCGCCGAGGGCAGCTACAGCCCCGCCAAGGACGCCCTGCTGCCGCGCTCGTCGCTGCCCGTCTACCAGCGCCAGCGCTTCCCCGATCCACTGCTGGGCGAACGCTTCGCGCCCGGCGAGACGGTCTTCGAGAACGATGGCCTGCGCATGTGGCATGACGGCGACGACATCGCCGTGGTCAGCTTCAAGACCAAGATGCACACTGTTTCCGACGCCGTGCTGGACGGGTTGCAGGAGGCCGTGTCGCGCGCCGAGCGCGACTTCGCCGGCCTGGTGATTTGGCAGCCGAAGGAACCCTTCTCCGCCGGTGCCGACCTGGCGGGCGCACTGGGCGCGCTGCAGGCCGGCAAGCTGGCCGAGTTCGAAGCCATGGTGGCCAACTTCCAGGCGACCAGCCAGCGCATCAAGTATTCGCTGGTGCCGGTGGTCGCAGCGGTGCGCGGCCTGGCGCTGGGCGGCGGCTGCGAGTTCCAGATGCACAGCGCGAAGACGGTGGCGCACCTGGAGAGCTACATCGGCCTGGTCGAAGCCGGCGTCGGCCTGTTGCCGGCCGGTGGCGGGCTGAAGGAGTTCGCGGTGCGCGCCTCCGTAGCGGCGGGCCCCGGCGGCGACGTGTTCGCCGAGCTGAAGAAGGTCTTCGAGACCGTGGCGATGGCCAAGGCATCCAACTCGGCGCTCAACGCCAAGGAGCTGGGCCTGCTGCGTGGCACCGACAAGATCACCTTCCACGCCCACGAGCTGTTGCACGTGGCCAAGGCCGAGGCGCGCGGGCTGGCCGAGGGCGGCTACCGCCCGCCGCTGCCGGCGCGACGCATCCAGGTCGCCGGCGACGTCGGCATCGCCACCTTCAAGATGCTGCTGGTCAACATGCTGGAAGGCCGCTTCGTCAGCGAGTACGACTACGAGATCGCCGAGCGCATCGCCACCGTGCTGTGCGGCGGCGACGTGGATCGCGGCGCACTGGTGGACGAGGACTGGCTGCTCAAGCTGGAGCGCCAGCACTTCGTGGAGCTGGCCCAGCAGGAGAAGACCCAGGCCCGCATCGGCCACATGCTGAAGACCGGCAAGCCCCTGCGCAACTGAGCGACGACGAGGACAACCCCATGAGCAAGCAGATCCAGGACGCCTACATCGTCGCCGCCACCCGGACCCCGGTCGGCAAGGCCCCGAAGGGCGTGTTCCGCAACACCCGTCCCGACGACATGCTGGCGCACGTGCTGAAAGCCGTCGTCGCGCAGGCGCCGGGCATCGACGTCAACCGCATCGACGACGCCATCATCGGCTGCGCCATGCCCGAGGGCGAGCAAGGCATGAACGTGGCGCGCATCGGCGTGCTGCTGGCCGGCCTGCCCGACACCATCGCCGCGCAGA
>DASWXO010000141.1:0-3760 GCA_036405455.1 Thermomonas sp. | reverse complement strand
TACCGGTATGGAAGCAGCTGCCGGATCCGGCAGCGCAGGCGCAAAGCCTCAAGGCGCCGCCGCCGAGCACCGGCGATGGCAGCATCATGATCGTGGTGGCCACCGATGCGCCGCTGGACGCCGCCGGCCTGCAGCGGCTGGTCCGGCGTGCGCTGGTGGGCCTAGCCCGCACCGGCTCGGTGATGTCGAACGGGTCCGGCGACTACGTCATCGCCTTTTCCACCGCGAAGGAAAACCGGCGCGATCCGGAGGCCGCCGTGCAGCCGGCGCGCAGCGTTGCCGGCGAAGCGATCACGCCGCTGTTCCAGGCAACAGCCGAAGCGACCGAGGAAGCGATCGTGAACTCGCTGTTCCGTGCCACCAGCGTGCGCGGGCACCGCGGCAACGCCGCCGCGCTGCCGCTGGCGCCGGTGCTGCAGGCGTTGCGCCGGGCCGGGGCGCTGCAGGCGGCGCAGGCGCCCGCGCGCTGAGGCGGTTCAGCCGAGCAGCCGTGCCAACTGGGTGCGGTTGGCGACATCGAGCTTGCGGAAAATCGAGCTGACCTGACTTTCGATGGTCTTGCGCGAGCGGCACAGCTGCTGCGCGATGTCCCCGTTGCGGAGCCCGGCGGCGACCAGCGCCGCCACCTTGCGTTCACTCGGCGACAGCGATTTGAGCAGCTGCAGGACCCGCGGCGAGGTGGTGTCGACCGCCGCCATCGCGGGGCCGTCGGCGGCCAGGATCAGCAGGTGCTGGGCGGAACGGGCGGAATGGCCCGGCGCCGAGTTGATTTCCAGCCGCAGGCGCAGGTCCGGGCGCTGCGGATGCTGCAGGGTCAGCGTCGTCCTGTTGCCCGGCGCCTGAGGCAGCACGGCGCCGCTTTCCAGCCACTGGCGCAAAGGCGTTTCAATCGCGCGCGGGAGCCGTCCGTCCGCTTCGGCATCCCCGCTCCAGCGACGGCACAGGCGGCTGGCTTCCAGCGACATCCAGCCCGGCACCAGGTCGCCGTCCACCAGCACCGCCGGCAGCGGGAATTCGTGCAGCAGGGTTTCGAATGCGTGGCTGCGCGCGCGTTCGCGCTCCAGCGCGCGGATGCGCTGCAGGCTGGCGTCCAGCAAGGGGTACAGGTCCATCAGGAAGGCCGCTTCGCCGTCCGACAGCGTCGTATGGCCGGCGCGGATGCGGATGCTCAGCACCGCTTCCAGCCGGGTGGCGTCCCAGAACGCAAGGTGGATGAATTCGTTCCAGCCTGGCGTCTGGTCCTGTGCTTCCAGGCGCGCGCGCGCAGCGGCATCCTGCGAAGCGATCTGCGAAAAGGTGTACCAGCGCACCCGCGGGTTCGCGGTCAGGTAGGGGGCGGCGACATCCAGGCTGGTGGCCAGCCGCGCGGCAATGCCGCCGCTTTCCGGCAGGTGGTGCCTGCCCTGCAGAGGATGGAATCCCCGGATATCGAAGAGCAGGCTGCAGGAGTGGCAGGGCAGGGAGCTGGTGATGAACGCGGCGCAGGAAGCCCAAAGCGCGTCCAGGTCGGCGGCCTTCACCAGGTTGGCACGCGCCACCGCCAGCGTGTCCGCATGGGCGAGGGCATTGCAGGCATCGGGTATCAGCATGTCGTCCCTTGGCGGAAGGCCCGCGGCATGTCTGCCGGGGGCGCATGGCGTCGTGCGCGCGAACTTGTAGCATCGGCCCAAGGGGGCGGCAAGGCGGCTGGCGGGAACATGCGGGTTTTCTCCGATTGCGTCGGCGCGTAGGTGTGATCGAATGGTGCCGTGGATGGCCGGGCCGGGATCCGCGCACCAGATGACGGAGAACGCATTCGTGGACCAGTTGCACACGCTGACCCTGCGCACGCCCTATCTGCTGTTCCTCGGCGAGGAAACCAATCCGCTGAAGGCCAAAACCGCGCTGGGTCTGCGCGACTGGGCGCCGGCCCATTGCCTGGGCCAGACGCGCATGCCCGGAGGCAGCGTGGACCTGGGCCTGCCCGAACTGGCGCCGGTCGCGGCCGCTGCGGCTGGCGCCCGCTCGCTGCTGATCGGCGTCACCCCCGTGGGCGGGCGCATCCCCGCGCACTGGGCGCCGGTGCTGGTCGCCGCGGCGGAGGCGGGCCTGGACATCGTCAGCGGGCTCCACACGCCGCTGGAATCAGTGCCGGGCCTAGCGCAGGCCGCCGCCTCGGCGGGCGTCAGGCTGGTGGACGTGCGCCGCCCGCCCGACAACCTGCCGCGCGCCACCGGCAAGCGCCGCAGCGGCAAGCGCGCGGCGATGGTCGGCACCGACTGCGCATTGGGCAAGAAATACACCGCACTGGCGCTGGCCAAGGCGATGCGCGGGCAGGGGATCGACGCCCATTTCCGCGCCACCGGGCAAACCGGGATCATGATCGCGGGCGCCGGCATCGCGGTCGACGCGGTCATCGCCGACTTCATCGCCGGTGCGGCCGAGTGCATCTCGCCCGCGGCCGCGCCCGACCATTGGGACCTGATCGAAGGCCAGGGCTCGCTGTTCCATCCCGCCTATGCCGGGGTCACCCTGGGCCTGCTGCATGGCTCGCAGCCGGATGCGCTGATCCTCTGCCACGATCCGTCGCGCACGCACATCGTCAGCTGGCCGGATTATCCGCTGCCGGGCCTGGAGGAGGCCCGCGATCTGTACCTGCGCATGGCGCGGATGACCAATCCCGGCGCCCGCCTCGCCGGGGTCAGCCTGAACACCTCCGCCCTGGACGATGCGGCGGCGCAGGAAGCGCTGGTGCAGGCCGAACGGGCGCTTGGCGTGCCGGCGTTCGACCCGATGCGCACGCCGTTGGAGCGTGCGGTGGCGGCGCTGCTGGATTGATGCGCCGCGAAAGGAAGAGCCCATGACGCGCAAGCTGCAGATCAGGCCGCACGCCTGGAAACTGAAGGAACCCTTTGCCATCGCCCGCGGCGTGCGCAGCGAGGCGAGGGTGATCATGGTCGAGTTGCAGCAGGCTGGCAGTGTCGGCCGCGGCGAGGCCTGTGGCGTGCCCTACCACGGCGAAACCCCGGAGACGATGGCGGCGCAGATCGAGCAGGTGCGCGCGGCTATCGAAGCCGGCTGCGACCGCCAGCAGCTGCTGCACCTGTTGCCCGCCGGCGGTGCGCGGCACGCCGTGGATGCGGCGTTGTGGGATCTGGAAGCCAAGCGCACCGGCGTGCCTGTCTGGCAGCGCGCGGGTGCGCCCGGCTGGCAGCCGGTCGACAGCGCGGTGACCATCGGCATCCGCGGCATCGCCGACTACGAGGCGGCGGCGCGCGAACGCGCGGGCTTCTCCTGGATCAAGGTGAAGGTCGGGCCTGGATCTCCGCGCGAAGCCGTGGCTGCGGTGCGGCGCGGCGCGCCGGATGCGCACCTGATCGTCGATGCCAACCAGTCGTGGACGCTGGACGAGCTGCGCGACTACGCCCTGCAGCTGCGGCCCTTCGCGGTGGATCTGCTGGAACAGCCGCTGGCCGCCGGCTCCGACGCGGGCCTGTGCGACTACACCTGCCCGATCCCACTGTGCGCCGACGAGTCGCTTTCCACCGCGGACGACCTGCCGCGGCTGGTGGGGCGCTACCAGTTCGTCAATATCAAGCTGGACAAGGTGGGCGGCCTGACCGCGGCGCTGCAGCTGGCGTCGGCGGCGCGCGCCTCCGGGTTCCGCCTGATGGTGGGCTGCATGCTGGGCGGCTCGATTTCGGTCGCGCCGGGCATGGTCCTGGCGCAGCAGTGCGAGGTCTGCGATCTGGACGGACCATGGCTGCAGGCGGAAGACTGG
>DASWXO010000140.1:0-1608 GCA_036405455.1 Thermomonas sp. | reverse complement strand
AAGCCACCAAGTCCGCTCCGGCGGCCTGAGTGGTCCGGCCGCGCTTCGCGCGCGGCCTTTTCGCATGAGCCAAGAGCGCCCGACCGACCCGCAGAAAACGATTCTGCTGGGCAGGTTCCTGGGCGCTTTTGGTGTGCGCGGTCAGGTGAAGATCGAATCCTGGACCGAGCCGCGCGACGCCATCTTCCGCTACCAGCCGTGGACGCTGCGCGATGCGCGTGGCGCTGAGCGAGCGCTTACCGGCGTGCGCGGCAAGGCGTCCGGCAAGCACCTCGTCGCCACGTTACCCGATGTCGAGGACCGCGAAGCGGTCGAGGCGCTGCATGGCACCGAGATCCACGTGCCGCGTTCGGCGCTGCCGCCGCCGCAGCCGGGCGAGTTTTATTGGGTCGACCTGGAAGGCCTGCGCGTGGTCAACAGCGACGGCACCGACTTTGGTACGGTCTCCCATCTGTTTTCCACCGGTGCGAATGACGTGCTGGTCGCGCGCGGCGACCGCGAGCGGCTGATTCCCTTCGTCGAACCCGACTTCGTCCGCTCGGTGGATTTCGAGGCGGGCGTGGTGACGGTGGACTGGGACCCCGAGTTCTAATCGCCTCGCCGCCTTCTGCAACGGCGGTTACCCTGTTTCCCCACCGAGCTGCAGCCGATTGCCATGCGCATCGACGTCATGACCCTGTTCCCCGACTTCATCGCCCAGGCCGCGGCCGTGGGCGTGGTAGGGCGCGCGCAGGAGCGCGGATTGCTGTCGCTGCATGGCTGGAACCCGCGCGATTACGCCACAGGCGGCTATCGCCGGGTGGATGACCGGCCGTTCGGTGGCGGCCCGGGTATGGTGATGCTGATCGAACCTCTGCAGGCCTGCCTGGCGGCGATCCGTGCGGCGGATCCGGCCCTGGCGCCGGTGATCTACATGAGCCCGCAGGGTGCTCCGCTCACCCAGAGGAAGGCGCGCGAGCTGGCGGCGCTGCCGAGGATGATCCTGTTGTGCGGCCGCTACGAGGGCGTGGACGAGCGCTTCCTCGAGGCCGAAGTCGACGAGGAGTTGTCGATCGGCGACTACGTGTTGTCCGGTGGGGAACTGGCGGCGGCGGTGGTGATCGATGCCGTCGGCCGGCTGCAGGAGGGGGCGCTGAACGATGCGGAGTCCGCGGTCCAGGACAGTTTCGAGGGCGACGGGCTGCTGGACTGTCCGCATTACACCCAGCCGTCCAGCCATCCGCTGGGCGACGTGCCGGCGGTCCTGCGCTCCGGCGACCACGCGGCCATCACACGCTGGCGCCGCCAGCAGGCGCTGGGCCGGACCTGGCTTCGCCGCCCGGACCTGCTGGACGAGGCCAGCCTGTCCAAGGCCGATCGGCTGCTGCTGGAGGCCTTCAGGGTCAATGTGGCGGGCCGAGACGGGGCAGGGTAGCCACGCGGCCGGGAAATCCGGTAGAATGCGCGACCCTTGGGCGGTTCACGCCCCCGGATCCCATAACAATATCGTGCAGCGCAATCCGGCGACTGCATCAGTTTTCCGCTGTCGCAAGACACGATCACGCATACAAGCATTGGTGCCAACATGAGCAAGCTCCTCCAGGAATTCGAAGCCTCCCAGATCACGCG
>DASWXO010000139.1:0-8698 GCA_036405455.1 Thermomonas sp. | reverse complement strand
GCCGGCGCTGGACGCCTTCAAGCTGGCCCGCCTGCGCGAGCGCACCGCCGCCGACAAGATCAGCCAGGCGCTGGTGGACAGCTACATCACCCCGATCGAGCGCGAGGACATCGAGGCGCTGGGCTCGGCCCTGCACAAGATCCCGAAGCAGATCGAGAAGTTCGCGGACCGCTATGCGCTGGCCACCGAGCACCTGGCGCACATCGACTTCGCCCCGCGCGCCGCCATGCTGGAGCAGGCCGCCGCGGTAGTGGTGCAGATGGTCGACGAGCTGGAGCGGATGAACCTGGACCGCATGACGGCGCTCAACGAGAAGCTGCGTTCGATCGAGAACGAGGCCGACCGCCTGATGCTGGAGCTGTACCGCGAGATCTACTCCGGCAAGCTCGACAGCCTGCAGATGTTCCTGCTGAAGGAGTTCTTCGAGATCCTGGAGAAGGCGATCGACCGCTGCCGCGAGGCCGGCGTGGTCGCCTACCAGATCGTGCTCAAGAACAGCTGACGGGGACGACGTCATGCTGACGCTTGTACTCGTGGTGATCGTGGCCGCGCTCGTCTTCGAGTTCAGCAACGGCTTCCACGACACCGCCAACTCGATCGCCACGGTGGTGGCGACCAAGGTGCTGTCGCCCGGCCAGGCCGTGGTGCTGGCCGCCGGCATGAACCTGGTCGGTGCGCTGATGGGCACCGCGGTGGCCAAGACCATCTCCTCCGGCCTGATCGACACCAACGTGATCCAGGTGACCTCGCAGGTCATCCTGTGCGCGCTGCTGGGCGGCATCGCCTGGAACCTGATCACGTGGTGGAAGGGGCTGCCGTCCTCGTCCTCGCACGCGCTCATCGGCGGCCTGTGCGGCGCCGCCCTGGCCGCCGCCCACAACAACTTCGACGTGCTGATCTGGTCGGAGACAGTCGGCGACTGGACCAAGAACAAGGGCCTGTGGTGGAAGGTCTTCGTGCCGATGATCAGCTCGCCTGTGGCCGGCTTCCTGCTGGGCGTGCTGGTGATGGTCGCGCTGTGGGCGCTGATCGCCGGCTTGGCGCGCATGGGCGGGATGCTCGGCCGCCTGGCCCGGCCGAACTTCGTCAACAAGTTCTTCGGCAAGGCGCAGATCCTGTCCGCGGCGTACATGGGCTACGCCCATGGCCAGAACGACGCGCAGAAGACCATGGGCATCATCGCCCTGACCCTGTTCGGCGCCGAGGCCAGCGGCACGCTCAACGATTTGCCGACGTGGCTGTCCTTCCTGCACCCGGGTAGCGGCGACGAGCAGGGCATCGCGGGCTGGATCGTGCTGACCTGCGCGCTGGTGATGGCGGCCGGCACGGCGTCGGGCGGCTGGCGGATCATCAAGACGCTGGGCCACAAGATGGTGAAGCTGCACCCGATCAATGGCTTCGCCGCGGAGACCAGCTCGGCCACCATCCTGACCGTGGCGGCGCACTACGGCATGCCGGTGTCGACCACCCACAGTATCTCCACCGCCATCATGGGCGTGGGCTTCGCCAAGAACCCGCGCGCGCTGAAGATGGGCGTGATCGAGCGTATCGTCTGGGCATGGATCCTCACCATCCCGGCGGCAGGCGGCATCGCCTACGGCCTGCTGCGCCTGCTGGAGGCGATGGGCTGGGCCTGAGCCGCCACGCGGATCGGACAAACGAAAACGCCGGCCAGTGGCCGGCGTTTTTCATGGGGGTTGGCGCAACGGGTCAGAGCAGGTCGCCGCCCGCCGACATCCGCCGCTCCATCTCGTCGCCGGTGCCGCCGATCTCCAGCACCAGCCGGTCGATCTCGGCCGGGGTCACGCAGTCGTAGGGGCGGTTCTCGCAGAGCTGCAGGTAGGGCACGCCGTCCAGTTCGCCGATGGCCAGGTAGCCGACCCGGCTGGCCCAGTTGAAGGCCAGCGCGCGGCGTGCGTCCATGCCGGTGGTGGGGGCGATCGCGGTGCTGACGCGCAGGAAGTTGCGGCCGTCGTCGTCCTGCAGTTCGGCCAGGAAGATGGCCTGGTGGCGCTTGCCCTGCGCCAGCGACAGCTCCACGCAGGCCACGTAGGGCTCCTGCAGGGTCAGCCGGTAGCCCGAGGACACCAGGTGGCTGCGGATCTGTTCGAAGTTGTCCATGGCGATGCGGCCGTGCGTGGAAAAGTTGCGGCTATGCTAACCCGAACATGCAAATGCCCGATTCCCCGACGCCTGCCGAACGCCGCATCCTGGCCGCGATCCGGGCCGTGCCGGCGGGGCAGGTGGCCAGCTACGGCGCGATCGCCCGCCGCGCGGGGTTGCCGGGTCGCGCGCGGCTGGTGGCGCGCCTCCTGGGCCGGAACGCCGATCCCGCGCTGCCGTGGCACCGCATCCTGCGGTCGGACGGCCGCATCGCGTTCCCGGCAGGTTCGGAGGGCTTCGTCGAGCAGGCCCGCCGGCTGCAGGCCGAGGGCGTCGAGGTGCGCAACGGCCGGGTCCGGCTGCCGCCGGATGAAGGGACGCTGGATGCCGCGCTGTGGGGGCCGCGCTGAGCCGGGGCGGCGGGCTATGATGCATCGCAACGTAACCCGGACGTCGCACGGATGCCGTTCAATCTCCCCCGCATCACCAAGGCCCTGCTGATCGCCAACGGCGTCGGCTTCCTCCTGCAGTCGCTGCTGGGCGACGAGCGGCTGGTGGCGCTGATGCTGTGGCCGTGGGGCGACGTGGCCTACGATCCGGCCGGCACCTTCGCGCCGGCGTTCATGCCGTGGCAGCTGGTGACCTACAGCGTCCTGCACGGCGGGTTCCTGCACCTGGCCTTCAACATGCTGGCGTTGGCCATGTTCGGCGCGCCGCTGGAATACACATGGGGCGAGCGCCGCTTCCTCACCTACTACTTGGTCAGCGTGGTCGGCGCGGGCTTGTGCCAGCTCCTGGTGGGGTCCTACGCGCTGTCGCAGGGCGCCGATCCGTACCCCACCATCGGGGCCTCCGGCGGGGTGTTCGGCCTGCTGCTGGCGTACGGCATGCTGTTCCCGAACCAGCGCGTGATGCTGCTGTTCCCGCCGATCCCGATGAAGGCGCGCACGCTGGTCATCGTCTATGGCCTGTTCGAGCTGGGTGTCGGCATCACCGGCCTGCAGCCGGGCGTGGCGCATTTCGCGCACCTGGGCGGGATGCTGTTCGGCTGGTTGCTGATCCGGCACTGGCGAGGGCAGCCGCCCTTCGGCGGACGCGGACGGCGGGGTCCGCACATCCGCATCGTCCGCTGAGCCCGTCGTCCGCGGATTGCGGCCTGGCGGCCGCGCTCCCGCCGCCGTCGCGCCGGCTTACTGGAACACGGTGACGCGGCCGTCCGCCTTGGGCTGCATCGGCGTGCCGATCTTGCAGCCGTAAGCCGCGCCGAACGCCGCCGCCTGCATCGCCGGGACGTTGGCGCGCCACGGGCCGGGCGCACGAACGTCCTGCTGCGCGCGGATCTTCGCTTCCTCGGGAGTCACCTGCTGCGCCCACAGCTGGGCCCAGCCCGTGAAGAACGCCTTGTCGGCCTGCGCGCCGCCGTCCGGGTGCGCCGCGCGCAGGGCGGCGTGGGCCAATTCCACGCCGGCCAGGTCGGCGAGGTTCTCGTCGCGGGTCAGCACCCCATCGACCTTGGTGCCGGCCACGCCGGGGTAGGGCAGCGCGCCGTACAGGCCGGCCACCTTGCCGGCCAGGGCGTCCCAGGTGGCGACTTCGCTGCTGCTCCACCAGTCGCGCACCTCGCCCTTGGCGTCCACGTAGCGGCCGCGGCCGTCGATGGCGTGGCTCAGCTCGTGGCCGACCAGTGCGCCGAAGGCGCCGTAGCGGGCGTCCGCGGGCATCGCCGCATCCAGCACCGGGGCCTGCAGCATGGCCGCGGTGACGACGAGGCGGTTGTGCGCCAGGTCGTAGGCCAGCGCCGGCTGCTGCGGCAGCACGTCCCAGCGACGGTCGGCGCTGCCCTTGCCGATCCGCCGCATCTCGTGGCGATGCCGCCAGGTGGAAGCGATCAGCATGTTGCCGCCGAAGCTGCCGCGGCCCATGGGCTGCACGGAGTAATCCAGGTCGCCGCGCGGCGTGCCGATTTCGATGCGCAGGCGCTCCAGCTTCTTCGCGGCTTCCGCCTTGGCGGCGTCGCCCAGCGCGGTGCTGGCGGTGACCTGCTGCACCAGCGCGTCGCGGACCTGGTCGGCGATGGTCTCGGCGAGCTTGCGGGTGGCGTCGTCCAGGTGGGCGGCGGCGTACTGGCGCCCCAGCATCGGACCGGCGGCGAGGTTGATCGCATCCAGCACCTGCTGCCAGCGCGGCGGCGGCGCGTCCTGTCCCAGCAGCACCTTGCCGCGGAACGCGAACGCCGCCTCGCGCCACGGCGCGGACAGGTACGGCGCCATCGCATCGCCCACCCGCCAGCGCAGGTAGGCCTGCCACTGCGACGGCTTCAGCGTGCCGATCATCGCGTCCAGTTGGGTGAACATCGCCGGATTGGCCAGCGACACCGTGTCGTCCTCGACGCCCTGCGCCTTCACGAAGGTGTCCAGCTGCAGGTTGCGGTACTGCTTGCCCAGGCCGGCGGTGGCGACCGGGGCGAAATTGTTGCGGGGGTCGCGCAGCTCCGGCAGCGGCTTGGCAAGGCGCGCGATGCGGGTCTCGAGGTCCAGCACCTGCGCGGTCTGGGTCTCGATGTCCTGCTTCGGCACGCCGGTCAGGGCGAGGATCCGGCGGATGTAGTCGGCATAACGCGCGACCAGCGCCTTGGTGTCGGCATCGGTGCGGGTGTAGTACGCCGGATCCGGCAGGCCCAGTCCGCCCTGGCTGAAGTAGCCGAGGTGGCGGTCGAGGTCGCGCAGATCCACGTCGGCGCCGAACTGGAACGCCACCGGGATGCCCACCTGGTGCAGCGCGGCGATGGCCGGCGCGATGTCCTTCGGCTTGCGGATCGCGTCGATCCGCTTGAGCAACGGCGCCACCGGCGCGGCGCCGTCGCGCTCCACCGCGGCCTCGTCCAGGCCGCTGGCCCAGAAGTCGCCGAGCAGCTTCTGCACCTTGTCCTGGGGTGCGCGCATCGCGGCGTCCAGCAGGTCGCGCTGCTGCTGCTGCGCACGCGCGCTGAGCTGGCCCAGCGCGGAGATCGCGCCGGAGGCAGGCATGGGATTCGCCGCCAGCCAGCCCTTGTTGGCCTCGGCATAGAAGTCCGTGCACGCCGGTGATGCCGCTGCCTTCTTCTGCGCCGGCCGCTTCTTCGCCGCGATGCCGGGCGGGGAGGCCAGGCTGGCGGCGAGGGCGGCGGTCAGGGCGAGGACAAGCGGGCGCGGCGTTGGCATGCGGCGGATCTCGATGGCAGGCGGGCGCCCGAGTTTAGCAGCGCGTTCCGACGCGGATCCGACCGCGGATTCAGCCTTACTTCACCCCGTGCATCATCCTGCGAAGCAGCGGCGCGGCGAGGAACGCCAGCACCGCGCAGCCCACCCCGATCCAGGTCATCAGCCAGAACAGGTGTTCGTACTTCGCGGCGGCCACGGGGAGGTCCAGGGCAGCGCCTTCTGGCACCTCGATGGCGGCCAGCTTGCCGAACAGCGCCGCCAGCGCCTCGGAGAACGCGGTGGCGAGGAACCACGTCCCCATCATCAGGCTGACCACGCGCGGCACCGCCAGTTGCGTCACCGCCGACAGGCCGACCGGCGACAGGCACATCTCGCCGATCTCCAGCACCAGGTAGGCCAGCACTAGCCACCACACGCTGGCCATCGCGCCGGTCGCGCCGACCTGCTGCGCGGCCAATGCCAGCGGGATGAAGGACAGCCCGCCGAACAGCAGGCCGATGGCGGATTTCGTCGGCTTCGACGGATCGGCGCCGCGCCGGTCCAGCCAGCCCCAGAGCGCCGAGAACAGTGGCGCCAGCGCGACCAGGAAGAACGCGCCGAGGTAGGTCAGCGAGCCGGCGGTCTGCGGCAACGCCACGCAGTCGCGCACCAGCAGCACGAGCATCAGCGCGCTGGCCGCGAGGAACAGGGCGCGCGGCGCCGTGGAGGCCGGGTTGCGGTCCGACATCCGGGCGGCGATGAAGAACGCCAGCGGCGCCAGCAGCAGGGACAGCGTGGACCACGGCCACGGCGTGCCGTCGCGCACCACCATCGCCGGCACGATGTCCTTGGTCAGCAGGCGGTCGGTGAACGTCACCCACGAGCCGTAGGTCTGCTCGTACAGGGTGAAGAAGACCAGCGCCATGAAGATCAGCACCATCAGCGCGACCATCTGCTGGCGCTGCACCGGCGTGCAGCGGGTGCCGGTGAACCACGCGAACCACACCAGCACCGCGCCCAGCACCACCAGCATCAGCAGCAGCGCCAGCGAGACTTCGCCGCCCAGCGCGAACGCGCCATTGGCCGCCGCCCACATCAGCCACGCCACCGGCACCACGCCCAGCACGGCCAGGGCATAGATCAGCGCTTCGCGCGGCAAGCCGGCGACGCGCTCGCGCAGCGCGGCGGGATCCGCCGGTTCGGCATGGCCGTGCAGGTAACGCTGTCCCCACAGGAACATGGCGAGTCCGGCCAGCATGCCGATGCCGGCCGCGCCGAAGCCGTAAGTCCAGCCCCAGGTCTCGCCGACGTAGCCGCAGACCAGCGAGGCGAACAGCGAGCCGAGGTTGATGCCGGCATAGAACAGCGAGAAGCCCGAGTCGCGGCGCGGGTCGTCCTCCGCGTAGAGCTTGCCGACGATGGTGGAGATGTTCGGCTTGAGGAAGCCGACGCCCATGATGATCAGCGCCAGCGACAGGTACATCACCTTCAGCGCGCCCTCGTCGCGCACCGCCGTGCCGGCCTGCATCGTCGCAGCGTGGCCTTCGAACGCCATGCCGACGTGGCCCAGCACCAGCAGCACGCCGCCGAACACCACCGCCTTGCGCATGCCCAGCCAGCGGTCGGCCAGGAGGCCGCCGAACACCGGGATGCAGTAGACCAATCCGCCGTACGCGCCCAGCAGGTCCAGGCCGGCCTTGTCGCCGAACAGGTGGTACTTGGTGAGGTAGAGCAGCAGCAGCGCCTTCATCCCGTAGAACGAGAAGCGCTCCCACATCTCGGTGAAGAAGCAGACGTAGACGCCCTTGGGGTGGCCGAGGAAGTCGTCGCGTGCGGCCGGACCGGCCTGGGTGATGGTCTGCATGTGTATCCCCGGAGAGGCGGGGAAAGTATGGGGGATGCGGAGCGGTATCGCCCCAACCAGGCGGGTATCGGGGAGCGACTTGGGGCGATACCGCTCCGCATCCTTGCGGCAGCGCCGCGCCTCCCGCACTGGACTTGGCCCCCCGCAGCGGCTACGTTTCGACGCTTGCATCCTTGCTTCGAGGGCGTCCGATGTCGAATCCTGCTCCGGCCGTGCCGCAGCTCACCGTCCGTGCCGTGGTGCTGGCGGTGGTGCTCGCCATGATCCTGTCCGCCGCGAACGCCTACCTCGGCCTGTTCGCCGGGTTGACCATCGCCACCGCGATCCCGGCCGCCGTCGTCTCGATGGGCGTGCTGCGCCTGCTGGGCGGCGGCACCATCCTGGAGAACAACATCGTCCAGACCGGCGCCTCGGCCGGTTCGTCGATCGCCGCCGGCGTGATCTTCACCATCCCGGCGCTGATCATCCTGGGCTACTGGCAGGACTTCAAATATTCGTGGGTGCTGGCCATCGCCGGCCTCGGCGGCCTGCTGGGCGTGCTGTTCTCGGTGCCGCTGCGCCGCTCGATGATCGTCGAGGAGCCGCTGCCGTTCCCCGAAGGCAAGGCCGCCGCGGAAGTGCTGAAGGCGGGCGAGAACCCCGGACCGGGCCTGAAGATCCTGGCGGTGTCCGCCACGCTGGGCGGCCTGATCAAGGCGGCCGCGGCCAGCGGCATGAAGCTGATCCCCGACACCGCCGCGGGCGCCGGCTTCTTCGGCAAGTACCTGGGCTACATCGGCACCAACCTGTCGCCGGCGCTGCTGGGCGTGGGCTACATCGTCGGGCTGAATATCGGCATCGTCGTCGTGTCCGGCTCGATCCTGTCCTGGCACATCGCCATCCCGCTCTACCACATGTTCTTCCTCGACAGCGATCCGACGCTGGCCGCCAGCATCGCCGGCGCGGGCGCCGAAGAGATCGCCGGCGCCATCTGGTCAGCCAAGATCCGCTACCTCGGCGTCGGCGCGATGCTGATCGGCGGCGTGTGGACGCTGTTCTCGCTGCGCAAGTCGCTGTTGTCCGGCGTCCGGAGCGGCGTGGCCGCGGCGCGCAAGGGCAGCGGCGAAGCGGTCGCGGAGACCGAGCGCGACCTGCCCATGAAGTGGATGCTGGTGGCGCTGGTGGTGTTCGTGGTGCCGCTGCTGCTGCTGTACCAGGCCATCGTCGGCATGTGGCACGTCAGCATCCCGATGGCGATCATCATGATCGTCGCCGGGTTCCTGTTCGTGTCGGTGTCGGCCTACCTGGCCGGCCTTGTGGGCTCTTCCAACAACCCGGTGTCCGGGATCACGATCGCCACCATCCTGTTCGCCTCGGCCGTGCTGCTGGTGCTGCTGGGCGAGGGCGGCAAGATGGCGGTGGGCGCGTCCGGCGCGCCGCTGGGCGCGGTGGCCGCGATCATGATCGGCGCGGTGGTGTGCTGCGCCGCGGCGGTCGGCGGCGACAACCTGCAGGACCTCAAGGCCGGCTACATCGTCGGCGCCACGCCGTGGAAGCAGCAGCTGATGCTGGG
>DASWXO010000138.1:0-1951 GCA_036405455.1 Thermomonas sp. | reverse complement strand
TCCGGCGCGTTCCGGTTGTCCGCGCTCCAGCCGGTGCGGATCTTCAGCGTCACCGGCACGTCCACCGCGGCCACCACCGCCTCGACGATCCGCGCCACCAGCCGCGGGTCGCGCATCAGCGCACTGCCGGCCAGCACGTTGCAGACCTTCTTGGCCGGGCAGCCCATGTTGATGTCGATGATCTGCGCGCCGTGGTCGACGTTGAAGCGCGCCGCCTCGGCAAGCGCCACCGGGTCGGTGCCGGCGATCTGCACGCTGACGGGCTCCGGCTCGCCGACATGGTCCATCCGCGTGCGCGACTTGCTGGTGTTCCAGAAGCGCGGATCGGAGATGGTCATCTCCGACACCGCAAGGCCAGCGCCCAGGCGCTTGCACAGCAGCCGGAACGGCTTGTCGGTCACGCCCGCCATGGGCGCGAGGATCACCTTCGGGTCGATCAGGTGGGGGCCGATGCGCATGCGCGCATTGTAGTGGGGCCGACCTTTACGCCGCCGCCAGCGCGTCGATCACGTCCTGTCCGTAGCGTTCCAGCTTGGCGGCACCGACGCCGCCGATGCTGGCCAGTGCACCGAGGTCGCGCGGCATCTCCACCGCGATCGCGCGCAGGGTGGCGTCGTGGAAGATCACGTAGGCCGGCAGGTTCTGTGCGCGCGCGGCCTCGGCACGCCAGCGGCGCAGCGCGGCGAAGCGGGTGGCGGCCTCTTCCGGCAGATCCACCGGCAGCGGCGCGGCGCGCTGTTCGCTGCCGCCGCGCGTGCGCCGGCGTCCTGGCTTCGGCGCTTCCATGCGCAGGTGCAGGCTGCGCTCGCCGCGCAGCAGCGGGGTGGCTTCGGCGGTCAGGCGCAGCGCGCCGTGGCTGTCGAGGTCGGCTTCCAGCAGGCCGGCCGCCAGCAGCTGGCGGAACACGCCGCGCCACTGGCGCGCGTCGAGGTCGCGGCCGATGCCATGGGTGCTGACGTTGTCGTGGCCGAACTGGCGCACCTTGGCGGTGTCGGCGCCGCGCAGCACGTCGATCACGTGCGCCGCGCCGAAGCGCTGGCCGGTGCGGTACACGCAGGACAGCGCCTTGCGCGCGGCTTCGGTGGCGTCCCAGGTGCGCGGGGGGTCCAGGCAGTTGTCGCAGTTGCCGCAGGCACCCGCGTGCGCCTCGCCGAAGTACGCCAGCAGGGTCTGCCGGCGACAGGCGGTGGATTCGACATAGCCGATCAACGCATCCAGCTTGCCGTGCTCCAGCCGCTTGCGCTCGTCGCTGGCATCGCCCTCTTCGATCATCCGCCGCAGCAGCACGGCATCGCCCATGCCGTAGGCCAGCCAGGCCTCGGCCGGGTCGCCGTCGCGGCCGGCGCGGCCGGTTTCCTGGTAGTAGCCCTCCAGCGACTTCGGCAGGTCGAGGTGGGCGACGAAGCGCACGTCGGGCTTGTCGATGCCCATGCCGAAGGCGATCGTGGCCACCATCACCACGCCGTCCTCGCGCAGGAACCGGCGCTGGCGTTCTGCGCGCGTGGCCGCATCCAGCCCGGCGTGGTAGGCCAGCGCCGGATAGCCGTGGCCGGCCAGCAGCTCTGCGGTGGCATCCACCTTGCGCCGCGACAGGCAGTAGACGATGCCGCTCTCGCCGCGATGGCCGTCGAGGAAGTCGAACAGCTGGCGGCGGGCGTCGTCGCGGGCCACCGCCGTGTAGCGGAGGTTGGGGCGGTCGAAGGAACTGACGAACTGCTCGGCATCCTGCAGCGCCAGCCGCTCGACGATCTCGCGGCGGGTGGGCGCGTCGGCGGTGGCGGTCAGGGCGATCCGCGGCACCTGCGGCCAGCGCTCGTGCAGGAGGGTGAGCTGGCGGTATTCGGGGCGGAAGTCGTGGCCCCATTGCGACACGCAGTGGGCCTCGTCGATCGCGAACAGCGCGATCCGCGCGCGTTCCAGCAGGCCGAGGAAGCGCGGCGTCAGCAGCCGT
>DASWXO010000137.1:0-21978 GCA_036405455.1 Thermomonas sp. | reverse complement strand
GATCTGGGAGCTGACCGACAAGGACCCCATCGTCAACCTGCGCCTGTTCCGCCACCGCAACTTCCGCTCCGGCACCATCGCGATGACCGTGGCCTACGGCGCGTTCTTCAGCGTCGGCATCCTGGTGCCGCTGTGGCTGCAACGCAACCTGGGCTACACCGCCATCTGGGCAGGCTTCGCCACGGCGCCCATCGGCATCCTGCCGGTGATCCTGACGCCCTTCGTCGGCAAGTACGCCAACCGCTTCGACCTGCGCATCCTCGCCAGCTTCGCCTTCATCGCGATGTCGTTGACCAGCTTCGCGCGTTCGCACTTCAACCTCGACGTGGACTTCCACCACGTCGCGCTGGTGCAGCTGTTCCAGGGCCTGGGCGTGGCACTGTTCTTCATGCCGGTGCTGCAGATCCTGCTGTCCGACCTGGAGCCGCACGAGATCGCCGCGGGCTCCGGCTTGGCCACCTTCGTGCGCACGCTGGGCGGCAGCTTCGCAGCCTCGCTCACCACCTATGCCTGGAGCGAACGCGGCGCGGTGCACCACGCCCACCTGACCGAGCGGGTGTCGGCGCTGGACCCGACCGCGATGCAGGCGGTGGCGCAGTACGGCGGTGGCGACATGCAGCGCGGCGCCGCGGTGCTGGAGCGGATGATCTCGAACCAGGCGGCCCAGCTGGGCTTCAACGAGATCTTCCACCTGCTCGGAATCATCTTCCTCTGCGTGATCCTGTTCGTCTGGCTGGCGCGCCCGCCGTTCGGTGCGAAGACCGGCGGGGCCGCCGCGGCTGGCGGCCACTGAGCCGCGCCCGTTGCCTCAGTCGGCGGCGGCCAAGCCGGCGGCGCCCATGCCGGACGCCAGCAGCGCGCCCGGGGCCTCCGCCCGGCCCTCGGTGGCGGCCCGCAGGAACTCCGCCACCGCATCGCCGCCACGCGAGCGCGCCGCCGCAATGAAGGTGGCGCCGGTCCATGGCGCACCGTTCCTGACGCGCCCCTGGAAGTCCCGCCACACGCAGAACAGGTCGCACTGCCCGTTCGATGCGCGGCGCACCGCCGCATCCACCGCCATCTGCAGGACGAATCCGCAGCGGTAGTAGGCATCGAAATCACCGCGCGTCCCGGCCTCCGCCAGCGGCCCGGCGGCAAGGCTGGTGGCGCACGCGGTACGCGCCTGCGCCAGTTGCACGGGCACTGCGGCGGGATCGCCCTCGCCCAGCTGGCGCAAGGCCACCGCCGCCAGTGCATCCGCGCCACCCTCGTGGATCCAGGTGTCGGCCTGGGCGGCCTCGGGGTAATGCTGGTACAGGTGCGCCGCCTCGTGGGCGAAGAACGCATCCAGCCGCCCGGCGAACGCCGGCGTGGCAAACGCCGGGTTGTCGCCGTAGAGGTGCATGAACACCTGGCCCGGCAGTGTGCCGCCCTGGTAACCGTAGCCTCCGCCCGGATGGGCGGCATCGCGGGAGGCGAACAGCATGGGCTTGGTCGGCAGCGCGCCCAGCTGTCCCGCGTACACGGCCATCAGGCGCGGCAGCAGCGTCGTGAGTCGCGTACGGATGTCCGTAGGCATCGCCGCGTCGATCACGGCCACCACGTCCGGCGTCTCCACGGGCACGGCGCTGCCCACGTAGAGATTCGTGCCGTCCTCGCCATCCATCACGTCCACGGTGTCCACCACCCGGCCGCCGATGATGGCGTGCTGGTTCGCCGGCGGGACCAGGGTGAGCCGCCACGCCGGCGCGTCCAGGCCATCGCAGCGGTCCGCGCAGGCATGGAAGCGACCGGTGTACAGCAGCAGCCCGCCATCGCCGAACGGCGAGAACGGCGCGTAGTCCTTCTCCAGCGACACGTACAGCGGTCGCATCGCGAATGCGGCTTCGCGGAACGCCCTGCCATCCTGGCGGCGCACCACCTCGATGCCGTCCTCCACGGCGATGCGAAAGGCGGGATCCAGCGGGACCCAGTCGCGGGCGCGGGTGCCGTGGGTATCGGGCCGGGAAAACACCAGCTGGGTTGCCGGCGCGGGCAAGGCGTAGCGCACGGTCCAGCGGCCGTCCGGTGCCCGCGCCAAGGCAATCGCCGGCAAGGCGTCAACGTCCGGCGCGGCGCGATCGGCAGGCGTGTCCGCGGCGTTGGCGGCCAGCGGCGACAGCAACAGGAGCAGAACGGTGGCGCAGTGCGCCAGGGTGGTCAGTCGCATCGGAAAGCATCAGGCTCGAAACACGGCCGCCACTGTGGCGCGGCGACGCCGCCTGCCCCAGTGCCGCCGGTCATCGTGACCATCGTCACGCTTCCGACGCCTCCTCAGGCCTGTTCCAGCGCGTCCGCCAGCCGCTCCACCGCGATCACTTCCATGCCCTTGTAGCTGCCCGACTTGGGCGCATTGGCCTTCGGCACGATGGCGCGCTTGAAGCCGTGGGTCGCCGCCTCCTTGAGGCGCTCCTCGCCGTTCGGCACCGGGCGGATCTCGCCGCTCAGGCCCACCTCGCCGAAGGCGATGGTCTTGCCGGCCAGCGGCGCGTCGCGCAGCGACGACAGCACCGCCAGCAGCACCGG
Organism: Thermomonas sp.; assembly: GCA_036405455.1. Lineage (GTDB taxonomy): Bacteria > Pseudomonadota > Gammaproteobacteria > Xanthomonadales > Xanthomonadaceae > Thermomonas. Next base: position 19,434 of record DASWXO010000137.1, on the reverse strand, counting down.
CAGGTCGGCGGCGGTTTCCTGCACGCGGATGCCGCCGACTACGTTCACGAACACGTCCTGGTCGCCCACCATCACCCCGCCGTGGCGGTGCAGCACCGCCAGCAGCATGGCCAGCCGGTTGCCCTCCAGCCCGACGACGACGCGGCGCGGATTGGACAGCGGCGAGGCGTCCACCAGCGCCTGCACCTCCACCAGCAGCGGACGCGTGCCTTCGCGCGTGACCATCACGCAGCTGCCGGGCTGCGGCGCGCCCATGCCGGACAGGAAGATCGCGGACGGGTTGGACACTTCGCGCAGGCCGCCGTCGGACATCGCGAACACACCCAGTTCGTTGACCGCGCCGAAGCGGTTCTTGAACGCGCGCAGCACGCGGAAGCGGCTGCCGGAGTCGCCTTCGAAATACAGCACGGCGTCCACCATGTGCTCCAGCACGCGCGGACCGGCGATGCCGCCCTCCTTGGTCACGTGCCCGACGAGGAACACCGCGGTGCCGGTTTCCTTGGCGAAGCGCACCAGCCGGGCGGCCGATTCGCGCACCTGCGACACCGAGCCCGGCGCGGCGGTCAGGGTGTCCGTCCACAGGGTCTGGATGGAGTCGGCGATCAGCAGCCTCGGCCTGGCGGCCATGGCGTGTTCCAGAATGCGCTCCACGCAGGTTTCGGCCAGCGCCTGCAATCCGTCCAGCGGCAGCCCGAGGCGCTGCGCGCGCCCGGCCACCTGCGCCAGTGACTCCTCGCCGGTGACGTACAGGCCGGGCCAAGTCGGCGCCATCTGCGCCAGCGCCTGCAGCAGCAGGGTGGACTTGCCGATGCCGGGGTCGCCGCCGACCAGCACCACCGCGCCCTCCGCCAGCCCGCCGCCCAGCACCCGGTCGAACTCGCCGATGCCGGTCGAAGCGCGCGCGCGCGCGTCCAGCTGCACGTCCGCCAGCGCCATGATCTTCGGCGCGTCCACCTTGCCCGCCCAGCCGCTCCGGCGCGAGGCCGGCGACTTGGCCTGCGCCGCCGTTTCCAGCGCGATCTCGGAGAGCGTATTCCACGCCCCGCAGGCCTCGCACTGGCCCTGCCACTTGGCATAGTCGGCCCCGCACTCGCCACAGACGTAGGCGGTGCGGCGCTTGGCGGCGGGCGTACTGGCGGCGGGCTTGGCCATCGATCGATCAGGGTCTTGGGATACCGGTGACTTTAGCCGGCGTGCGTCGCAATTGCCGAGACGGACCGACAGGACATGGGCTTGCCCTTGCCCCGACATCCGCGCGCCATCCCCCGGAAACGCCAAGGCCGCCCTTGCGGGGCGGCCTTGGTGGTGACGCTGGTGCCGGAAACAGGAGTCGAACCTGCGACCTACGCATTACGAATGCGCCGCTCTACCAACTGAGCTATTCCGGCGAGGCCGGCGATTGTAGCCGGTGCCGGGTCAGGGCGCCAGCTGCCGCAGCTCCTTGGGGAGGGCAAACACCATGCTCTCGGGCTCGCCGTGCAGCTCGCGCACGTCCGCGGCGCCCAGCGCATGCAGGCGCTCCAGCACCCCGCGCACCAGCACTTCCGGCGCCGAGGCGCCTGCGGTGACGCCGATCCGACGGCGGCCGGCGATCCAGGCGGGGTCGATCTGGCCGGCGTTGTCGATCAACCAGGCCGCCGCGCCCTCGCGCTCGGCCAGCACGCGCCGCCGGTTGGAATTCGACGAATTGGGCGAACCGACCACCAGGACCGCGTCGCAGCCGCCGCGCACCAGCTCGCGCACGGCGTCCTGGCGGTTCTGGGTGGCGTAGCAGATGTCGTCGTGCTTCGGCCCCTGGATGGCGGGGTACTTCGCTTTCAACGCGGCGATGACGTCGCGGGTGTCGTCCACGCTGAGCGTGGTCTGGGTGGTGTAGGCGCAGTTCTCCGGCTGGTCCAGTTCCAGCGCGGAAACATCGTCGATGTCCTCGACCAGGTGGATGCGGCCGGCTTCGCCGTCCACGCGCCACTGCCCCATCGTGCCCTCCACTTCCGGATGGCCGGCATGGCCGATCAGCACCATGTCCCGGCCGCGCCGGCTGGTGCGGCTGACCTCCAGGTGGACCTTGGTCACCAGCGGACAGGTGGCATCGAAGACCTTCAACCCGCGGCGGTCTGCCTCGGCACGCACGGCCTGCGAAACGCCGTGGGCGCTGAACACCACGGTGGCGCCGTCCGGCACCTCGTCGAGCTCCTCGACGAACACCGCCCCGCGCGCCTTGAGGTCGTCCACCACGAACTTGTTGTGCACCACCTCGTGGCGCACGTAGATCGGCGCACCGAAGACCTCCAGCGTGCGCTTGACGATCTCGATGGCGCGGTCGACGCCGGCGCAGAAGCCGCGCGGATTGGCGAGCAGGACGTCCATGCCGCGATTATCCGCCCTTCGTCGCGGGCTTGCCCGCCAGCAGGCCGAACAGCGCGATGCCGATGGCACCGCCCACCACCGCGCAGTCGGCGATGTTGAACGCGGGCCAGTAGTGGTCGCCCACGTGCCACTGGATGAAATCGACCACGTGGCCGTGCAGGAAGCGGTCGATCACGTTGCCGACCGCGCCGCCGATCACCAGCGACAGCGGCAGTGCCTGCTTCCAGTCGCCGCGCGGCGTGCGCGCCAGCATCCAGGCCATCAGGCCGCTGATGCCGAAGGCCAGCACCATGAAGACGTATTTCTGCCAGCCACCGGCATCGGCCAGGAAACTGAAGGCCGCGCCGGTGTTGTAGGTGCGGTACCAGTTCCAGAACCCGTCGATCACCGGCACCGCGGTGAATTCCGGCAGCGCGCGCAGCACCCAGGCCTTCGACCACTGGTCGAGGCCGAGCACCAGCGCGGACGCCGCCAGCCAGGGCAGTGCGTTCGGCTTGGGAGCGGTCGGAGCGGCCATCAGAACCACGCCCTCTCTTCACCCGGACCGTCGACGTTCGCCACGCAACGTCCGCACAGCAGCGGATGCGACGCGTGCGCACCCACGTCCTCGCGATGGTGCCAGCAGCGCACGCACTTGGGCTTGGCGGTCGGCTGCGCCAGCACGCCGATCACGCCCTTGGCCTCGGCATCCGGCACCACCCGGACGTCGCCGGTGATCAGCAGGAAACGCAGCTCGTCGGCCAGCGGCGCCAGCCAGTTCTGGTCGGCCACGTTGCAGCGCAGTTCGATCTCCGCCTCCAGTGCGGCGCCGATGCGGCCTTCCGCGCGCAGCGGCTCCAGCGCGCGGGTGACCTGCTCGCGCAGCTCCAGCAGGCCCTCGAAATCGCGCTCGGACAGCGCGGCGTCGCCGGGCAGCGGCGCCAGGCCCTCGTACCACGTCGCCAACAGCACGTTGCCGGCGCGCTCGCCGGGCAGGTGGCCCCACATCTCGTCGGCGGTGAAGCTCAGCACCGGCGCGATCCAGCGTGCGAAGGCCTCGGCGATGCGGTACATCGCGCCCTGTGCGCTGCGGCGACCGGCCGAATCCTCCGGCATCGTATAGAGGCGGTCCTTGGTCACGTCGAGGTACAGCGACCCGAGGTCCACGCTGCAGAAGTTCATCAGCGCCTGCACCACCGCCGCGAAGTCGTAGTTCGCGTACGCCGCGGCGATCTCTTCCTGGACCTGCCAGGCGCGGTGCACGATCCAGCGGTCCAGCGCCACCATGCGCTCCAGCGGCGGCAGGTGGCGCGCCGGGTCGAAGCCGTGCAGGTTGCCCAGCAGGAAGCGCGCGGTGTTGCGGATGCGGCGATAGGCGTCGGCATTGCGCTTGAGGATCTCCTGCGACAGCGACATCTCGTTGCTGTAGTCGGCGGAGGCGATCCACAGGCGCAGGATGTCGGCGCCCAGCGTCTTCATGATGTCCTGCGGCTCGATGCCGTTGCCCAGCGACTTCGACATCTTGCGGCCGTGCTCGTCCACGGTGAAGCCGTGGGTCAGGCACTGCCGGTAGGGCGCCGCCTTGTCGATGGCCACGCCGGTGAGCAGCGACGACTGGAACCAGCCGCGGTGCTGGTCGGAGCCCTCGAGGTACAAGTCGGCCGGCTTGCCCAGCCCGCGCGCGGCCAGCACGCCTTCGTGGGTGACGCCGGAGTCGAACCAGACATCGAGGATGTCGGTGATCTTGTCGTAGTGCGCGGCCTCGTCGCCCAGCAGCTCGGCGGGATCCAGCGAATACCAGACGTCGATGCCGCCCTGCTCCACGCGGTCGGCCACCTGCCGCATCAACTCGACGCTGCGCGGATGGATGTCACCGGACTCGCGGTGGACGAACAGCGCGATCGGCACGCCCCAGGTGCGCTGGCGCGAGATCGTCCAGTCCGGGCGGCCCTCGACCATGCCGGCGATGCGCGCCTGGCCCCATTCCGGGTACCACTTCACGGTCTTGATCGCGTCCAGCGCGTCGCGGCGCAGGTGCGCCTGGTCCATCGAGATGAACCACTGCGGGGTGGCGCGGAACGCGATCGGCGTCTTGTGCCGCCAGCAGTGCGGGTAACTGTGGGTGAGCTTGCTGAAGGCCAGCAGCGCGCCGTTGTCGCGCAGCACCTCCACCAGCGCGTCGTTCGCCTTCCAGACGTGCAGCTGGGTCAGGTCCACCCCGCCCGCCGGCGGCGTCGACGGCAGGTACACGCCGCGCCCGTCGACCGGGTTGAGCTGCGCGGCGCTGACCTTGCCGACCAGGCCGTATTTCTGCGACACCACGAAGTCTTCCTGGCCATGGCCGGGGGCGGTGTGCACGGCGCCGGTGCCGTCCTCGGCGCTGACGTGGTCGCCCAGCAGCACCGGGATGTCGCGCTCGGCGTAGAACGGATGGCCGAACAGCATGCCTTCCAGCTTCTCGCCGGCTGCATGGCCCAGCACGACGACCTCGTCCACGCCGTAGCGCTTCAACGCCTTCTCCGCCAGCGCTTCGGCCAGCACCAGCCAGCGGCGCGTACCGTCGGCCTTGGCCGGGCCTTCCACCAGCACGTAGGGCAGCTCCGGCCCCAGCGAGATCGCCAGCGACGCGGGCAGCGTCCACGGCGTGGTGGTCCAGATCGGCAGCGCCACCTCCACGCCCTCGGGCAGCTCGCTGCCGAAGGCGCGGCTGACCTGCTGCGGGTTGCGCGCGGCGTACGCCACGTCGATCGCCGGCGACACCTTGTCCTGGTATTCGATCTCGGCCTCGGCCAGCGCGCTGCCGCAGTCGAAGCACCAATAGACGGGCTTCACGCCGCGCAGGAGGTGGCCGTTCTCCACCACCTTCGACAAGGCGCGGATCTCGTCGGCCTCGAAGCTGAAGTCCAAGGTGCGATAGGGATGCTCCCAGTCACCCAGCACGCCCAGGCGCTTGAAGTCGCGGCGCTGCACCTCGATCTGTTCGGTCGCGTACTCGCGGCACTTCTGGCGGAACGCGGCGGCGTCGAGCTTGGTGCCCACCTTGCCCCACTTCTTCTCGATCGCGATCTCGATCGGCAGGCCGTGGCAGTCCCAGCCGGGGATGTAGGGCGCATCGAAGCCGGCCAGCGTCTTCGACTTGACGATGATGTCCTTGAGGATCTTGTTGACCGCGTGGCCCAGGTGGATGGCGCCGTTGGCGTATGGCGGGCCGTCGTGCAGGACGAACTGGGGACGGCCCTTCGCCGCCTCGCGGATCTGCGCGTACAGGCCCTCGGCCTCCCAGCGCGCCAGCGTGTCCGGCTCGCGCTTGGGCAGGTCGCCGCGCATGGGGAACGCGGTCTCCGGCAGCAGGATGGTGGCCTTGTACGGGTTGTCCCCGCCCTTGTCGCTACGTTGGTCGCTCACGCGATGGCTCGCTGTGGTTCGTGTTGATGGAGGATGGCCCGCGCCTGCGCGTCGTCCTGGTGCATCTGCGCCACCAGCGAGGGCAAGTCGGGGAATTTTTCCTCGTCGCGCAGTTTCGCGACGAACTCGACCTCGACGCGGCGTCCGTACAGGTCGCCGGCGAAATCGAACAGATGGGCTTCCAGCAACGGCTCCACGCCGTCCACGGTCGGCCGGGTGCCGAAGCTGGACACCGATGGCCAGGGCGCATCGCCGACACCGTGCACCCAGGTGGCATAGATGCCACGCAGCGCGGGAACCTTGCCGCCGTAGCGAAGGTTCGCGGTGGGGTAGCCCAGCGTGCGGCCCAGCTGCTGGCCGTGGACGACATGGCCGCCGATGGCATACGGCCGACCCAGCAGGCGCGCCGCGTGGGCAAACTCGCCCGCGGCCAGCGCGGCGCGGATACGGGTGCTGGACACGCGCTCGCCGTCCACATGGACGGGCGCGATCTCGTGGGCGGTGAAGCCCCGGCCGGACGCCGCCAGCGCCCCGCCCTGCGTCTGCAGCAGCGCGAGGTCGCCGGTGCGGCCCTTGCCGAAGCGGAACTCGGGGCCCACCCAGACCTCGCGCGCGGCCAGCTGGTCCACCAGCACCTGCCGGACGAAGTCCTCGGCGGGCATCGCCGCCAATGCCGCGTTGAAGCGCAACAGGCCGACGCCTTCGCAGCCCAGCGCGCGCAGTCCCTCGACCTTGGCTCGCGCCAGCATCAGCCGCGGCGGCCTGGCCTCGCGGGCGAAGAACTCACGCGGCAGCGGCTCGAAGCCAAGCGCCACCGCCGGAACGCCCAGCGCGCGTGCGCGCTCCACAGCGCGGCCGACCAGCGCGCGATGGCCCAGGTGGAGGCCGTCGAAGGCGCCGATGCAGACCACGCTGCCCTGCGGGCAGAGCGCCCGCCCGTGCCCCGCCAGGGAGCCGGCATCGCGGAAAAGAAAGGTCATGACGCGTTGCAGTATAACGGCGCCACGCGGGCCGGGCCGCCCCGCGCCACGTTCAATGCTCGCGGAAATCGCGCGGCCGGAAACCCAGCGCCAGCAGCGCCAGCGCATAGGTCGCCGCGCCGCCGCCGACCAGCAGGCCCAGCCAGCCGATCCGGGTCCACTTACCGACCTCGGTGAACTCCGGCGCCAGGTGCAAGCCGGCCAGCACCGCGGCGGCCATCGCCGCGTTCGCGAGCAGCATCCGCAGCAGGAACCGGCCCCAGCCCGGCTGCGGGTCGAACACGTTCGCCTTGCGCAGCCAGCGCCACAGCAGCAGCAGGTTCAGGTAACTGGACAGTGCGGAGGCGATGCCCAGCGCGAAATGCAGACCCGGCACCCGTGCCAGGGTAGCCATGACGCCCTCGGCCTTGGCCGCGTCCGGCACCCACAGCACGTACAGCAGGGCCAGCAGGGCCACGTTGAAGACCATGTTGGCGACCATCGCCACCAACCCCGCGCGCACGGGCGTGCGGGTGTCCTGGCGGGCGTAGAACGCCGGCAGCACGGTCTTGACCAGCGCGAATGCTGGCAGGCCGAAGCTCAGGCCGAACACCGACAGCGCGGTCATCCGCGCGGCGTCGGCGGTGAACTTGCCGTACTGGAAGATGGTGGACACCAGCGGCAGCGCCAGCAGCATCAGCCCCAGCATCGCCGGCAGGATGATCAGCAGCGTGGTGCGCAGCCCCCAGTCCAGCGACTTCGAGAAGCCGGCGCGGTCGGTGTTGACGTGGTGGCGCGAGAGCGTCGGCAGGATCACCGTGCCCAGCGCGATGCCGAACACGCCCAGCGGGAATTCCAGGAAGCGGTCGGCGGTGGAGAGCCAGCTCTGCGAGCCGTGCACCAGCATGGCCGCGATGAAGGTGTCGAACAGCAGGTTGACCTGCGCCACCGACGAACCCAGCAGCGTCGGCACCATCAGCCGCATGACCTTGCGCACGTCGGGATGGGTCCAGCCCCAGCGCGGCAGCGCCAGCAGGTCCAGCCGGGCCAGCTGGGGCAGCTGGAACAGCAGTTGCAGCACGCCGGCGGCGAGGATCGCCCAGCCCATCGCCAGGATCGGCGGATCGGTGAGCTTCGACCCCCAGAGCGCGCCGGCGATCATGCACAGGTTGAGGATGATCGGGGTGAACGCCGGCCAGCCGAAGCGCTGGAAGCTGTTGAGCGCGCCGGCCGCCAGCGCGGTCAGGGAAACGAACAGCAGGAACGGAAACGTCAGCCGCAGCAGCGTGGTGATCAGCTGGTCCTGCCCCGGGGCCGGATCGGCCTGGGTGAAGGCAGTGGCCAGCTGCGGCGCGAACAGCATGCCCAGCGCGGTCACCAGCAGCAGCACCCCGCCCAGGGTGCCGGCCGTGCGCGCCATCAGCGCCTTCAGGTCGGCGTGGTCGCGGGTTTCCTTGATCTCGGTGAAGACCGGGACGAAGGCGGTCGAGAACGAGCCCTCGGCGAACAGCCGGCGCATGAAATTGGGGATTCGGAACGCGACCCAGAACGCGTCGGTCATCCAGGTGGTGCCGAAGGTCGTGTTGAAGACCTGGTCGCGGACCAGCCCGAACACCCGGCTCAGCATGGTCATGCTGCCGAACGACAGGACCCCGCGCGTCATGCTGCGCGGGCGCACCCCGCCCCCCGCCGTGCCGCCGCTCATGCCCGCTCCATGGACGCCGGGCGCCCTTTGTTGACCCAAGCCATTGAATCGTCCATAATTCTTGGTCTTCCCGAATCCTTCGTTCGTGGGCAATTGTGCCAGCGGACGATCTCCGTAGCCAAAACCCCAGACTTCCCAGGATTTCCCCAGTGGCCAACATCAAGTCCGCCAAGAAGCGCGCCAAGCAGACCGTCGTGCGCAATGCCCGCAACGTCGCCCAGCGCTCGCAGCTGCGCACCGCCGTCAAGAAGGTGATCAAGGCGCTCGACGCCAACGATGCCGCCGGCGCCGCCGAAGCCTTCGCTACCGCCCAGCCGCTGCTGGACCGTTTCGCCGCCCGCGGCCTGATCCACAAGAACAAGGCCGCCCGTCACAAGGCCCGCCTGACCGCCCGCATCAAGGCGCTCAAGGCCGCCTGACGCACTGCGGCAGGATTCGGCAAAAAGCCCCGCTCCGGCGGGGCTTTTTGTTGGCGCGCCCCAACCGGACGCGCAGTGATCGGAAACGACTTGGCCTGCCCCGGCGACGCCCGGCCGCACGGCGCCGTCAGGCGCCGGCATCGGCCTCGGCCTTGGCCTCGAGTTCGTCCGCACGCAGGCGGTCGAAGAAGGCCTGCACCGCGAGCATGATCGGCCAGGTACCCTCGCGGCCCAGGGCCGAGACGAGGTACCAGGGCTGCGTCCAGCCGAGCTCGTTGACGATCTTTTCGGCCGCCTCGCGGGCCTCGTCCTCGAACATCAGGTCGGCCTTGTTGAGCACCAGCCAACGCGGCTTCTCCAGCATGTCCGGGTCGTACTTGCGCAGCTCGTGCTCGATGGCGCGGACCTGCTCTGCCGGCGACACCGCACTGCCCTCGTAGTCCATCGGCGCGATGTCCACGAGGTGCAGCAGCAGCCGCGTGCGCTGGACATGGCGCAGGAACAGGCTGCCAAGGCCGGCACCGTCCGCCGCGCCCTCGATCAGGCCCGGGATGTCGGCGATCACGAAGCTGCGGCCCGGCTCCACGCTGACCACGCCGAGGTTGGGATACAGCGTGGTGAACGGATAGTCCGCCACCTTCGGCGTCGCCGCAGAGACCGCGCGGATGAAGGTGGACTTGCCGGCGTTCGGGAAGCCCAGCAGGCCCACGTCGGCCAGCAGCTTGAGCTCCAGCCGCAGCGCGCGGGTCTCGCCCTCGCCACCCGGCGTGGCCTTGCGCGGCGAGCGGTTCACCGAACTCTTGAAATGCATGTTGCCGAGGCCACCCTGCCCGCCCTTGGCCACCAGCAGGCGCTGGCCGTGGGCGGTCAGGTCGCCGATCACCTCGTCGGTGTCCACGTTGTGGACCACGGTGCCGACCGGCACGGTGATGACGGTGTCCTCGCCGGCCTTGCCGTACATCTGCCGGCCCATGCCGTTTTCGCCGCGCTGGGCCTTGAACTTGGTCTGGTGGCGGAAGTCGACGAGGGTGTTGAGGTTCTCGTCGGCCTGCAGCCAGACGTCGCCACCGGCGCCGCCGTCGCCGCCGTCCGGCCCGCCCAGCGGGATGAACTTCTCGCGGCGGAACCCGATGCAGCCGTTGCCGCCATTGCCGGCGGTGACCGTGATTTCAGCTTCGTCGACGAGTTTCATGAGGGAACCAGGAGCGTGGAGGGGGAGCTTATCGCGTTTGCCGGCCACCGCCCGCCGGGCGGGCGGCGCGGGGCCGGGCGGAAACGAAAAACCCCGCCGAAGCGGGGTTCTTCGCACTGCATCGGCGGCGCTTACTGCGCAGCGGCGATGCTGACCGTGCGGCGCTTCTTCGGGCCCTTGGTGGAGAACTCCACCGTGCCGTCGATCAGCGCGAACAGGGTGTGGTCGCGGCCGAGGCCCACGCCGGTGCCCGGGTGGAACTGGGTGCCGCGCTGGCGGACGATGATGTTGCCGGCCTCAACGGCCTGACCACCGTACAGCTTCACGCCCAGGTACTTCGGATTCGAGTCGCGGCCGTTGCGGGTCGAACCACCAGCCTTTTTGTGTGCCATGACTGCGTCTCCTTACTTGCTGCCACCGGCGATGCCGGTGATCTGGATTTCGGTGTAGTGCTGCCGGTGGCCCATCTGCTTGCGATGGTGCTTGCGGCGGCGGAACTTGACGATGCGCACCTTGTCGGCGCGGCCGTGGCCCACGACCTTCGCGGTGACGGCGGCGCCCTTCAGCGCGTCGCCCAGCTTGATGCCGTCGGCGTCGCCCAGCATCAGGACGTTGTCCAGGGTGATCTCGCTGCCGGCTTCGGCTTCGAGCTTCTCGACGCGGAGCGTTTCGCCCTGCATCACGCGGTATTGCTTACCGCCGGTGACCAGTACTGCGTACATGTTGGAGTCTCTCGGTTTTGTAGTTCTTCTGGGTGCCCGTCGCCGGATCTGCGCAGGGCCTGCCGCCATCGAGGGCGGACAGGAGCGGAATTGTAGGGGATTCAGCGGGTTAGGGTCAACCCGCCCTTCGGAGGGGGCGGAATGCACTTCCTCCATGCGCCCCGCCCCACGGATGGCCCCTGCATCCGGACGGCCCCGACGCCCGTCTCATCCCGGGCGACACCCGCCACCCAAACTGGCAATCCCGCGATTTGCCCCCAAATCGCCCCCTCGCTACGCTTCCCGATTGGCCTGCGCCCGGCGCCGGCCTCCCCCACCCGCAGGACATCCCGATGGCCCTGGACTACATCCGCATCCGCGGCGCACGGACGCACAACCTCAAGAACATCGACCTCGACCTGCCGCGCGACAAGCTGATCGTGATCACCGGCCTGTCCGGCTCGGGCAAGTCGTCGCTGGCGTTCGACACCATCTACGCCGAAGGCCAGCGCCGCTACGTCGAGTCGCTGTCGGCCTATGCGCGGCAGTTCCTCAGCGTGATGGACAAACCCGACCTCGACCACATCGAAGGCCTGTCGCCGGCCATCTCCATCGAGCAGAAGTCGACCAGCCACAACCCGCGCTCCACGGTCGGCACCATCACCGAGATCCACGACTACATGCGTCTGCTGTACGCGCGCGTCGGCAGCCCGCGCTGCCCGGACCACCACTTCCCGCTGGAGGCGCAGACCGTCAGCCAGATGGTGGACCAGGTGCTGGCGATGGAGGCCGACGAGGCGCTGGCGGGCCAGCGCTGGATGCTGCTGGCGCCGGTGGTGCGCGAGCGCAAGGGCGAACACCTGCAGGTGTTCGACCAGCTGCGCGCGCAGGGCTACGTGCGCGTGCGGGTGGACGGCGTGCTGCACGAGATCGACGCGGTGCCGCCGCTGGGACTGCGCCAGAAGCACACCATCGAGGCGGTGATCGACCGCTTCAAGCCGCGGGCCGACATCCGCCAGCGGCTGGCGGAGTCGTTCGAGACCGCGCTGAAGCTGGGCGACGGGATGGCCATCGTGCAGTCGATGGACGAGGCCGAGCGCGCCCCGCTGCTGTTCTCCTCGCGCTATTCCTGCCCGGTCTGCGACTACTCGCTGCCGGAGCTCGAGCCGCGGCTGTTCTCGTTCAACTCGCCGGTCGGCGCCTGCCCGGGCTGCGACGGCCTGGGCGTGGCGCAGTTCTTCGATCCGGCCAAGGTGGTGGCGCATCCCGAACTGTCGCTGGCCGCCGGCGCGATGCGCGGCTGGGACCGCCGCAACGCGTACTACTTCTCGATGATCGCGTCGCTGGCCAAGCACTACAAGTTCGACGTGGACACGCCGTGGCAGCAGCTGCCCGAGCGGATCCGCGGCATCGTCCTGCACGGCAGCGGCGACGACGTGATCCAGCTCACCTATGTCAGCGAGAACGGCAGCAAGTACCAGCGCAAGCACGCCTTCGAGGGCATCCTGCCGAACCTGGAGCGCCGCTACCGCGAGACCGAGAGCGCGGCGGTGCGCGAGGAACTGTCCAAGTACATCAGCGAGCGCCCGTGCCCCGAGTGCGGCGGCGCGCGCCTGAACCGGCAGGCCCGCAACGTGTTCGTGGCCGACCGGCCCCTGCCCGAGATCGCGGTGCTGCCGATCGACGCCTGCCTGGCGTTCTTCGACGGCCTGTCCCTGCCCGGCTGGCGGGGCGAGATCGCCACCAAGATCGTCAAGGAAATCCGCGAGCGGCTGGGCTTCCTGGTGGACGTCGGCCTCGACTACCTCACCCTGGAGCGCAAGGCCGACTCGCTGTCCGGCGGCGAGGCGCAGCGCATCCGCCTGGCCAGCCAGATCGGCGCCGGCCTGGTCGGCGTGATGTACGTGCTGGACGAGCCGTCGATCGGCCTGCACCAGCGCGACAACGAGCGCCTGCTGGGCACCCTGACCCGCCTGCGCGACCTCGGCAACACCGTGCTGGTGGTCGAGCACGACGAGGACGCGATCCGGCTGGCCGACCACATCGTCGACATCGGCCCCGGAGCCGGCGTGCACGGCGGCGAGGTGGTGGCCGAGGGCACGCTCGATGACGTGCTGAAGGCGCCGCGCTCGCTCACCGGCCAGTACCTGTCCGGCAAGCGGCGGATCGAGGTCCCGGCCCAGCGCCACGCGCCCAACCGCAAGATGCTGCTGAAGCTGAAGGGCGCCAGCGGCAACAACCTAAAAGACGTGGACCTGGAGATCCCCTCCGGGCTGTTCACCTGCGTCACCGGCGTGTCCGGCTCGGGCAAGTCCACCCTGATCAACGACACCCTGTTCGCGCTGGCCGCCAACGAGATCAACGGGGCCTCGCATACGCCGGCGCCCTACAAGGACGTCGTCGGACTGGACCTGTTCGACAAGGTGGTGGATATCGACCAGTCCCCGATCGGCCGCACCCCGCGCTCCAATCCCGCCACCTACACCGGCCTGTTCACCCCGCTGCGCGAACTGTTCGCGCAGGTGCCGGAGGCGCGCGCGCGCGGCTATTCGCCGGGCCGCTTCAGCTTCAACGTGCGCGGCGGCCGCTGCGAGGCCTGCCAGGGCGATGGCCTGATCAAGGTGGAGATGCACTTCCTGCCCGACGTGTACGTCCCCTGCGACGTCTGCCAGGGCAAGCGCTACAACCGCGAGACGCTGGAGATCCGCTACAAGGGCCACAACATCCATGACGTGCTGGAAATGACCGTGGAGGACGCGCTGGAACTGTTCCAGCCGGTGCCCAGCATCGCCCGCAAGCTGGAGACCCTGGTGGACGTGGGCCTGAGCTACATCAAGCTGGGCCAGAGCGCGACCACGCTGTCCGGCGGCGAGGCGCAGCGCGTCAAGCTGTCCAAGGAACTCAGCCGACGCGACACCGGCCGCACCCTGTACATCCTCGACGAGCCCACCACCGGCCTGCACTTCCACGACATCGAGGCGCTGCTGGGCGTGCTGCACAAGCTGCGCGACGACGGCAACACGGTGGTGGTGATCGAGCACAACCTCGACGTGATCAAGACCGCCGACTGGGTGGTGGACCTCGGCCCCGAGGGCGGCCACCGCGGCGGGCAGATCCTTGCGGTCGGCACGCCCGAGGAGATCGCCGCCCACCCGGCCTCGCACACCGGCCGGTTCCTTGCGCCATTGCTCGAAAAACATCCGGCACGCTCGGCCGCCACACCCCGCAGGAAGAAGGCCACCGCATGACCCCGACTACGCCCCCCAACGTGTTCCGCGCGCCCATCCCGCTGCGCTGGAGCGACCTGGACACCTTCAACCACGTGAACAACGCGCGCTACCTGACCTTCCTGGAGCAGGCGCGCATCGAGTGGTTCGAAACGATCGGCGAGCCCTGGATGACCGACGAAGCGGCGCCGGTCGTCGCCTCGGCCACGCTGAACTTCAAGCGCCCGATCGAGTACCCGGCGAGCGTCTTCGTCGAGCTGTTCACGGAGAAGCTGGGCACCAGCAGCGTGGTAATCGGCCATCGCATCGTGGCCGCCGACGGCACCCTGCACTGCGACGGCCAGGTGGTGGCGGTCTGGGTGGGGCGCCAAGACGGGCGACCGACGCCGCTGCCGGACTGCGTGCGTCGCGCCTCCGAGCGCCTACTCGCCGCGCCAGTGGCCTGAACCGCCCCTCACGTGGCCCGCGCCCCGGCGGGCCTATGATGCCGTTTCCCCCGTCCCGGACCCCGCGCATGTCCCTGATCGAGACCACCGTCCACGGCCATGTCCACGAGCTTCGCCTGGCGCGACCGCCGGTCAATGCACTGAACCCCGCGCTGTGCGCCGATCTCGTGCAGGCCCTGCGCGAGGCGCTGGCGCGCGGCGCGCGCGGCATCGTGCTGGCCGGCGGACCGAAGGTGTTCTCCGCCGGCCTCGACGTGCCCTACCTGCTGTCGCTGGGCGACGACCAAGCTGCCCTGCTGCAGGCATGGACGGCGTTCTTCGAGGCTGCACGCGCACTCGCCGCCTGCCCCGTGCCGGTGGTCGCCGCCATGGCCGGGCATGCACCGGCAGGCGGCTGCGTGCTGGCGCTGTGCTGCGACTACCGCATCCTGGCCGACGGGCCGTACCGCATCGGCCTGAACGAGACGCAGGTCGGCCTGGTGGCCCCGGATGGCATCCAGGCGCTGCTGGCCCGCGTGGTCGGCCCGCACCGTTCGGAGCGGCTGCTGGTAGCCGGCGCGATGCCGGATGCCACCGAAGCCCTGCGGATCGGGTTGGTGGACGAGCTGGCCCACATCGACGAAGTGGCGGTACGCGCGCGCGCCTGGCTGGAGGAACTGCTCCAGCTGCCGCACATGCCGATGCTGGACACCCGCGCCATCGCCCGCCGCGACGTCATCGCCGCCCTGGCGGACGACCGCATCGACCTGCCCCGCTTCGTCGCCCAGTGGTCGCACCCGGACACCCAGGCGGCGCTGCGCGCGATGCTGGCCAGGATCGGAAAGTAGGAACGACGACCGCCACGGCAGGACGCCCGGCTACAGCAGCTCCAACACCGTTTCCGGCGGCCGGCACAGGCGCACGCCCTTGGGCGTGAACACGAACGGCCGATTGATCAGGATCGGCGCCGCCACCATCGCCTCCAGCAGCACGTCGTCGGACAGGGCCGGATCGCCGAGTCCGCGGGCGGCGAACTCCGGCTCCTTGCTGCGGATGGCCTCGCGCACCGCCAGGCCCGCGTCGGCGATGGCCTGGCGCAACCGCGCCACGGTGGGCGGATGGGCCACGTAGTCCACGACCACCGGCGCGATGCCGGCCTCCTGCAGCAGCTGCAGCGCCCCGCGGGAATTGCTGCAGCTCGGGCGGTGCCAGATTTCGACCTGATCCACCGCGGCCGTCATGCGCCGGTGGCCACCGGCCGGCGGGGATCGGCCAGCCAACCGCTCCACGAACCGGTGAACAGCTTGGCGCCGCGCAGGCCCGCGCGCTCCATCGTCAGGATGTTGTGGCAGGCGGTCACGCCCGACCCGCACATCATCACGACGTCCGAAGGATCGCGCCCGGCCAGCAGCGCGCGGTATTCGTCGGCCAGCTGCATGGGCGCCTTGAAGCGGCCCTCGGCCATGTTCTGCGCATACGGGCGGTTGACCGCGCCGGGCACGTGTCCCGCCACGCGGTCCAGCGGCTCTTCCTCGCCGCGGAAGCGGGCCGCGGCGCGGGCATCCACCAGCATGCCGCCATTGGCCAGGTGCGCCTCGACCGCCTCCGCATCGAGCAGGCGCGACCCGTCGAAGGTCGCCACGTAGCGCTGGGTCGCGGGTTCGCGCGGGAGGGTCGACACCGGCAGTCCCAGCGATGTCCAGCGCGACCAGCCGCCGTCCAGCACCGCCACTTTCTCGTGGCCGAGCGCGCGCAGCAGGAACCACAACCGGGCGGCATAGGCGCCGTCGCCGTCGTCGTACGCCACCACCTGCGAGGACGGGGCGATGCCCCAGCGGGTCAGCTTCGCGCAGAACGCCTCGGCGTCCGGCCACGGATGGCGGCCCTCGCCGTGGCGGGTCATATCCGACAGGTCGCGTTCCAGGTGGGCATACGCGGAGCCCGGCACGTGGCCCTGCCGCCAGGCCTGCTCGCCCAGCGCCGGGTCCAGCAGCGAGAAACGGCAGTCGACGATGGCGAGGTCGGGGCGCCCCAGCGCCACCGACAGCACATCCGCCTGCACCAAGGTCGTCCATCCAGCCATCACACCCTCCATTGGCTTGAGCCCGCCAGTCGTTCCCGCAGGTTGTACAGGATCGAGGCGGTCGCGCCCCAGATCCGCTGCGGCTGGTAGCGGTATTGGAACACGTGGCGGGTGCGTCCGCCGAACTGCAGGGTGATCGTCTCCAGCTGGCCGGGGTCCATCAGCAGGTCTAGCGGCACTTCGAACACTTCCGCCACCTCGCCGGGCTCCGGCTCCGGGCGGAACGCCGGGTCCACCAGCACCACGGTGGGCAAGACGCGGAAGCCGGTGATGGTCAGCAGCGGGTCCAGGTAGCCCAGCAGGCGCGCCTGCGCGGCTTGCAGGCCGACTTCCTCGCGCGCCTCGCGCAGCGCCGCTGCGGCGGGGCTGGCGTCGTCCGGCTCGATGCGGCCGCCGGGGAAGCTGACCTGCCCGGCATGGTGGCGCAAACCGTCGGTGCGCCGGGTCAGGAGGACTTCCGGGCCGGCGGGTCGCGGGATCACCCCCACCAGCACGGCCGCGGGCCGCGGCGCGGTGATGGGCGCCAGCCCGTCCAGGTCCATCAGGTTCCATGGCGCCACGGCGGGCGGCGCCTCCAGCGGATGCAGGGCCGCCCGCAGGCGGTCGGCCAGCCGCTCAGCCTCCATCAGCCGCCGGCCCCGCCCGGCGCACGCGCCGGCAGCACGACGTCCATCAGGTACAAACGGGTGGCATCGTCCAGCACCGACCACGCGGCGATTTCCTGGCCGGTCCGGTGGCAGCCTTCGCACAGGCCGCGGTCATCGAGGTTGCAGATGCCGATGCAGGGACTGAGCACGGCGCGGAACGGATCACTCATGCGCGAATGGTAACGCCTCAAACGCGATGCGCCGGCACGGGGCCGGCGCATCGGGACTTGCCTGCGGCGGTCGCGCCGGGGGCGCGACGAGCCGGTCTTACTTCACCACGCCCAGCTCGATCTGCATGGCCACGGCCTGCTGCGCGAGCTGCTGGTTCTGGGCGCCGCCCAGGCCCTTGCCCGGCGGGATGACCACTTCGTACACGGCGCCCTGCTGCATCAGTGGCAGGGTTTCCTTCAGCGCCGGGATCGGCGCATCGGCGACCTTGAACGGCGGCGGGGTCTGCACGCCGCTGAGCGGCACGCCCACGGCGGCCAGGAAGCTGCGGAACGCGATCTGCACCTCGCTGGTGGCGGTCGGCTTGGCGCCGGTGCCGGCCTTGGCGACGCGGTACATGATGCCGCTGGGCAGGGTGATCACGCCCTGCTCGGCCTTGAATTTGGTGACGAAGGCCGCGGACTGCGCCTGATTGTCGGCCAGCGCCTTGCGGAAGGCTTCCTGCGCCTTGATCTCCATGCGCTGCTGGAAGCCCGAGTAGGCCGTGCCCAGCTGCTGCTCGGTATAGGCCGGCTGCTTCTTGGCGAACGCGTCCTGCAGGCCGCGCACCACGGTGGCGATGTCGATCGGCTCGCCGGTGTTCGCCAGCTCCTGGCCCAGCTGCCAACCGAAGGCATAGCTGGCATGGGTCTTGTCCACCACCGGCGGGGCGGCCGGGGTTGCCGTGGCCGGCTTGGCAGGCGCCGCTGCCGGCTTGGTCTGGGCCGAAGCGATGCCGGCAGTCAGGGTCAGGGCCGCCACACTGGCAGCAATCGCACGCAACTTCATCCACAACCTCATCTGTCGAAGCAGCCGCCGAAGCGGCCTGCAAGAAATCCGGCACTCGCCGGAGGGTTCGTCGACGCCAGCCGGAACACTCCGGCGCGACACGTTAGGATACCGACCCCGGCACGACACGGCTACCGGCGCCTTCCTGCGACCGCCGGCAAGGGCCGAAGTTCCGCCCGACCTTCAGATCCCCACTGACTGGACTCCCCATGACCGACGCCCTGCTCCTGATCGACACCGCCGACGGCGTACGCACCATCCGCATCAACCGCCCGGACAAGCTGAACGCGCTGAACGCCGCGACTCTGGATGCGCTGGATGCCGCCTTCACGGACGCGGATCGCGACGCCGCCGTGCGCGTCGTGGTGCTCACCGGTGCCGGCCCCAAGGCCTTCGTCGCCGGTGCCGACATCGCGGAGATGAACGCGCTGTCGCCGGTGCAGGGGCGCGACTTCTCGCTGCGTGGCACCCGCATGATGCGCCGCGTGGAAAAGCTGTCGAAGCCGGTGATCGCGATGGTCAACGGCTTCGCCCTAGGCGGCGGCCTGGAGCTGGCGATGTGCTGCCACCTGCGGATCGCGGCGGATACCGCCAAGGTCGGCCAGCCCGAGATCAACCTCGGCCTGATCCCCGGCTTCGGCGGCAGCCAGCGCCTGCTGCGCCTGTGCGGCCGCGCCGCGACCCTCGAGTTGTGCCTGACCGGCGCGCCGATCACCGCCGAGCGCGCCCTGCAGCTGGGCATCGTCAACCGCGTGGTGCCCGCGGCCGAGCTGGAGGCGGAGACACTGAAGCTGGCCGCGCAGCTGGCCAACGCCGCGCCGCTGGCCCTGCGCGGCATGCTGGACTGCGTGAACATCGGCGGCGAGTGCGGCATCGAGGAAGGCCTCGAGTACGAATCCGCGCAGTTCGGCCTGATGTTCGCTACCGAGGACATGCGCGAAGGCACCACCGCCTTCCTCGAGAAGCGCAAGCCGGCCTTCGCCGGCCGCTGAGGCGACGATGGGCACGCCCTGCCCCCGCTGCGGCTGCACCGCGACGGACGCCGCCGGCACGCATGCATTGACGTCGGCACTGGTGGCCGACGATCTGGCACAGGCGCTGGCGGATGGCCTGCTGGACGCTTGCCCGTGCCCCGGCTGCTCGCCGGCCTGCAACGCCGCGCTGCTGGAGGCCCGCGACGCCCGTCGTTTCGCGCTGGCTGCACGCGAACGCTATCGGGCCCGCGCGGTGCGACTGGCCCGCCGCCAGGAGGAACGTCTCGCGGCTCGTCGCGCGGCGCCGGTGCCCGTGGCGCGCCAAGCCCCCGCCTTGCCGTCCGCGGCCGCGGAC
>DASWXO010000136.1:0-3638 GCA_036405455.1 Thermomonas sp. | reverse complement strand
CGACGTTGAGGTAGGGGTCCAGCTTCATCATCGTGACCCGCAGGCCACGGGCTTCGAGGATCGCCGCGAGCGAGGCGGCGGCGATGCCCTTGCCAAGCGAGGACACCACGCCCCCGGTCACGAAGAGGAGGGGCGTATGGGAAGCTGGGGAAGTCATGTCGGCAGCGCGGCGCTGGAAACCCGCATTCTAGCGGGAAGACGCGCCCGCGTACATGGCGCCCAGCCCGCGCCGTCGACATAAATCCTTGATCCGGATACGGAAAGGCGCTTTCCAGCCACCCGCCAACCCATCCGCCGTGGCGACTGCGCCGACAGGCAGCAGCCCGCCCTGCCCAGTGGTTGCCCCCGACTCAGCCGCGCGGCTGCGCCGCGAGCCAGGCCGCCGCTCCGACCAGGCCCAGGTCGCCGTGCTCCAGTGCCTGCACGGGGACCTGGCGCAGGATGCCGGACAGCACGCCCTTGTCGAGGAAGCGCTGCATGAAGGCGCCCTGGCGCAGGTGTTGCAGCAGGTGCCCGGTGAGACCGCCGGCCAGGCACACCGACCGCGCGCAGAAGACCAGCGCCAGGTCGCCGGCGAAGCTGCCAAACCAGCCGCACAGCAGGGCCACGGCCTCGGCCGCCAACGGATCCTCGCCGCCATCCGCCGCGGCCACCAGCTCGGCCGGCGCGTGCCAGCGCGGCGGCACGCCACGCAGCGTGCACAACGACTGGTATAGGGTCACAAGCCCGGGGCCGGAAAACACCCGTTCGCTGGCCACATGGCCCATGCGCGCCTGCAGCAGCCGCACGACGTCCAGCTCCAGCGGCGTGCCGGCCGCCAGCGCGGCCTGCCCCGCCTCGCTGGGCTGCACGATCAGCCGGCCACCCTGCTCCACCAGCAGCGCGGCGCCCAACCCGGTCCCCGGCCCCAGCAGCAGGACCGGCAGCGGCAGCCCGTCCGCGTCACCCAGCCGCTGGAACTGGGCCGGCGGGATGCGCGGCAGCGCCCAGGCCAACGCCTCGAAATCGTTGACCAGATGCAGGTCAGCGATGCCGGCCTCCCGCCGGGTCGCGGCCAGCGACACCGGCCACGCCAGATTGCCGTTGAGCAGGTGGTCGCCCTGCAGCACGCCGGCAATGGCCACCACGCAGGTGTCCGGGATGACGCGTTCGCCGGCATCGGCGGCCTCGCGGCGGAACTGGCACAGCACCGCCGCCAGACTGGGGAAGGACGCGCATTCGTAGCGACGGTGGAAGCCGACGTGGAACCCGTCGTCCGCGAAGTCCACCAGGCCCAGCCGCGCATAGGTGCCGCCGACATCGGCAGCGAGCACGCGGAGGGCCGGGGTCGATGCGGACCCGCCTGCGTCCCGTCCCAACGTCTCGCCCGTGCCTGCCGCCATCCCTTGCTCCGAAGAACCGCGCCGAACGGCGATCCGGCCGGATTGTAGGCGATCGCCGCGGGCCGACCGGCCTCAGGGGCCGGGGTAACGCTCGGTGAAGGTGGCGCAGACCACGCCCATCGCCGTGCGCCAGCGGGCCAGCAGGGCCGGCGTGGCCTCGTCGTCGGTCTCCGCGATGACCGTGAGCAGGCTGTCGATCCAATACGGGTACAGCGCCGGATCGACCGGCGCGCGACCGTGGGCGGCATGCACGTCGGCCATCTCCTCGGTGGTCCGCCGCGACAGGCCGCTGCCGGCCGCATGCAGGATCGCCACGCTGATCCCGCGCCGCAGCGCCATGCGCTGGGCACCGAAGTCGGTATCCACGAACATCGGCGCGATCGCCGGGTGGCTGGCCATGAACACCTCGTAGAACCGCTCGATGAAGCGCTTGTCGCGCAGGCAGCGGCCGTAGCTCTGCTGCAGGTCCTCGTACTGGTCGGCCATCGCCGGCCTCCTGGTGGGGAAAGCGCGGCATCGTCGCCGCGACGGCGGACGCAGGCGTTGATCTGGCGCAAATCCGGCGCGGCCCGTGGCACGGCCCGCGCCCGCCGTCCAGCTTGACCGCACCGGGCCGGCCGCCCATCCTGCGCCGTCCCCCCGCAGTGCGCCTCCATGAACACCCGCTACAACGCCGCCGACATCGAAGTCCTTTCCGGCCTGGACCCCGTCAAGCGCCGGCCCGGCATGTACACCGACACCAGCCGTCCGAACCACCTGGCGCAGGAAGTGATCGACAACGCGGTGGACGAGGCGCTGGCCGGGCACGCGCGCGGCATCGAGGTGACCCTGCACGCCGACGGCAGCTGCGAAGTGGCGGACGACGGCCGCGGCATGCCGGTGGACATCCACCCGGAGGAGAAGATCCCCGGCGTCGAGCTGATCCTCACCCGCCTGCACGCGGGCGGCAAGTTCAGCAACAAGAACTACACGTTCAGCGGCGGCCTGCACGGCGTGGGCGTGAGCGTGGTCAACGCGCTGTCGCGGAAGGTCGACGTCTTCATCAAGCGCGACGGTAGCGAATACCACATGGCGTTCGCCGACGGCGATCGCGCCTCGCCGCTGCAGGTGGTGGGATCGGTGGGCAAGAAGAACACCGGCACCCGCGTGCGCTTCTGGCCGGACCCGAAGTACTTCGACACGCCGAAGTTCAACCTGCGCGCGCTCAAGCACCTGCTGCGCGCGAAGGCCGTGCTGTGCCCGGGGCTGACCGTGTCGCTGTTCGACGAGGCCAGCGGCGAGCGCGTGCAGTGGTATTTCGAAGACGGCCTGCGCGACTACCTCAAGGGCGAGCTCACCGACCGCGAGCTGCTGCCCGCCGACCTGTTCGTGGGGTCGCTGAAGAAGGACACCGAGGTCGCCGATTGGGCGGTCGCCTGGGTGCCCGACGGCGAGCTGGTGCAGGAGAGCTACGTCAACCTGATCCCCACCGCCCAGCACGGCACCCACGTCAACGGACTGCGCACCGGCTTCACCGAAGCGTTGCGCGAGTTCTGCGACTTCCGCAATCTGCTGCCACGCGGCGTCAAGCTGGCGCCGGAGGATGTGTGGGACCGCGTCGCCTTCGTGCTGTCGCTGAAGATGACCGACCCGCAGTTCTCCGGCCAGACCAAGGAGCGCCTGTCCTCGCGGCAGGCCGCCGGGTTCGTGGAAGGCGCCGCGCACGACGCCTTCAGCCTGTGGCTCAACGCCAACACCGAGGCCGGCGAACGCATCGCCCAGCTGGCCATCGAGCGCGCCAGCGCGCGCCTGAAGACCGAAAAGCAGGTCGTCCGCAAGAAGGTCACCCAGGGCCCCGCCCTGCCCGGCAAGCTGGCCGACTGCATCAGCCAGGACCTGTCGCGCACCGAGCTGTTCCTGGTCGAGGGCGACTCCGCCGGCGGCAGCGCGCGCCAGGCCCGCGACAAGGACTTCCAGGCCATCCTGCCGCTGCGCGGCAAGATCCTGAACACCTGGGAAGTCGCCTCGGGCCAGGTGCTGGCCTCGCAGGAAGTGCACGACCTGGCGGTGGCGATCGGCTGCGATCCCGGCAAGGACGACGTGTCCGGGCTGCGCTACGGCAAGATTGTCATTCTCGCCGACGCCGACTCCGACGGCCTGCACATCGCCACCCTGCTCAGCGCGCTGTTCCTGCGCCACTTCCCCGCGCTGGTCGCGGCCGGCCACGTGTTCGTGGCGATGCCGCCGCTGTTCCGCGTGGACGTGGGCAAGCAGGTG
>DASWXO010000135.1:0-2460 GCA_036405455.1 Thermomonas sp. | reverse complement strand
CCGAATGTTCATGGCGAGGGCGGCGCCTAGGCTATCATCGACGGCCTGTTTCCCTGCCGCGGCCTGCCGCCAGCCCATGACCCAGCGTGCCCTTCCCCGCTCCGCCCGCCTCTCCGCACCCGCCCGCCTCGCCCTGCTGGCACTGGTGGTCGCCTTCACCGGGACCGGTTGCGGCAAGATCTTCAAGAAGAAGGAAGCGCCCGAGAACCAGCCGGTCGAGGTCATGTACCAGGAGGCCCACCAGGCCATGAAGGTGAACAACTGGGACCGCGGCGTGGTCCGCTTCCGCCAGTTGATCGCCCAGTATCCGTACGGTCCGTACACAGAGCAGGCGCTGATGGAAACCGCCTACGCCGAGTACAAGTCGGGCAAGCTCGACGACGCGGTCACCACCGTCGACCGCTTCATCCGCACCTACCCCACGCACCGCAACATCCCGTACATGTACTACCTGCGGGGCCTGGCCAACTCCAACCGCGACACGGTGTTCCTGCAGAAGGTCTGGCGCCTGGATGCCAGCCGCCGCGACCTGGCCACGCCGATGCAGGGTTACAGCGACTTCAACACCGTCGCCGAGCGTTACCCGAACAGTCGCTACGCCGCCGATGCACGCAACCGCATGGTGGAGCTGCGCAACCAGTTCGCCCTGCACGAGCTGGACACGGCCATCTACTACCTGCGCCGCGACGCCTGGGTCTCCGCCGCCAGCCGAGCCAAGTACCTGCTGGAAACCTACCCGCAGAGCGCCTACCAGAACGACGCCGTCGCCGTCCTGGCCGAGGCGTATACCCAGCTGGGCAACGAGGCGCTGGCCGCCGACGCCAAGCGCGTGCTGCAACTCAACGACCCGCAGCACCCGTGGCTGACCGGGGATTTCCCGAAGTACCCGTGGATGGTCCGCCGCCTGAATCCGTTCGCCGGCGAGAAGTCCAGCAACACCGTCGACAAGCGCAACAAGGACTGACCGCCTTGCGGTCGGACACGAAAAAGGGGCCGCAAGGCCCTTTTTCTTTGCCTGCGAAACCCGCGCTGCGCTACAGGGTGTAGCGGTTGGTGATCGGGTAGCGGCGTTCGCGGCCGAAGGCGCGGCGCGAGACCTTCGGTCCGGGCGCGGCCTGGTGGCGCTTCCACTCGTTGATGCGTACCAGCCGCAGCATGCGGTCCACGGTGGCGGCATCGAAGCCGGCGGCGACGATCTCGTCGCGCGACTGCTCCAAGTCCACGTAGCGGAACAGGATCGCGTCCAGCACGTCGTACGGCGGCAGCGAGTCCTGGTCCTTCTGGTTCTCGCGCAGTTCGGCCGACGGCGGGCGGTCGATCACGGCCGGTGGGATCACGGGTGCGCCGCCCACCGTGTTGCGCCAGCGCGCCAGCGCGAACACCTCGGTCTTGTACAGGTCCTTGATCGGCGCGTAGCCGCCGCACATGTCGCCGTAGATCGTGGCGTAGCCCACCGCGTATTCGCTCTTGTTGCCGGTGGTCAGCAGCAGGCCGCCGAACTTGTTGCTCAGCGCCATCAGGATCACGCCACGGCTGCGCGATTGCAGGTTCTCCTCGGTGGTGTCGGCGGGCTTGTCGCCAAACACCGGGCCCAGCGCCTCCAGGAAGCCCTTGAACGGCGCCTCGATCGAGATCGCTTCCAGCCTCACGCCCATCGCCGCGCATTGTTCGGCGGCCAGGTCGTTGGACAGGCCGGCGGTGTAGCGCGACGGCAGCCGTACCGCGGTGACGTTGTCCGCGCCCAGCGCGTCCACCGCCAGCGCCAGCACGATGGCCGAATCGATGCCGCCAGACAGGCCCAGCCACACCTTCGAGAACCCGTTCTTGCCGCAGTAGTCGCGGATGCCGCGCACGATCGCACGCCACGCCAGCGCATCGCGGCTCTCGTCGCCGTCGTCCATCCACACCACCGGACTGAACGCACGCGTGGCCACGTCGAAGTCGACGACCAGCCACTGGTCGGTGAAGGCCGCCGCGGCCGGATGCACGGTGCCGTCGCCGTTGGCGACCACGGAAGCGCCGTCGAACACCACCGCATCCTGCCCGCCCACCACGTTGAGATACGCCAGCGCCATGCCGGTCTCGCGCGTGCGCTCGGCAATCAGCGCATCGCGCTGGGCATGCTTGTCGCGGTCGAACGGCGAGGCGTTCGGCACCAGCGTCAGCACCGCGCCCGCGGCGGCGGTGTCGGCCAGCGGCTCGGGGAACCAGAGGTCTTCGCAGATCACCAGGCCCAGCGGCACGCCGTTCACCTCGAAGGTGCAGGCGCCGCCATCCGGGTCCACGTCGAAGTAGCGGCGCTCGTCGAACACCGCGTAATTGGGCAGTTCGCGCTTGCGGTAGGTGGCCTCGACCGCGCCGTCGCGCAGCACGCTGGCCGCGTTGTACACCACGCTGCCCGCGCTCTGCGGCCAGCCCACCACGGCGACGATGCCGTGCGTGGTGGCGGCGATCTCGGTC
>DASWXO010000134.1:0-5394 GCA_036405455.1 Thermomonas sp. | reverse complement strand
GCCGGCATCCTCCAGCAGCACGCGCGGCCGGCGGCCTCCGTGCAGCAGCGCGATGCCGAGCGCTGCCGGGACCTGCGCCAGCCAGGCCGCGCCGGCCGCGATGGCACTGCCCTCGACCGCCGTCACGCCCGCCAGCAGCAGCGCACAGGCCAGCAGCGCGGCGCCGGCCGCGGGCATGCGGTCAGGCATCGGTGCCCCAGTCGTCGGTCATCGGGTCGGCCACGGTGGGCGGGAACTGCAGGTGGAAGCCGCGGGCCGCCAGGTTGTGGCGCACCACCTCGGGGTTCTCCTGCGCCAGCTTGCGTTCCGGCGTCAGCGCCACTTCGAGCACGAACTGCAGGCCGCCCAGCTGCGTGCGCAGCGGTTCCGGCAGGCAGCCGAAATCGTCGCGGGTCGCGAGGTAGAGGTAGGTGTCGGCCTTCTTCAGGCTCTTGTAGACGTAGGCCAGCATCGCGATCCGGGGGAATCGACTTGCGGAAACAGTCACGGATTGTGCGGGAAAGCGCGCGGCGGCGGAACCGTCGGCGGGACATCCGGCACAGGCGGGTGCCGGGCCGGCTGTTAACCTGCGCGCTTCGTTTCGCCTCGGATCGTCTCCATGCGCTTCGCCCCGCTCGCCTTCGCCCTGCTCTGCACCCTGTCCGCCGCGCACGCCGCACCGCGGGTCACCCTGGCGGAGGCGATGGCCGATCCCGACTGGATCGGCCCGCCGGTGGAGCAGGCGTGGTGGCGCTGGGACGGCAAGGCCGCGCTGTACACCCTGAAGCGGCCGGGTGCGACGGTGCGCGACACGTGGCAGGTCGGGCTGGACGGCGCCGCGCCGGCGAAGGTGGACGATGCCGCGCGCGCCGGCCTGGATGCGGACGGGGCCCTGCTCGACGCCCGCGGCGAGCGCAGCGCCTTCGTGCGCAATGGCGACGTGTTCGTGCGCGACCTGCGCAGCGGTGCGCTGGCCCAGCTCACCCGCGGCAGCGACGCCGCCGCGCGCCTGCAATGGGGCAGCGACGGCGCCCTGGTCTGGCGCACCGGCGACAGCTGGTGGCGTTGGGACGGGCGCACTATCGCCCAGGCCGCCACGCTGCTGGCGGCCGACGCGCCCGGCAAGCCGCCTGCGGCCGACGACCTGCGCGACCGCCAGCTGCGCCTGATCGATACCCTGCGCAATGACCGCGCCCTGCGCGACGCGGCGCGCGTGCAGGGCGATGCCTGGCGCAAGGCGGACCCGACCCGTGCGCCGGCACCGATCTACCTCGGGAAGGGCGTGGACATCGTCGACTCGTCCCTGTCGCCCGACGGTCGCTGGCTGCTGGTCGCCACCAGCGAGAAGGGTGCGGACGCCGGCCAGGGCGGCAAGATGCCGAAGTACGTCACCGAATCCGGCTACGAGGAGTTCGAGGACGCACGCACCCGCGTCGGCCGCAACGACCCGCTGCCGCAGAAGCTCTGGTTGGCCGAGGTTGCCACCGGCAAGCTCAGCGAACTGGCGTTCGACCCGCTGCCGGGCATCAACGTGGATCCGCTGGCCGCGCTGCGCAAGGCCGCCGGCAAGCCGCCGCTGAAGGGCAACCGCCTGGTGCAGGTCGCCACCAGCGGCGACAACGGCGACGCGCCCACGCTGCGCTGGCGCGCCGACGGCAAGGGCGCCGCGGTGATGGTGCGCGCCATCGACAACAAGGACCGCTGGATCGCCACCGTCGACCTGGCCAACGCGGCGCTGCAGCCACGCCACCGCCTGCACGACGACGCCTGGATCAACTGGAGCTTCAACGAGTTCGGCTGGCTGCCGGACGGCGCGCTCTGGTACCTGTCCGAGGAGAGCGGTTACTCGCACCTGTACGTGCTGGACGGCGCGCGCCGCCGGCAGCTGACCACCGGCAACTGGGAAACCTCGCAGGTCGTCGCCTCGAACGACGGCGCGACGTTCTGGTTCCTGTGCAACCGCGTGTCGCCGGTGGATTACGAAGTGTGCAAGGTGCCTGCGCGCGGCGGCGAAGTGCGCGAAGTCACCGCGCTGGACGGCGTGGAGAACTTCGCCCCGTCGCCGGACGGAACGAAGCTGCTGGTGCGGCACTCCGCCGCCTACCTGCCGCCGCAGCTGTCGGTGGTGGAGGCCGGGGGCGGCGAGGCGCGGCGCCTCACCGACACCCGCAGCGCGGACTTCAAGGCACGCGCCTGGATCGTGCCGCAGAGCGTGCAGGTGCCCAGCAAACACGGCGCCGGCACCATCTGGGGCAAGTTCTACGGCCCGGCGACCATGGAGCCGGGGAAGAAGTATCCGGTGGTGATGTTCGTGCACGGCGCCGGCTACCTGCAGAACGCCGAATTGCGCTGGCCGGACTACTTCCGCGAGCAGATGTTCCACAACCTGCTGGTGGACGAAGGCTACGTCGTCCTCGACCTGGACTACCGCGCCAGCGAGGGCTACGGCCGCGACTGGCGCACCGCGATCTACCGCTGGATGGGCAAGCCCGAGCTGGAGGATTACCTGGACGGCCTGGACTGGGTCGTCGCCAACAAGCAGGGCGACCGCGACCGCGCCGGCATCTACGGCGGCAGCTACGGCGGCTTCATGACCTACGTGGCGCTGTTCAAGGCGCCGGGCGTGTTCAAGGCGGGCGCCGCGCTGCGCCCGGTGGCCGACTGGTCGCAGTACAACCACGAATACACCAGCAACATCCTCAACACGCCCGAACTCGATCCCGACGCCTACAAGCGTTCCAGCCCGATCGAATTCGCCGACGGCCTGCAGGACAACCTGCTGATCGCCCACGGCATGATCGACGACAACGTGTTCTTCAGGGACTCGGTGATGATGACCCAGAGGCTCATCGAGCTGCGCAAGGACAACTGGGAGCTGGCGCCGTATCCGCTGGAGCGCCATGGCTTCAACCATCCCGACAGCTGGTACGACGAATACCGCCGCATCCACGCGCTGTTCGAGCGCACGCTGAAGTAATCCCGGATCGTCCCATGCTGCGCATCACCGACCTCAAGCTGCCGCTGGACCACGACGACGCGGCGCTGGCCGCGGCCATCGTGGCGCGGCTGGGCATCGCTCCGCACGAGCTGGCCGGCTACACCGTCGCCAAGCGCAGCTACGACGCGCGCCGGCGCGGTGCGATCGAGCTGATCTATTCGCTGGACGTGGACACGCCCCGCGAAGCGGAGCTGCTGGCGCGCCTGCAGGGCACGCCGGGCGCGGCGGGCAGCAAGGTGCTGCCCACGCCCGACACCACCTACAAGTTCGTCGCCCGGGCGCCGGCCCGGCTGCCGTTGCGCCCGCTGGTGATCGGGATGGGGCCGTGCGGGTTGTTCGCCGGGCTGGTGCTGGCGCAGATGGGGTTCCGCCCGATCATCCTCGAGCGCGGCAAGGCGGTGCGCGAACGCACCGTGGACACCTTCGGCCTGTGGCGCCGCAAGGTGCTGGACCCCGAGTCCAACGTACAGTTCGGGGAGGGCGGCGCGGGCACGTTCTCGGACGGCAAGCTGTACAGCCAGATCAGCGACAAGCAGCACTACGGCCGCAAGGTGCTCACCGAATTCGTGGCCGCCGGCGCGCCGGAGGAAATCCTGTACGTCAGCAAGCCGCACATCGGCACGTTCCGGCTGGTGTCGATGGTCGAGAAGATGCGCGCGACCATCGCGTCGCTGGGCGGCGAGATCCGCTTCGGCCAGCGCGTCGACGACCTGTTGGTCGAGATCGACGCTGCCGGCGTGCGCCATCTGCGCGGCGTGACGCTGGCCAGCGGCGAGCAGCTGCGCGCCGACCACGTGGTGCTGGCCTTGGGCCACAGCGCGCGCGACACCTTCGCCATGCTGCACGCCCGCGGCGTGCACCTGGAAGCCAAGCCGTTCTCGGTCGGCTTCCGCATCGAGCATCCGCAGGCGGTGATCGACCGCGCGCGGTTCGGCCCGCAGGCCGGCCATCCGCTGCTGGGCGCGGCCGACTACAAGCTGGTCCACCACGCCAGCAACGGCCGATCGGTGTACAGCTTCTGCATGTGCCCCGGCGGCACCGTCGTGGCCGCCACCAGCGAGCCCGGCCGCGTGGTCACCAACGGCATGAGTCAGTATTCGCGCAACGAGCGCAACGCCAACGCCGGCATCGTGGTGGGCATCTCGCCCGAGGACTACGCGCCCTACGGCGAAGGCCCGCTGGCCGGCATCGCGCTGCAGCGGCACTGGGAGTCGCAGGCATTCGTGCTGGGCGGCGGTGACTACCTGGCGCCGGCGCAGCGGGTGGGCGACTTCATTCGCAACCGGCCCTCCACCGCCCTCGGCACGGTGCTGCCCTCGTACACGCCGGGCGTCACCCCGGGCTCGCTGGACGAGGCGCTGCCGCGCTATGCGATCGACGCGATCCGCGAGGCGCTGCCGGCGTTCGACCGCCAGATCCGCGGATTCGCGATGGACGACGCCGTGCTGACCGGCGTGGAAACCCGCACCTCCTCGCCGCTGCGGATCACCCGCGGCGAGGATGGCCACAGCCTCAACACGCGCGGCCTGTTCCCGGCGGGCGAGGGCGCCGGCTACGCCGGCGGCATCCTGTCGGCCGGCGTGGACGGCATCCGCACCGCCGAAGCGGTGGCGCGCAGCCTGCTGGCCGCGGCCTGAGGCCGCGCCTCAGCGCTCCAGGATCGCCACCACGCCCATCCCGCCGGCGGTGCAGATGCTGATCAGGCAGCGGCCGCCGCCGCGCTGCTTCAGCTCCTTCGCGGCGGTGGCGACGATACGCGCGCCGGTGGCCGCGAACGGGTGGCCGGCGGCCAGCGAGGAGCCGTTCGGATTGATCTTGGCCGGGTCGATGGCGCCCAGCGGGGCGTCCAGGCCGAGCCGGTTCTTGCAGTACTCCGCGCTCTCCCACGCGCGCAGCGTGCACAGCACCTGCGCGGCGAAGGCCTCGTGGATCTCGTAGAAATCGAAGTCCTGCAGCGTCAACCCGTTGCGCTTCAGCATCTCCGCCACCGCCACCGTCGGTGCCATCAGCAGGCCTTCGCCGTGGACGAAGTCCACCGCGGCGACCTGCGCGTCGCGCAGGTGGCACAGCACCTCGTGGCCGTGCTGCGCGGCCCATTCGTCGGTGGCCAGCAGGCAGGCCGCGGCGCCGTCGGTGAGCGGGGTGGAATTGCCCGCGGTCAGGGTGCCCTTGCCCGAGGTCTTGTCGAACGCCGGCTTCAGCGTGGCCAGCTTCTCGACGCTGGTGTCGGGGCGCAGGATGTTGTCGCGCGCCACGCCGCGGAAGCCCACCACCAGGTCGTCGAAGAAGCCGCGCGCGTAGGCCGCGGCCAGCTTGTGGTGGGAGGCCGCGGCCAGCGCGTCCTGCGCCTCGCGCGGGATGCCCCATTCCTTCGCCATGTCCTCGCAGTGCTGGCCCATCGACTTGCCGGTGCGCGG
>DASWXO010000133.1:0-19089 GCA_036405455.1 Thermomonas sp. | reverse complement strand
GGGCCGCCGCCTGCAACCGCGTCCATTCGCCGCCCACCTCGGCCGACAGCGCCGCGGCACGGGCTTCCAACCCCGCGCGTTCCTGCTGCGGCAGGCCGTAGCCCGGACCACCCAGCGCCGCCGGGCGCAACAGCGACGCCTCGCGGGCCAGCAATGCCCGCACCCGTGCACGGTCATCGCCGCCGACTGCCGGATCCAGCAGCCGGCGCTTGATCGCATCGCGCGCCCGCAGGTCCAACCGCCGCTGGGCCGCCTGCTCCAGCAGCAGCAGCGCGGCGCTGTCGCGCAGGTTGGCATGCGCCAGCCACGGCGCGCGGCGCGCCGGCGGCAGCGCCAGCCATGCCTCCAGCGTGCCCACCGGCAGGCCCAGGTGCGCGCCGGCCAGCGCGAACATCTGCTGGTAGCGGGGCTGCATCGATTCGAAGTAGAACCCGCGGCGCAGCGCGTCCGCCCGATCCGCCAGCACCGAGGCGTCGGCAACGCCCGAGCGCTCCAGGCGGCGCAGCAGTCCAGTCGGCGTGATGCTGCGCAGGGGCAGGCCGGCCAGCCGGGGCACGCCGTCGCGCAGCAGGCGCCAGGTTTCGACGGCGCAGTTGTTGTCGAGGAAGTAGTAGCGTCCGTCGTAGCTCCAATGCAGCTGCGCGGCACGCTCCAGCAGGGTCGCGATCTCCTCGGGCGCCAGCGCCAGCGGGATGGAGCGCAGGCCACGCAGTTCGACGTGGGTGTATTCGTCCACCACCTGCTCCAGCGGCAGCAGGAACAGGCGCGCGGGGTACCGCCCGGTGAGCCCCCGCCAGCTGGACAACTGCACGTCGTCGACGAAGGCACGGAAGCTGAGGACGCGGTGGTATTGCAGGTCCAGCCGGCAATCGGGGCCAGGCGTGCGGCCGGGCGCGCAGACCACGAGCCGCAGCATGCTGTGCCCCCAGCGGCTCATCGGCGACGCATTGCCCTCCGCCAGCAGGTAGTCCACGGCGTAGACGCGGGCCGGATCGACGTGCTCCACGCCGCCCTGCCCGGCCTCGCCGGTCACGAACAGCAGGCCCGGTGCGCAGGCGGCCGCGGGCGGTGAATACCGGAGGCGCGCCGCGAAATAGCGCGCCAGCGCGGGCCGGCGGCAGGCGTATTCGGGGTCGAGCAGGAACCATTCGAGATTGACCGCAACATACTCGCCGGGATCCTGCAGCTCGTAGCGGTCGGGACTGCGATCGGTGAAGGAATTCCGGCGCGCACGTAAACCGAAGTGCAGCGGCCGCAGCGACCAGCCCGCGACATCCAGCAGCCGCGGATCGCGCGACAGCCCACCCTCGGGCCCGCGATCCAGCAGATGCGCCCACTCGTGGACCAGCGCCGCCACCGCCGCGCGGGCACCGGGGTCGGCCAGGCCGTCATGCGGCGACCGCGCCTGCCACCCGTCCAGCAACGCGCGCCGCAGTCCGACGTCCAGGCCACGGGTTCGGCCGACGACGCCAGCGGGCATGTCATCCCGCCAGCGCAGCCGCCAACCGGCAGGCAGGGCCGCCTGCCAACGCGGTGGCAGCAGGCGCCACGCGGCATCCTGCAGGGTCTGGCTGGCAACCTCCGCTGCGGGGTCGGAGCGCGGGATGCCGTCGGCAGGCGCGACGGCCGCCAGCACCGGCGTCGCCGCGGCAAGCCACAGCGCGCACAGCAGCCGCAAGCCGCGGCGGCGCAGGTTCACCGCGCGAGGATGGCCTGCGCCAGCTGCAGGTCGCTGGCCGCGCGGGCGTCGGTGCGACGCTCGCGCAGCAGCCGCAGTGCGGCCTCGAGCCTGGCGCCGCGGACCTGCCCACCCGTGGCGACGAAGCTGGCGGCGTCCTCGCGCGCGGCCAGGATCACCTTGTCGTCGCCGGAGGTGCTGGCCGACGTGGCGGAGCCCGCGGACGTGGCGCTGGAGCCGAAACTGCCGGCCAGCGTGGGGCTGGACAGGACCAGCGACAGGATCAGGGCGGTCAGGCGCGGCTGGGGCATGGCGGCTCTCACGGACGGAACGACGGGACGAGGCCGAAGACTACCGCCATTCGCCGCGGCGGGTCGCGCTCACGGATCGAACAGCTTGCCCGGATTCATGATCCCGTTCGGGTCCAGCGCCGCCTTGATGCCGCGCATCGCGGCGATCTCCGCCGGGCTGCGCGTGGACCACAGGTAGGGCTTCTTGACCAGGCCGATGCCATGTTCGGCGGAGATGCTGCCGCCGTGCCGCTGCAGCACCTCGGCCAGCAGCTTGGTGACGCGCTCGCAGTCGGCCACGAAGTCCGCCTGCGCCGCGGCCTCGGGCTTGAGGATGTTGATGTGCAGGTTGCCGTCGCCGATGTGGCCGAACCAGACCACCTCGAACTGCGGGTATTCCCGCGCCAGCAACGCCTGCGTCTCGGCGAGGAAGGCCGGCATCGCCGCGATCCGCACCGACACGTCGTTCTTGTAGGGCACATGCTTCGCCAGGCTCTCGGTGATGCCCTCGCGCAGCCGCCACAGCTGCGCGGCCTGCGCCTCGCTGGCCGCGATCACGCCGTCACTGGCCAGCCCTTGTTCCACGCACTGTTCGAACGCCGCCAGCGCTTCGGCCTCGCTGGCCTCATCCGCGGCGAACTCCGTGACGACATGGAAGGGATGGACGTCGTCGAACGGCGCCTGCGCGCCGTGGGCCAGTACGTGCCGCAGCGCGATGTCGGTGAAGAACTCGAACGCCTGCAGCCGGAGGCGGCTGCGGAACGCCGCGAACACCTGCATCAGGGCCTCGAAGCTGGGCAGCGCCAGCAACATCACCCGGGTCGGCGGCGGCGGGTCGGTGAGCCGCAGCGTCGCCTCCACCACAATGCCCAGCGTGCCCTCCGATGCCACCGCCAGGTGGCGCAGGTCGTAGCCGCTGGAATCCTTCACCAGGCCGCGGCCCAGCCGCATCACCTCGCCGCTGCCGGTCACGAGCGTGACCCCGGCGATCCAATCCCGGGTGTTGCCATAGCGCACCACGCGGATGCCGCCGGCGTTGGTGGCGATGGACCCGCCGATGGTCGCCGAGCCGCGGGCGGCGAAGTCCACCGGATACTGCAAGCCCTGCGCGCGCGCAGCGTCCTGCGCCAGCTGCAGCGGCAAGCCGGCCTGCACGGTGAGCGTGCGGTCGACCGCATCGAAGCCCAGCACCTTGTTCATCCGCTCCAGGCTGACCACCAGTTCGCCGTTGGCGGCGACCGCCCCGCCCGACAGGCCGGTGCGCCCGCCCGAGGGCACCACCGCCACCTTGGCGGCGTTCGCCCAGCGCACCACGGCCTGCACCTCCTCCACGCTGCCCGGCAAGGCGATGGCCAGCGGGGCCGGCGTCCAGCGCCGGGTCCAGTCGCGGCCGTAGTGCTCGAGGTCGGCGGGATCGGTGAGCAGGCGCAGGCCCGGCAGGGCGGCGCGCAGGGCGTCAAGGCGGGCGTCGGGCATGGCAGGACCGGGCGGCGGGCGGCGGGAACGACGCGCCGGCAAGCGCGGCGAGGCGCAGCGCGAAAATACCATGACGCAGCGCAACAACGGGGCCGGGTTTCTGGCTATAGTCGCCGCTCATTCCCCATCCCGCCGGATGCCGCCGCGATGTCCGCCAAGAAGACCTCCTTCCCGAAACAGGACATCCGCGTGCTGCTGCTGGAAGGCGTCAGCGACACCGCGGTGGAGGCGTTCCGCGCCGCCGGCTACAGCCAGATCGAGCTGCACGCCAAGGCGCTGCCGGAAGACGAGCTGAAGGCCCGGATCGCCGAGGCCCACATCGTCGGCATCCGGTCGCGCACGCAGCTGACCGCCGAGGTGCTGGCCGAGGCCAAGCGGCTGGTCGCCATCGGCTGCTTCTGCATCGGCACCAACCAGGTGGATCTCGATGCCGCCGAACTGGCCGGCATCCCGGTGTTCAACGCGCCCTACTCCAACACCCGCAGCGTGGCCGAGCTGGTGGTGGCGCAGGCGGTGATGCTGATGCGCGGCATTCCCCGCAAGAGCGCCGAGTGCCACCGCGGCGGCTGGTCGAAGGCCGCCACCGGCAGCCACGAGGTGCGCGGCAAGACGCTGGGCATCATCGGCTACGGCCACATCGGCACCCAGGTCGGCGTGCTGGCCGAAGGGCTGGGCATGCAGGTGCTCTTCCACGACATCGAG
The DNA here is from genome assembly GCA_036405455.1 of Thermomonas sp. GTDB lineage: Bacteria > Pseudomonadota > Gammaproteobacteria > Xanthomonadales > Xanthomonadaceae > Thermomonas. Next base: position 14,943 of record DASWXO010000133.1, on the reverse strand, counting down.
ACCAAGCTCGCGCTGGGCAACGCGCGCGCCGCCGCCGGCCTGGACGACCTGCTGGCGCGCGCCGACGTGGTGACCCTGCACGTGCCGGAAACTCCGTCCACGCAGTGGATGATCGGCGCGCCGCAGCTGGCCCGGATGAAGCGCGGCGCGCACCTCATCAACGCCGCGCGCGGTACCGTGGTGGTGATCGAGGCGCTGGCCGAGGCGCTGGCCAGCGGCCATCTGGGCGGCGCGGCGGTGGACGTGTTCCCGGTGGAACCCAAGGCCAACGGCGACGTCTTCGAGTCCCCGCTGCGCGGCATGGACAACGTGATCCTGACCCCGCACATCGGCGGCAGCACGCTGGAGGCGCAGGACAACATCGGCCTGGAAGTGGCCGCGAAGCTGGTGCGCTACAGCGACAACGGCAGCACGCTGTCGGCGGTGAACTTCCCCGAGGTGACGCTGCCCGAGCACGCAGGCAGCCTGCGCCTGCTGCACATCCACCGCAACGTGCCGGGCGTGCTGTCGAAGGTCAACGAGATCTTCAGCCGCCACGCGGTCAACATCGACGGCCAGTTCCTGCGCACCGACCCGAAGGTGGGCTACGTGGTGATCGACGTGGCCGCCGACGAGGCGCAGGCCACCGCGCTGCGCGAGGAGCTGGCAACGATCCCTGGCACGCTGCGCACGCGCGTGCTGTACTGACGCCTTCGGCGCGGCCTCAGGGCCGCGCCAGCCACTTGCGCGCCATGCGGCCCACCGACCCGTCGGTGGCGGGATCGGCGGCCAGCGCCGCGATGGGCCGCCATGCAAGGTCCAGCGACTCCTCGCTCACGACGTACGCCTCGTGTTCGCCGGCGGTCACCACGTAGCGCACGTCGTAGTGCCAATGCGCGGGCACGCCCTTGTGCTCGGGGATCCAGTGGCGGTCGAGGTCGAAGATGCCCGGCGCCACCTGCAAGCCCGGCAGGCCGGACTCCTCCTCGGCCTCCCGCAGCGCGGCCAAGTGCAGCGCGCGCTCGCCGTCGGCATGGCCGCCCAGCTGCAGCCACAGGCCCAGCTTGCGGTGGTGAGTCAGCAATACGCGCTCGCCGGTGCGATCCACCAGCCAGCACGAGGCCGTGAAATGGCCCGCCCGTCGCTCGCGGCGGAACGGGTCCTCGGGGTCCGCCAGGAGCGCTTGGAACAACGCGACGGTGGCCGCCTCCGCGGGCCAGCGTGCGGCGTAATCGGCCAGCGCCCCGGCCAGTGCGCGATCTTGGTCGGCGTCCATGCAGCCTCTCCCGTCGGAATCTGAATGCACGGCATTATCGCGCGGCATGACCCGCGGCGCTTGTGCCGCGGGGGGCGCTCCGTTTATGGTCGGCGACTTGTGGCTGCCCGCAGGGTGGCCGCCCACGCACCAGATCCATGGGGGAATCACCTGATGCTGTTCCAGCGAGTCAAGCCACTCGACAAGATCCTCGAGACCGCCGAGAAGAAGGCGCTCACCCGCCAGCTCGGCGCGTTCCAGCTCACCCTGCTCGGCATCGGCGCCATCATCGGCACCGGCATCTTCGTGCTGACCGCCGAAGCCGGCCAGAAAGCCGGTCCGGCCATGATGCTGGCCTTCGTCATCGCGGCCGTGGTCTGCGCACTGGCGGCCCTGGCCTACTCCGAACTGGCCTCGATGGTCCCGGTCGCGGGCTCGGCCTACACCTACACCTACGCGGTCATGGGCGAAGCCATCGCCTGGACGGTGGGTTGGGCGCTCGTGCTGGAATACGCGGTCGCCGCCGGCGCGGTGGCGGTCGGCTGGTCGGGCTACATGAACGGGTTGCTGGCAAGCGCAGGCATCGAGTTGCCGATGGCGCTGAAGACCGGCCCGATGGACGGCGGCGCCTTCAACCTGCTGGCCTTCATGATCGCCCTGGTGATCACCGGCCTGCTGGTGATCGGCACCTCCAAGTCGGCCAAGGTCAATGCGGTGCTGGTGCTGATCAAGGTGGTCGCGCTGACCGCCTTCATCATCATCGCGGTGCCGGCGGCCAAGGACACCAACTTCCAGCCGTTCTTCCCCACCGGCTGGGGCAGCCCGCTCGGCGGCATCGGCGTGCTGGGCGCGGCGGCGTCGATCTTCTTCGCCTACGTCGGCTTCGACGCGGTCTCGACCGCGGCCGAGGAAACCAAGAACCCGAACCGCAACATCCCGATCGGCCTGATCGGCTCGCTGCTGGTCTGCACCGTGTTCTACATGCTGGTGGGCTACGGCGCGGTCGGCGCGATCGGCTCCCAGCCGATGCTGGACGCGAACGGCGTGGCCTTCCACCCGGGCACCCCGGAGATGGCGGCCGCCTGCGCCGGCTCCGACGCGCTGGTCTGCAGCAAGGAGCCGCTGGCCCATGTGCTGAAGATGATGGGCTTCGCCGGCTGGGGCAACGCCATCGGCCTGGCCGCGGCGCTGGCGCTGCCGTCGGTGGTGCTGATGATGATCTACGGCCAGACCCGCATCTTCTTCACGATGTCGCGCGACGGCCTGCTGCCCGACGTGCTGTCGAAGGTGCACCCGAAGTTCCAGACCCCGCACGTGGTCACCATGATCACCGGCGTGTTCGTGGCGCTGTTCGCCGCGATGTTCCCGGTGGGCATCCTGGCCGACATCTCCAACTCGGGCACCCTGTTCGCCTTCATGGCGGTGTCGCTGGGCGTGCTGATCCTGCGCAAGCGCGACCCGAAGCGCCATCGTCCGTTCCGCACCCCGATGGCCTGGATCGTCTGCCCGCTGGCCATCCTGGGCTGCCTGCTGCTGTTCCTCAACCTGTCGACGTACACCTTGGCCATGTTCGTCGGCTGGGCGGTGCTGGGCCTGATCGTGTACGCCGTGTACGGCTACCGCCACAGCGACCTCGCCCGCGGCGACACCGGCCCGGCGGGTGGCCCGAAGATGGACGCAGAGCCCCCGTTCCACGAAGGCCCGCAGGCCTGACCCCCGCGCCACGGCGCAGGCGAAACACCCGGCTCCGGCCGGGTGTTTCGTTTCTGGACGCCGTGCCGGCGCGTATCCTTGCCGCTTTCCAACGCCCTGCCCGCCCATGCACGACCACGAGCGATCCGCCCGGCAATCACTGATCGACCACTGCCGCGCGATGAACGCCAGCGGCCTGTCGCTGAACAAGTCCGGCAACGCCAGCCTGCGCTGGGGCGACGGCCTGCTGATCACGCCCACCGGCCGCGCCTACGACCGGCTGCTGCCCGAGGACATCGTCTATCTCGAGGCCGACGGCACCTGCCCGCCCGGGCAGTTGCTGCCGTCCAGCGAGTGGCGGTTCCACTGCGACATCCTGCGCGCGTTCCCCGCGATGAACGCGGTGGTGCACGTGCATTCCACCCACGCCACCGCGCTGGCCTGCCTGGGCCAGGGCATCCCGGCGTTCCACTACATGGTGGCGGTGGCCGGGGGCGACCGCATCCCCTGCGCCGACTACGCCACCTTCGGTACCCCCGAGCTGTCCGCCAACGTCCTGCAGGCGCTCGACGGCGGCCTGCGCGCCTGCCTGATGGCCAACCACGGCCAGGTCACCACCGGCAGGACGCTGGCCGAGGCCTACGCGCTGGCCGAGGAAATCGAGAACCTGGCCCGCCAGTACCTGCTGGCCCGCACCCTGGGCCCCACCCGCGACCTACCCGCGGACGAGATGGCGCGGGTGCTGGAGAAGTTCAAGCACTACGGCCAGCAGCGCAAGCCGGACGCCGGGTGATCGGGACCGGCCGAATCGTCATTTAGCAGCGCCACCGGCAGTCGCTACACTGCGCGGATGGACACCTCCCCCGCCTTCGACCACACCCTCTACGCCGGCTGCGCCGCCCAGATCATCCAGCACACCCGCGAACTGGCGGCGAAGGGCTGGACGCCGGCCACGGCCGGCAATTTCTCGATCCGGATGAGCCCGGAGCACGCCGCCATCACGATCTCCGGCAAGGACAAGGGCCGCCTGACCGAGGCCGACATCATGGTGGTGGACATGGCCAACCGCCCGGTCGCCACCCACCACCGGCCGTCCGCCGAGGCCGCGCTGCACACCCACCTGTACCGCAAGTTCTCCGATGTGGGGGCCGTGTTGCACACCCACTCGCCCACCCAGACCATCGCCGGCCTGCTCTACGCCGACGACGGCCGCGTGCGGCTGCGCGGCTACGAGCTGTTCAAGGCCCTGCGCGGCCACACCACCCACGAGGCCGAACTGGACCTGCCGGTGGTGCCGAACTCGCAGGACATGGACGCGCTGATCGCCAGCGTCGACGCCGCGCTGGATGCGCCCAACACCTGGGGCTACCTGATCGCCGGCCACGGCCTGTATGCGTGGGGCCGCGACATCAGCGAAGCGCGCCGGCACCTGGACGCCTTCGAGTTCATGCTCGGCTGCGAGCTGGAAATGCGCCGCCTGCGCGCCTGAGGACGCCGACCATGAGCCGACTCCGCATCTTCGACCACGATGCCCCGCAGGCCCCGCTGCTGGCCACCGACGACCACGCCGCCATCGCCGCCGAACTGGCGCGCATCGGCGTGGCCTTCGAGCAATGGGAGGCCGCGCAGCCGGTCACGCCGGGGGATCCGCCCGAGGCCATCCTGGCCGCCTACCGCGCCGACATCGACCGGCTGGTCGAGGCCCGCGGCTTCCGCAGCGTGGATGTGGTCAGCATCGCGCCGGACCATCCCGACCGCGAGGCCATGCGCGCCAAGTTCCTCGACGAGCACGCGCACAAGGAGGACGAAGTGCGCTTCTTCGTCGCCGGCGCCGGGCTGTTCTCGCTGCACGTGGGCGACAGGGTCTACGAGGTGCTGTGCGAGGCCGGCGACCTGATCGCGGTGCCCGACGGCACCACGCACTGGTTCGACATGGGCCCGGCGCCCAGCTTCGTCGCCATCCGCTTCTTCACCGCGCCGGACGGCTGGGTGGGCCACTTCACCGGCAGCGACATCGCACGGCGCTTCCCGCGCTTCGAGGCGGGGCAAGCGCGTTGAGCACGATCCTCACCGACATCGAGGGCACCACCAGCAGCATCTCGTTCGTGAAGGACGTGCTGTTTCCCTACGCACGGGCGCGACTGCCCGGGTTCGTCAGCGCGCACGGGCAGCGGCCCGAGGTACGCCGTTGGCTGGACGCGGTGGCCATCGAGATCGCCGCCGGCGCCTGCCAGGACGCGGTGATCGTGGAAGCGCTGCAGGGCTGGATCGACGAGGACCGCAAGCACACCGCGCTGAAGGCGCTGCAGGGGATGGTCTGGGAGGCCGGGTACCGCGACGGTGACTTCACCGCGCCGCTGTATCCCGACGTCGCCCCGGCGCTGCGGGCCTGGCATGCGGCCGGCCACCGGCTCGCGGTGTATTCGTCCGGCTCGGTGCCGGCGCAGAAGCTGCTGTTCGCACACACCGATGCAGGCGACCTGACCCCGCTGTTCGCCGGCTTCTTCGACACCGAAGTGGGCGGCAAGCGCGACGCCGCCAGCTACCGCGTCATCGCGCAGGCGTTGGGGCAGCCGCCCGGCGACCTCCTGTTCCTGTCCGACGTGGTGGCCGAACTCGACGCCGCCCGCGAGGCCGGGCTGCGCACGGTGCTGCTGGACCGCCGCGACGACTACCCGCAGCCGCGGCTGGGCGAGGCCGCCCACGGCCACGTGCGTGCGGAATCCTTCGCCGACATCGCGCCCGACGCTTGAATTCCCGATCCGTCCGCGTGCCGCGGGCCCCGGCAGGTCGCCCTACCGACGGGCCTTGCCTGCACTGCAGGCGGCCTCAGGGCGCGTACTCCAGCAGCGAATAGGTGGTGGTGGCGTTGACTTCGCCGCGCCAGCGATCGAACGCGCGCACCTCGATGCGGTGCTCGCCGGCGGCCAGCTTGGTCGGCAGCGCGGCGCGCCAGAGGTGCTGCGACACCTCCGCTTCCGGCGAGCGATCGTAGCCGCGCAGCGCGGTGGCCTCGTCGTCGCGGCGATTCTCGGCCATCAGGCGCGGATCCGGTTGCAGTACCTTCTTCATCGGCATCCAGTCACCGCCGTCCACACGGAATTCCACGCGGGTGTCGTCGTCGCCCATGTAGACGTTGGCGAACACACCCCAGGCGGGATAGGCACCACGGCGCAGCACCTTGGGTGCGTGCAGGCCGATCTGTGCGTCCTGCGGATCGCGCGCGGCATGCCAGGCCAGCGCGTAGTCGCCACCGGCCTTCAGGGTCAGCACCGCGTAGCCGTTGGGCGTGCCATCGGACATCGTCGCATCGGGAATGCCCTCGGCATCTTTCGCCCCCGACCAGTACGAACCGCAAGCGGCGCCAAGGTTGAATTCATGCAGCGGCGTCGTGCCCGCCCAGCCGTCCGCGGCATCGTGGAAGTAGTGTCGCTGGCTGTGGCTGTGCGCGCTGAGCACGAGGACGTGCGGGAATCCGGCCAGCAGCGCGAACAGGCGCGCGCGGTCGGCGTCGCGGAAGCTGTCCTTGCCCGCGTCCTCGAACAGCGGGATGTGCATGGCCAGCACCAGCAGCCGGTCCTTCGGCAGGGTCGGCAACCAGCGGGCGAGGAAGGCCAGCTGGTCCTCGCGGAAACCGCCGATGTAGGCCGGCTTGCGGCCCGGCAGGTAGATCACGTCGTCCAGCGCCACCACGTTGGCCAGCGGGGTCTCGCGGGCGAACGTGTCCGGGCCGATGGCGCGATGGAACAGGCCCAGCGACGCCTCGTCGCTGGCGGTGCCCGGATCGACGTCGTGGTTGCCGGGCGCGTGCATCCACGGCACGCCCAGCGACGCGGTGGCCTGCTTCACCGCGGGCAGCAGCGCGGGCACGTCGTCGACCAGGTCCCCCAGGGTCAGGCCCAGCCGTGCATGGTGGCGACCGCGGAGCGGATCGATGATGTCGCGGTGGAAATAGTCCACGTCGGCATTCGATTTCACCTGCGGGTCACCGAACACCAGCACGTCGGCAGTGGTGCCCGCCAGGTTCCGCGGGGCGCGCCGGTAGACGATGCAGCCCTCCGCCGCAGGCTCCCGCGCATTGCGCGGCAGCGGGAGGGGGGCCTCCACGTCCACGGGCACGCAGGCAGGCGTGTCCGCCAGGGCGGGCCGGGCCAGCGGCAGGGACAGGAGCAGGAGGACGGCGGGCAGGAAGTGTCGGCGCATCCTCGGATTATGCGCGGACGGGGCAGGCCTGCACTAGAATCCGGGCATGGGGACGATGGGGACGACCACGCGCACCGAGAGGGGCTGGAGGGTGCTGGCCGGCTGGCTGCTGGCCGCCGCCGCCTGCCTGTGCCTTGTCCTGCCGGCCGCGGCCGCGGCCACGCCGCTGCGGCTGGCCGCGGGCGAATCCAGCTTTCCGCTGTCGAATGCGCTGGGCTATTGGCACGACGCGGGCGCGCAGGCCACGCCGGAACAGGCCTTCGCCCGCGCGCAGGCGGGCGGCTTCGCACCGCTGCCGGGCGGGAATCCGGCGTTCGGCTTCCAGACCGGCGCCTACTGGTTCCACGTGTCGCTGGAAAACCTGCAACGGGATGAGCCACTGTGGATCCTGGTGCAGGAGTACGCGCTGAGCGACCGCCTGGACCTGTACCTGCGCTACCCCGACGGCCACGTCGAGCACGACGCCGGCGGCGACCACGTGCCGTTCGCGGACCGGTTCATCCGCTACCGGCATCCGAACTTCCGCCTGGACCTGCCCGCTGGCCAGCGCGTGGAGTTGCTGCTGCGCGTGCAGAGCGAAAGCTCGATGCAGGTGCCGCTGTCGCTGTACACGCCCAAGGCCTTCGCCGAGCTGCTGCGCGACGCCCAGTTCTCCAATGGCCTGTACTACGGGATCGTGCTGGCGCTGCTCTGCTACAACCTCGTGCTGTGGCTGATGCTGCGCGACGCCAGCTATTTCTGGTACCTGCTGCACACCGGTGCGTTCGGGCTGGTGCTGTTCGCGCTCAACGGCTACGGCTTCGAGTACCTGTGGCCGACCTCCGCCTGGCTGGCCGACGCGTCGATCCCGCTGTCGATCTGCTTCGCCCTGATCGGCATGCAGTTGTTCGCGCGGAGCTTCCTCGACCTCCGCACCCGCTGGCCCGCCGGGGACAGGATGTGCCTGGCCGTGGTGGCGTTCTTCGCGCTGCTGGGCGTGGCGTCCACCTGGCTGCCCTACAGCATTGCCACGCCCATCGCCTCGCGCGCGGTGTTGCTGGGCGTGCTGTGGATCATCATCGCCACGGTGGTGATGCTGCGCCGCGGCTACCGGCCGGCGCGGCTGTTCCTGCTGGCGTGGTCGCTGTTCCTCAGCGGCACGGCAGCCTTCACCCTGCTCGCCTTCGGCGTGCTGCCCCAGAATTTCTGGACCCAGAACGGCGTGCAGGTCGGGTCGGCGCTGGAGCTGCTGCTGCTCTCGCTGGCGCTGGGCAAGCGCTACGCCAGCCTGCGCGAGGAAAACGTCCGCATCGTGCAGGAAACCAACGAAAAGCTGGAGCGCGGCCTGATCGACCGCACCCGCGAACTGCGCACCGCGATGGCGCAGCTGGGCGAGGCCAACGTCAAGCTGCTGGAATACAGCCAGCGCGATCCGCTGACCGGCGCCTACAACCGCCGCTATTTCCACGAGGCGTTCAGCCGCCTGCTGGAGGAATGCCGCGCCGACGGGCGCGCGCTGGCGATGCTGCTGCTGGACCTGGACCACTTCAAACGCATCAACGATCGCCATGGCCACCAGGCCGGCGACGCCTGCCTGGTGCAGGCCGCTCGCAGCATCGAGGCCGTCGCCCATCCTCACGGCGGACTGGTGGCCCGCTTCGGCGGCGAGGAATTCGTGGTGCTGCTGCCCTGCAACGCCGCGCAGGACGCACTGCAGGTCGCGGAGGCGATCCGCCTGCGCATCCAGCAGCAGCCCGTCGCGCACGACGGCACCAGCATCCACCTCAGCGCCAGCATCGGCCTGCACACGGTGGCGGCCGGGCGCGGCATGGGCCAGGAAGACATCATCCGCATCGCCGACGCCGCCCTGTACCGCGCCAAGGACGATGGCCGCAACTGCGTGAGGCATTCCCTCGCCTCGGCCTGAAATCGCGGCGCGCTAACTGCGTCGCGCCGCCAGCACGCGCCGCACGTCGTCCAGCGCCAGGCCGCGGGCGCGCAGTGCCACCACCAGGTGGTACAGGAGGTCCGCCGCCTCGCCCAGCAGTGCCTCGTCGTCATGCGCCACCGCCGCCAGCGCGGTTTCCACGCCTTCCTCGCCCACCTTCTGGGCGATCCTGCGGATGCCGCCCTCGAACAGGCGCGTCGTGTAGCTGCCCTGCGGGCGCTCGCGCTCGCGCTGGGCGATGAGGGCGTCGAGCTCGGCCAGGCCGTCGCCCGGCGCATCCGGGAAGCAGCTGGTGCGGTCGAGGTGGCAGGTCGGGCCGTGCGGCCGGGCCTGCACCAGCAGGGTGTCGGCATCGCAATCGACGTCCACCGATACCAGCGCCAGCACATGGCCGGAGGACTCGCCCTTGGTCCACAACCGCTGCTTGCTGCGGCTGAAGAACGTCACCTGGCCGCTGGCCAGCGTCGCCGCCAGTGCCGCGCGGTCCATGTAGCCCAGCATCAGCACGCGCAGCGTGGCCGCGTCCTGCACGATGGCCGGCAACAGGCCATCCTGCTTGTCCCAGGCCAACGCCTCGATATCGAACGTGGTCGTACTCACAGCCGCACCTCGATGCCCTGCCCGCGCAGGAACCGTTTGAGCGCGGGGATCTCCACCGCGCCGGAATGGAACACGCTGGCTGCCAGCGCCGCGTCGACGTCCGCCTCGAGGAACGCCTGCGCGAAATGCGCCGGCTCGCCGGCCCCGCCGGACGCCACCAGCGGCACGTGGCAGACGGCCCGCGCCGCGCGCAGCTGGGCGATGTCGTAGCCGCCGCGCACGCCGTCGCTGCCCATGCAGTTCAGCACGATCTCGCCGGCGCCCAGCCGCTGCGCTTCCTCGATCCAGTCCAGCGTGCGCTTGCCCGGCGCGCGCATCGCATCCGGACTGCCGGTGTGGCTGCGCACGCGCCATTCGCCGTCGGCCTCCCGCACCGAATCGATGCCGACCACCACGCACTGCACGCCGAAGGCCTCGGCCAGTTCGGCGACCAGTGCCGGCCGCTCCAGCGCCGGCGTGTTGATGGAAATCTTGTCGGCACCGGCGTGCAGCACCGCGCGCGCGTCCTCCACGCCGCGGATGCCGCCCGCCACGCAGAACGGGATGTCGATGAGCCGCGCCACCCGCTCCACCCAGCCGCGATCCACGCTGCGGCCTTCGGGGCTGGCGGCGATGTCGTAGAACACCAGTTCGTCGGCGCCGGCGTCGCGGTAGCGCAGCGCCAGTTCGACGATGTCGCCCATGTCGACGTGGTCGCGGAAGCGCACCCCCTTGACCACGCGGCCGTCGCGCACGTCCAGGCAGGGAATCAGGCGGCGGCTCAGCATGCCAGCGCCTCCACCAGCGACAGACGCCCGTCCAGCAGCGCCTTGCCCAGCACCGCGCCGGCGCAGCCGGCGGCGCGCGCCGCCGCCACGTCGGCGGCATCGCGCACCCCGCCACTGGCCTGTACGCGCACGCCGGGGTGGCGTTCGCAGAGGCGGCGGTAGAGGTCGATGTTCGGCCCCGCCAGCATGCCGTCGCGGGCGATGTCGGTGCACAGCAGGTGCACCAGCCCGGCGTCCGCATAACGCGCCAACAGCGCGTCCAGCGTCTCGGCGGCGACCTGCGTCCAGCCGTGCACCGGCAGGCGCCACGTGCCCGTCGCGTCCTGCCGTGCGTCCAGCGCGACGGTGATCCGCTCACTGCCGAACGTGGCCAGCCAGCCCATCACGGTATCGGGTGCCGTCACCGCCAGCGAACCCACCACCACGCGCCCCGCGCCGGCCTCCAGCAGCGCCTCCACGTCGGCCTCGCTGCGCACGCCGCCGCCGGTCTGCACCTGCAGGCCCCTGCTTGCACGGAGGTCGCGCAGCAGCGGCTGCAGGGTGTAGCCGCCGGCCTTGGCGGCGTCCAGGTCGACCAGGTGCAGCCACGCGGCGCCAGCTTCGGCGTAGCGCCGCGCGAACGCCAGCGGATCCTCGCCGTAGCGGGTTTCGTCGGCGTAGTCGCCCTGGCGCAGGCGCACCACCCTGCCGGCACGGACATCGATGGCGGGATAGACGGTGAAGCTCATGCGGGCGTCCAGCGCAGGAAGTTGTCGAGCAGGCGCGCGCCGCTGGCCGCGGAGCGCTCGGGGTGGAACTGGGCACCGGCGACGGCGCCGCGCGCGACCATGGCGGCGAAACGCTCGCCGTGGGTGCATGCGGCGATGCAGTCGCCGGTCACCGGCGCCGCGTAGCCATGCACGAAGTAGGCGGTGGCGCCCTGCTCGATCCCTGCCAGCAGCGGCGACGCGACGAACGGCTCCAGCGTGTTCCAGCCCATATGCGGGACGCGCAGGCCGGGGCCACCCTGCAGCTTGCGCACGCGGCCGGGCAACAGGCCGAGGCAGGCGACTTCGCCCTCCTCGGAGCCTTCGAACAGCAGCTGCATGCCGAGGCAGATGCCCAGCAGCGGCACCTCCAGGCGCGGCAGCACGTCGGCGAAGCCGCGTTCGCGCAGCAGCGCCATCGCGGGCGCCGCGGCACCGACGCCCGGCAGCAGCACGCGCGGCATGCCGCGCAGGCCGTCGGCATCGCGCACGATGCGGGGGCGCGCGCGCAGCCGCTCCAGCGCGTAGCAGACCGAGCCGAAATTGGCTCCGCCGGCATCGATGATGGCGACGTCGGTCACAGCGCCCCCTTGGTGGACGGCAGCTCCACGCCGTCGCGGCGGATCGCCTGGCGCAGCGCACGCGCCACCGCCTTGAAGCAGGCCTCCACCTGGTGGTGGTCGTTCTCGCCCTGCACCCTGAGGTTGAGGTTCAGGCCCGCCGCATCACACAGCGACCGGACGAAGTGCGGCACCAGTTCGGTGGGCAGGTCGCCCACGCGCTCGCGCCGGAAGGCCGCCTCGAACACCAGGTACGGCCGGCCGCTGAAATCCAGCGCGGCACTGGCCAGCGTCTCGTCCATCGGCAGGGTGAACCCGTAGCGGCCGATGCCCCGCTTGTCGCCCAGCGCCTCGCGCAGGGCCTGGCCCAGCGCCAGCGCGGTGTCCTCGACGGTGTGGTGCTCGTCGATGTGCAGGTCGCCCTCGGCGCGGATCGCCAGCGCGAACCCGCCGTGCTTGCCGATCTGCTCCAGCATGTGGTCGAAGAACGCCAGCCCGGTGGCGACCTGCGGCTCGGCCACGCGGTCCAGGTCCACCTCGACGCGGATCTTCGTTTCCTTGGTGTTGCGCACGACCGCGGCCTGGCGCGGCGCGTCGGCCAGCGCGTGGGCGATATCCGCCCAGTCCCACTCGCCACCGAACTGCGCGGTGGCCAGCTGGAAGCCGCGGATGCGCAGGTTGTCGGCGAACTGCAGGTCGGTCGGGCGGTCGCCCACCATCGCGCTGCGTGCCCAGTCGATGCCGCGGTCCTGCAGGTAGGCGGTCATCATGCCGATGCCGGGCTTGCGGTTGGGGCTGTTGTCGGCCGGCAGGCTGCAGTCGATCAGCTCATCGCGGAACACGATGCCCTGGCTCTCGAACACCTGGCGCATCAGCGCATGCGGACCGTCGAACGCCGCCTGCGGATAGGCGGCGGTGCCGAGGCCGTCCTGGTTGCTGACGATGACGAACTCGTAGCCGGCGTCGCGCAGCTTCAGCAGCGCGGGGATGACGCCGCGCACGAAGCGCAGCTTCTCGTAGGCGTCGATCTGGAAATCGGCCGGCTCCTCGATCAGGGTGCCGTCGCGATCGACGAACAGGATCGGGCGCAGGCTCATGCCGCGGCCTCCATGCGCAGGCCGTCCAGCGCGGCCAGCACCCGGCGGCATTCCTCCGCGGTGCCGACGCTGATGCGCAGGGCATCGCCCAGCTGGGGCATCGCGCGCATGTCGCGCACCACCACCCCGGCGGCCAGCAACGCGGCGAACGCGGCGCCGGCATCCGCGAAACGCACCAGCAGGAAATTGCCCGCCGAGGGATAGACCCGGCGCACGCCCGCCAGCCCGCGCAAGCCGTCGGCCAGGCGCGCGCGCGCTTCGCGCACGGCATCCATGCGACTGCGGGTCAGCGCCAGCGCCTCCGGCGCCAGCGCGCCCAGCGCGGCATCCACCACCGGCTGCGGCACCGGGTACGGCGCCTGGCAGCGGCGCAGCGCCTCGATCAGCGCCGGCGCACCGAGCACGCAGCCCACCCGCGCCGCGGCCAGCGCGTGCGCCTTGGACAGGGTGCGCAGCACCGCGATGTTCTCGTGGTCGGCCAGCAGCGTGGTGGCGGACGGCACGTCGGCGTATTCGCCGTACGCCTCATCCACCACCACCAGGCAGCGGCCGCGCAGCCGCCGCGCCAAGGTGGCGATCGCGTCCAGCGGCAGCAGTTCGCCGGACGGATTGCCCGGCGAGCACAGGAACAGCAGGCTCGCCCCGCTCTCCAGCGCGGCATCGCCCATCGCGGCCAGATCCGCCCGCAGGCCGTCCGGTGCGTCCACCAGCGGCACCTCCACCAGGCCGGCGCCGTGCAGGCGCGCGCACACCGCGTACATGCCGAACACCGGCGGCGCGATGACGATGCGGCCGCGCCCCGGCGCGCAGAACGCGCGCACCAGCAGATCGATGCCTTCGTCGCTGCCGCGGCCCACCAGCAGTTGCGCCGGCGCCACGTCGTAGAGCCGCGCCAAGCGCTCGCGCAGCGCATCCGGCTGCGGCTGCGGGTAGCGGCGCAGGGTCGCGCCGGGATCGGACGGATTCGCCCACGCCGATTCGTTGGCGTTGAGCCAGACCGAACCGGCCAGCGCCTCGCTGCGCGCCGACTTGTACCCGCCGAAATCGCGCAGGTCCTCGCGCAACAGCGCGTTCACCGTGGTGCTCATGCCGCTTGCTCCAATCGCAGTTCGACCGCGCGCGCGTGGGCCTGCAGCCCCTCGGCGTGCGCCAGGGTGGCCGCGCAGGGCCCGGCGCTGGCGATGCCGGCGCGGCTGGCTTCCTGCACGGTGATGGCCTTCTGGAAGCTGGCCACGGACAGCCCGCTCCACGCACGCGCGGCGCCGCCGGTGGGCAGGACGTGGTTGCTGCCGCTGCAGTAGTCGCCCAGCGCTTCCGGCGTCCAGTCGCCGAGGAAGATGCTGCCGGCGCTGCCGATGCAGTCCAGCCAGGCACGCGGCTCGCGTACCGACAGGATCAGGTGCTCCGGCGCGTAGGCGTCGCTGATGGCGATGGCCTGCGCGATGTCGCGCACCAGCACCAGCCGGGACGCCTCCAGCGCGCGCCGGGCGATATCGGCCCGCGGCAGCGTGGCCAGCTGGGCGTCGACCTCCGCCGCCACCGCATCCAGCAGCGCGGCGCTGTCGGTCAACAGCAACACCTGCGAGTCGGGCCCGTGTTCGGCCTGCGACAGCAGGTCGGCGGCGACGAACGCGGCGTTGGCGCCGGCATCGGCGATCACCAGCACTTCCGACGGGCCGGCCGGCATGTCGATGGCGATGCCGCCCGGCCGCTGCGCGGCCTGACGCTTGGCTTCGTCCACCCACGCGTTGCCCGGGCCGAACAGCTTGTCGCAGCGCGGCACGCTGGCGGTGCCCAGCGCCATCGCCGCGATCGCCTGGGCGCCGCCGAGCTTGAACACCCGCACGCCCGGTGCCTGCCGCGCCGCCAGCAGCACGGCCGGATCGGCGCTGCCGTCCGCTCGTGGCGGCGTGCAGAGGACGACTTCGGTACAGCCGGCCAGCCGTGCCGGCACGCACAGCATCAGCGCGGTCGACGGCAGCGGCGCGCTGCCGGCCGGCACGTACAGGCCCACCCGGCGGATGGGCCGCTGCACGCGCTGGCAGGTCAGCCCGGGGGCGGTTTCCACTTCGTACGGGGACGCGATGCCCGCGCGGTGGAAGGCCTCGATCCGCGCT